>JBGQDL010000076.1:0-17929 GCA_041495865.1 Thermoanaerobaculia bacterium | reverse complement strand
GGGCAGAAAACACCGGCGAGCGCGTGTCGACCAGGCGGCAGGGGGGCAGTGAGATAAAGGGAAGCGCCACGGATCCGGCTGCCAGCGCCTGGCGTCCCGCGGCGAACGCGCTGCGCCCGTTTTGCTCCTCGGATGAAACGGCTGGCGGCATCCAGTACGGCGGCGCCGTCCAGCTCTGGAGCTCGGTTTCCTGGGTAAAGGCTGGCAGCGCGAGGCAAAGGCTGAAGAGGATGGCGAGGCTGAGGTCGAGGGATCTGCGCCTGGACATGACGGGCCTCCTGTCTTCCTTCGGACACGAACTGGTTTCTGAAGAAACATGCGAGGAAAACGACCCGGCGGGCTCACGCGGCTCGCGTTCCCCGCTCTTCCCCCGGACCTCCAGGATGTAAGATCCGCGTACAGAACAGGTTCGGTGCCTTTGACGATGTCGACACCGCCCCCGAGCGACGTGACGGCGCTGCTCCTCGCGTGGGGCCGAGGGGAGAGCGAGGCGCGCGAAAGGCTGATCCCCCTCGTTTACGCGGAGTTGCGGCGAATCGCAGCCGGAGCGATGGCGGCCGAGCGGCGGGACCACACGCTCGAGCCGACCGCCCTCGTGCACGAGACGTATCTCAAGCTCATCCGGCAGGCGGATGTCCCCTGGCAGAACCGGGCTCATTTTTTCGGTGTGGCCGCGCGGCTCATGCGTCAGGTCCTCGTGGACCACGCCCGCGTCCACGGGGCGCAGAAAAGAGGCGGCGGCGAGCCGCGGCTCACGCTCGACTCCGCGCTCGCCGCCGTTGCCGGGGGAAACGAGGTCGAGCTGCTTGCTCTCGACGACGCGCTCACGGAGCTCTCGCGGATCGATGAAGCACAGTGCCAAATCGTCGAGTTGCGCTTTTTCGGCGGCCTTTCGGTCCCGGAGACCGCGGAGGCGCTCGGCATCTCGCCGGCCACCGTGAAGCGGGACTGGGCCATCGCGCGCGCCTGGCTCTTCCGCCGGCTCGCGCCGGCGTGAGGAAAAGATGACGCCCGAAGAGTGGGCATCCGTCAAGGACGTCTTCGAAGAAGCGCTCGGACGAGCCGAGAGCGAGCGCGCGGCATTCGTCCGCGCGAAGGCCGGGGGAGACGCCGCGGTCGCACGGGAGGTCCTGTCGCTCCTCGAAGCGCACGCGGCAGCCGGAGAATTCCTGGGCTCGCCGACGGCGACGCGCGCCGACCCTGACGCGCCCGGGCCGCCTCTGCCGAAGCGCGTCGGCCCTTACGAGGTTCTCCGCGAGGTGGAATCCGGAGGGATGGGGACCGTCTACCTCGCCGAGCAGGTGGGACCGGGCTTCCGGAGACCGGTGGCGGTCAAGGTGATACGCCACGGCTTCAGCAGCGCGCTCTTCGTGCGGCGGTTCCAGAACGAGCGGCGAATCCTCGCGGGGCTCTCGCACCCGAACATCGCGGCGCTGCTCGACGGCGGGACCACCGAAGACGGGCTGCCATACTTCGCGATGGAGTACGTCGCGGGCACTCCACTGACCGAGTACTGCGATGCCCGCCGCTCTTCGACCGCGCAAAGGCTGATCCTCTTCCGGACGATATGCGGGGCCGTCCAGTACGCACACCAGAACCTCGTCGTTCACCGGGACCTCAAGCCGGGGAACATCCTCGTGACCCAGGAGGGCGTCCCGAAGCTTCTCGACTTCGGCCTCGCGAAGGTCCTCGAGCCGGGTCCCGATGCCCCGCCGGAGGAGACGGCGACGAATCTCAGGATCTTCACGCCGGCTTACGCCAGCCCCGAGCAGGTGAAGGGGGAGACTGTCACGACGGCGAGCGACGTCTACTCGCTCGGCGCCCTTCTCTATGTCCTGCTGACCGGGAAGCGGCCTTACCGAGTCACGACGCGGGCCACGGACGAGCTGGCGCGGGCGGTCCTCGAGCAGGACCCGACCCGGCCGAGCCTCGCCGTCCGGGCCGGCGCGGAGCCCGCGGACCACGATGGAGAGGCGGCGCCGACGGCCGTGCGGACCGCCGCCTTGCGCGAGGGCACGCCCGAGAGGCTCTCGCGCGCTCTCGCGGGCGACCTCGACACGATCGTCCTCAAGGCGATGCACAAGGACCCGCGGCGGCGGTACGCGTCGGCCGAGCGACTCTCGGCGGACATCGGACGGCATCTCGAGGGGAGGCCGGTGTCGGCGCGCGCCGACAGCGTCGGCTACCGCACGCGGAAGTTCGTCATGCGCCACCGCGTCGTTGTTGGCGCATCAGCGCTCGTGGCCGCTTCGCTGATCGGGGGACTCGGCGTGTCTTTGCGGGCGACCAAGAAGGCGAAGGAGAAGGAGCAGCTTGCGCAGAAGCGTTTCGACGAGGTCCGAAAGCTGGCAAACGCCTACCTGTTCGAGTTCCACGACGCGATCAAGAACCTCGCGGGCTCGACACCTGCGCGCGACCTGATCGTGAAGAGGGCGCTGGGTTATCTCGACTCGCTCGCAAAGGAAGCCGGCGATGATCCCGGCCTCCTGCGCGAGCTGGCCGAGGCGTATCAGCGGATGGGGGACATTCAGGGCGCCTCCGGCCGGTCGAACCTCGGCAACACGGCCGGCGCCCTCGCCAGTTACCGTGCGGCGCTCTCCATCCGCGAGGCACTCGCAGCGCCGCCTCGAGGCAGCGTCGTCGACCAGCAAGCCCTCGGGGCGCTTCTGATCGAGCTGAGCAACGTGGAGCTGAGCACGGGCCAGTCCGAGGCCGCGCGGAGGACCGGCACGCGCGCCGTGGAGATCTTCGAGGCGCTCCTCACCGAGGCACCGCGAGATCCGGCCTTGCAGATCATGCTGGGCTCGGCGTTCCACATCCTCGCGGACACGTTCGCCAGTACGGGCGACCTCAAGCGGGGCCTGGCGCTGACCGAGAAGGAGTGCGCCCTCTTCGAGAGCGCTCTGGCCAGCGAGCCGGAGAAGCTCGCGCGGCGCAGGAACGTCGCCGCCTGCGAGTTTCTCCGCGGCAGTCTTCTCCGGGAGACGGGTGACGCAGAGGCCGGCCTCGTCAGCCTCAAGAAGGCGGCTCAGCTCCTCGAGGCCCTGGCGACGGCCGATCCCACGAACGGTCGAATCCGCCGGGACATTGCGTCAAACCGGTCCGAGATCGGACATGCGTTCAGAGACCTCGGCAATCTGACGGAGGCGATCGAGAGCTACCGGAGCTCGCTCGCGCTGCTGAAGGAGCTGATCGCCGCCGATCCGCAAGACGCCAACGTGAGCTATCACCACGCGAAGGCCGCCGCAGGTCTGAGCGAGGCGCTCTGGAACGCCGGCTATCGAAAGGAAGGCGTCGCGGTTCTCGAGCCGGCCCGTGCCCGGCTCGAAGAACTCTCGCGGGCCGACTCCAAGAACGCCGAGGTCGCTCTCCTCCTCGAAGACGTGCTCAAGCTGATCCGCACGGAGTCAGCGGTGCCCCGAACTCGCCCGTCCGCCAGGCTCAGCCGGGCCTCGCCACCTCGATCCGGACCGCCTCGATGACAGCACACAGCGTTTCTTCGGCGCCTCGCTAGGGCCGGGCTCGCGAGCAGCTTCTCCGTACGCTCGAGCCGCACTTTCAGGTCGCGAATCTCCTGCCGGTCCTTCTCGAGCATCGCCTGCTGCTCCTGGACGGCCTTGACGAGAGGCACGATGAGGTCCGTGTAGCGCAGCGAGAGCGCCGGTCTGGATCCCCGCCGACCGTGAGGACGTTGTACTCCTCGGGGAATCCCGAGGGTCGCGGGCGCTCCTCCGCATGGGTAGGCGGAGCTCGAGAACGTCACGTCCTCCCGAGCAGCTCCTCGATGCTCCCGAGCGGGACGGCAGAAAGGTCGGGGAAAGCCGCCGCCTCCCCCGCGTTGCCCGCCGGGACGAGGGCGGATCGAAAGCCGAGCGAGACGGCCTCCTTCATCCTGAGGGCGGCATCGGACACGGCACGCACTTCGCCGAGGAGGCCGACCTCGCCGAACACGACGGTCCCGGTCGGCAGCGCGCGGGCACGGAAGCTGCCCGCCACGGCGGCGCAGACCGCGAGGTCCGCGGCGGGCTCGGCGCTCTCGGCGCCGCCCGCCACGTTCAGGAATACGTCGTGCGAGGACAGCGACATGCCGCCATGGCGCTCGAGGACCGCGAGGAGGAGCGCGAGACGCGTCGCGTCGAAGCCGATCGCCGTGCGGCGCGGGCTTCCGTACTTCGCTTCGACCGTGAGGGCCTGGACCTCAAGAAGCAGCGGCCGCGTCCCCTCCACGCCGCCGAGCACGACGGAGCCGGGCCGCGCGCCCGCGCCGCTCCCGAGGTAGAGCGCGGACGGGTTCGCGACCTCGACGAGGCCGGCGCCCGTCATCTCGAAGAGGCCGAGCTCGTGCACGGGGCCGAAGCGGTTCTTCAGCGCGCGCACGGCGCGATGCGCGTGAAAGCGCTCGCCCTCGAAGGAGAGAACCGCGTCCACGAGATGCTCGAGCGCCTTCGGGCCGGCGAGCGTCCCGTCCTTCGTGACGTGGCCGATGAGGAAAACCGGCACCCCTGTTGTCTTCGCGAGCGCCTGGAGGCGGCCCGCGCACGCCCGAACCTGTGTGACCGAGCCGGCGGCCGCGGGAATGTCCTGAGAGGCGATCGTCTGGATCGAGTCCACGACGATCGCGCCGAACGCCCCGGCCCTCGCGGCCTCGAGGATCGTCTCGAGCGAGGTCTCGGGCAGGAGGAACAGGCCCGGCGCCGAGGCCGAGAGGCGGTCGGCCCGCATCTTGACCTGCTGCGCGGACTCCTCCGCGCTGACGTAGAGGACGCTTCCGACCCGTTCCGCCAGGCGAGCGGCGACCTGCAGGAGAAGCGTCGACTTTCCGATCCCCGGCTCGCCGCCCACGAGGACGACCGAGCCCGGCACGAGCCCGCCGCCGAGGACGCGGTCGATGTCGGCGATACCCGTGGGAATGCGCGGCACCGCCGCGGCCAAAACGCCGGAAAGCCGCACCGGCGCGGCGGATGAGGCGGGCGCGGCGGCCCCGCCGCGAGGCGGCGCCTCGGCCGCGCGCTCCTCCACGAGCGTGCTCCACGCTCCGCACTCGGGGCAGCGGCCCAACCACTGCGGGCTCTGGGCTCCGCAGGCCGTGCACGAGAAGACCGTCGTGGCTTTGCGGGCCACGGCTACTTCGGGATCGGAACGCTGCCGAGAAGAGCCTTGAAGTCCTCGTCTTTCCAGCGGATGCCCGCGCCGATGAACGGCGACCTCAGAGCCGGATTCAGGAGGTCGTCGACGCCACCCGTCACGTAGAGGTTCGGGCTCGCGTTCCAGCGGGTGTAGAGCTTCAGATGTCCGCTCAGGTCCGGCCTCGTGAAGTCCCAGATCTCGCCGGCGACGCGAAACCTGTCGCCCTTGAACGTCTGTTCGATCGCCGCGCCCCCGCGCGACTCGATGATTCCGGCCCTCAGGATCGTGTTCTTGAACTGGTATCCGAGCTGAAGCGACATCACGAACTGATCGACGAACCGCTGACCGCTCGTCGCGATCGTCTGCTGGCTTCCATCCGGGAACGTGACCGTGGTCGACTCGAGGATGTCCTCCCGCTTGCCTTTCGGGAGCGCGCCGATCTCGAGGCGGTAGAACTTCCCTTCCTTCGGAATCGCGTCCAGCGTGAAGTAGTACTTGCTGTCCCTCGGCCGCGTCGCGTACTCGGCGCGGAAGCCGATGTCGAGCTGCAGGCGGTTGATGCGCCCGAGAGTTCCCGAGAGCTGCTCGACGCCGTCCTTCACCGACTTGAGCGCGTCGTTGATGTTCTTGTGCGTCTCGTCGTCGTTCAGGAGCTTTCCGAGCGTGCCCTGCCCCGTGTCGATCTTGGCGGTGATGGAGTTCAGGCTGTCGGCCGTCGTCTTGAGCTTCGCCGTGACGTCGTCGATGTTCGAGACCGTCGACTTCACGCCCGGCCGGTTTTCGTCGAGCATGCGGTCCACCCGGGCGACGGTCTCCTGCAACTGGGCCGAGAGAGCCTTGAGGTTCGCGAGCATCGCGTCGACGTTGCCGCGATTCGCGTCCACGAGGTCACGCAGCGACTCGGCGAGCTGGCCCAGGTTGTCGACGATCCGGTTGAGCCTCTGCTCGCCCTTTTCGCCCCCCAGAGTGTCCGCGAGGGCACCCGAAACCTGCTTGAGGTCGCGCCCGATCTCCGCGGCGAGCTTCGTGATGTCGTCGAAGCCCGTGCCCGTGACCCCCTCGAGGAGAGCGCCGTTCGCGAGGCGCGGAGCGGACACGTCGCCCGGTGCGAGCTCCACGTACTTGTCGCCGAGCATTCCGAGGCTGCGGATCTGGGCGCTCGCGCCCTGATGCAGCTCCACAGTCGGATCGAGGGCGAGGTGCGCGACGGCCGTGCCGTCGCCACGCAGCGCGATCCCGTCCACCTTCCCGACCCGGACCCCGGCGACGCGCACCGCGGACTTGTCGTCGAGGCCCGCCACGTCCTTGAAGTGCGCGTCCACCGTCGACGTGCGCGCCTTCTTCCCGAAGTGGATGTCCTCGATCTTCAGGATGAGGACGCCGAGCGCGACGAGCACCACGACGAAGAACGCGCCGATTTTCGCGGTGGTCGTCATGCGATCTCCATCATATGTGCGCCTCCGTGGGTTTCGCGCCTTCCCTCAGCCCGGGCTCGGCCTCCGGAGGCGCGAGCTCGCTGTCACCGGTCACGAACGCCGCGATCCGCGGGTCCTTCGAATGCCCGAATTCCTCCGGCGTCATGTCGACGTAGATCCTGCCCCCCGACAGGAGCCCCACGCTGTCGGCGATCGAGAACGCGACCTTGAGATCGTGCGTGATCGTGATCGCCGACGGTTTGAGCCGTGAGCGCATCTCTTCGATGACCTTCACGACGACGTCGGTCGTGATCGGGTCGAGGCCGGTCGTGGGCTCGTCGAAAAGGAGGATCTCGGGCTGCAGCGCGATCGCGCGCGCGAACCCCACGCGGCGCCGCATCCCTCCCGAAAGCTCGGAAGGACGCTTGTCCTCTATGCCGGGCAGGCGCACGAGCTCGAGGCACTCCGCCACCCGTTCCGCGATCTCCTTCTTCGACTTTTTCGTGTGCCGCGTGAGGGGAAACGCGATGTTCTCGCCCACGCTCATCGAGTCGAAGAGCGCGCCTTCCTGAAACGACATGCCGAACTTGCGGCGCAGGACGTCCCGCTCGCGTGCCGAGATGCCCCACAGGTCCTTTCCATCGATCTCGATCTTGCCCGCATCGGGTTTCAAGAGGCCGATGACGTGCTTCAGGAGAACGCTCTTGCCGATTCCCGACTGCCCGACGAGGGCGAGCGACTCGCCTTTCCGGACCTCGAGATCCAGGCCGACGAGGACCTTCTTTTCGCCGAAGCTCTTCGACACGCCCGTCATCCGGATCGCGGGGACCGCGGCCGTCGCGCTCAGAACAGCACCTTCGTCAGGAAGAAGTCGGCGATGAGAATCGTGAGCGAGCCCATGACGACGGCCGTCGTCGTCGAGCGGCCCACGCCCTCGGCGCCGCCCGTCGTGTCGTAGCCGCACTGGCAGCCCACGAGCGACAGGAGGAATCCGAAGACGGCCGATTTGATCAAGCCTGACGTGAGGTCCTCCATGTTCAGGTATTGAAACGTGTTGTTGAGGTAGACGACCGGGTTCGCGCCGAGGTATGAAACCGCCACGAGATATCCGCCGAGGATGCCGACCGCGTCCGCGAGGACGACGAGCATCGGGAGGACGATGATCGCGGCGAGGACGCGCGGCACGAAGAGGTACTGCACGGGATCGGTCGCCAAAGAGACGAGCGCGTCGATCTGCTCCGTCACGCGCATCGAGCCCAGCTCGGCGGCCATCGCGCTGCCGGCGCGCCCCGTCACCATGAGGCCGGTCAGGACGGGCGCGAGCTCGCGCAGCATCGAGAGTGCCACGACCGAGCCGATGTAGCCCTCGGCATGGAACCGCTGGAAGCCCTTGAACGTCTGGAGGGCGAGGACGCCGCCCGTGAAGAAGGCCGTCAGGAGCACGACCGGCACCGAGTCGACGCCCACGCGCACGACCTGCTTGGCGGTCGCGACGGGCGTCCACGGCGGCGCCACGAGGCCGCGAAGTGTCATCCCGAGCAGCGTGAAGAAGCGCCCCACACCCTCTGTCACCGCGAGGACGCCTCGCCCCAGGAACTCGAGTACGGCGGTCACAGGAACTTGGACTCCCGCGCCACGGTCTGCCCTCCGGACAGGATGATACGTGGGACGCGAGGGCCGACGCCGCACAGGATCTCCCATGAGACGGTGCCCGCCGCGCGCGCGACCTCGTCGACACTCAGGCGGGCGTCTCCCTGGCGGCCGAAGAACACGACCTCGTCGCCTCGCGCGGGGGGCGCGGGCAGGTCCGTCACGTCCACGGCCGTGAGATCCATCGAGACGCGGCCGGCGATCGGGCAGCGGCGGCCGCCGATCAGCACGGCGCCATGCCCCGAGAGAGAGCGCGGGACGCCGTCGGCGTATCCCGCCGGCACGATCGCGAGCGTAATCGTCCGCCCGGCGATGAACGTCCCGCCGTAGCCCACGCGCGTCCCGGGCGGGACGGTCTTCACCTGGTCGACGACGGAGACGAAGGACATCACGTCGGAAAGAGAATTATTTGCTTCGGAGGAGAGACCGGGGACCCGAGCGTAAAGAGCAAGGCCGGGACGGACATGGGTGGGTTCGAGAACCTGCTCAGAAGGTGAATTCAGCAGCCGCGAGAGCATCGCCGCGCTGTTGTCGGTGTGGATCATGGAAGGGCGGTGGCCGCGGGAAAGAACCAGAGAGAGGATTTCTTCGAAAGTGTGTGTCTGCGCCTCGGTCTGCGGATCGTCGGGGCGGTCACTCGACGCGTAGTTCTGAAAGACACCTTCCAAGAAAATGCGCCCTTCCAACGCGTCGAGAAGATCGAGGATTCGCGGAACGTCGGCAGGGAGGACTCCCAGCCTCGTCATTCCGGTATCGAGCTTCAGGTGCACGGGCAACGGCAAGCGAGCCGCTCCGGACGTGCGCCCCCGCGGACCGGGTGCGGTGACTTTCCCCTCTTCACTTTCTAAGAAATTCTTCTCTTCTCTGTCTAAGAAAATCTTCAATTCTTCTGCTTGCTCGACCGAGTGGATATTGGGCGTCAGCCCTCCGCCGACGAGGAAGCTGAGCTGATCTCTCCCGATCCACCCCATGACGAGAATCGGCTGCGCAATGCCCGCGCGCCTGAGCTCGAGGCCCTCCTCCACGACCGCGACCGCGAAGACCTTTGCGCCCTCGGCCGCGAGGCGCCGGGCCACGTGCGCCGCCCCGTGGCCGTACCCGTCGGCCTTGACGACGGGCATCACCGCACAGCCCCTCGGCAGCGAGCGAGCGATCGCCCGGTAGTTCGAGGCGAGCGCGTCGAGGTCGACGACGGCGTGCGTGGGGCGAAGGCGCGAGGTCAGAGCCCCGGGCCCTCGCTGATCATCGCGAGATCGGAGAAGCGCGTGTATTCCCCCGACCAGCCAAGCGTGAAACGGTCTGTCGGGCCGTTGCGCTGCTTGGCGATGATGACGTCGCAGACGTTCTTCTGCTCCGTATCCTTGTCGTAGTACTCGGGCCGGGACAGGAAAAGCACGACGTCGGCGTCCTGCTCGATGGCGCCCGATTCGCGAAGGTCCGACAGCACGGGCTCCTTCTCGGAGCCGCGCTGCTCGGTCCGCCGCGAAAGTTGCGAGACGGCGATGACGGGAACGTCGAGCTCCTTGGCGAGAGCCTTGAGACCGCGCGAGAAGGCGCTGACTTCCTGCGTGCGGTTCTCGACCTTGCCGCGCGATCCCATGATCTGAAGGTAGTCCACGAAGAGCGCGTCGAGGCCGTGCCGCTGCTTGAGCTGAAGCGCCCGGGCGCGCATCTCGAGGAGGGTTGCGGCCGGCGAGTCGTCCACGAAGAGCTGCGCCTCGCGCATCTGCTGCGTCGAGAAGAAGAGGGCCTTCTTCTCTTCCTTCGAGAGTCGGCCTTCGCGCAGGCGCTGCAGGTTCACGCGCGCCTCGGCGCACTGGATGCGGAAACCGAGCTGCTCGGCGGACATCTCCAGCGAGAAGAACCCGGCGACGAACTTCTGGTGGATCGTCAGATACGACGCGACGTTGAGCGCGAAAGCCGTCTTGCCCATGCCCGGCCGGGCGGCGACGACGATGAGGTCCGTCTTCTGGAACCCCTGCGTGAGCGCGTTCAGACGCGTGAATCCCGTGGGCAGGCCCGTGAGCATCGTGCCGCGCCCGTGGATCTTCTGGATCTCCTCCTCGTTCTTCTCGGCGATGCGCGAGAGCTTCACGAAGCCGCCCTTGATCGACCCCTTCGCGATCTCGACGAGGTCGCGCTGCGCGTTCTCGAGAACCGTCTCGGCGTCCGGTGCGCTGACGGCGTCGCGGATCGCCCGGCGCGACTGGAAGATGACGAGCCGCCTCAGCGAGGACTCGCGCACGAGGCGCGCGTAGCTCTCGACGTTCTCGACGTCCGGCACGCGATCCACGAGCGCCGAGAGCACGGCCGCGCCTCCGGCCCGATCGAGCCTCCCCAGCTTCTCGAGCTCGCTCTGGACGGTCACGAGGTCCACGCCCTCGCGCCGGTCGGCGAGCGCGAGGCACGCCTCGTACACGAGCCGGTGCGCCTCGCTCGCGAAGTCCTCCGGCACGAGGAACTCCATGACACGCGACAGGAGCGACCCGTCGATGAGGATCGCGCCCAGCAGGCTCCTCTCGGCGTCGGGCCGCGCGGGAAGGACCTCGGAATCTGCGGGAGCGAGGACGGACATCGCGACCCGGGAGAATATCTCGCCGCCGAGGCGCTCGGGAAGCCGCCCCTACCGCGGGCTCAGGTCGAGCGGCGGCCGGCCGGATTCGGCCCGGCGCTTCGACGCGGCGGCCACCATCCGCTTCCAGTTCTCCTCGTCGAGCCGGCAGGCCCCCACGCGCTTCCGGCCTTCCGGCGGGCCGTGGTAGTCGGAACCGGCGGACTTGAGGAGGCCCTCGCGCTCGGCAAGCGCGCCGAACGCGTTCTCCTTCTGCCCGTCCTGGTCGGCGTGGATGACTTCGAGACCGTCGAGTCCGGCGACCGCGCCGAGCGAGACGACCTTCTCGGGATCCCGGTACCAGATCGGATGCGCGATGACCGACAGGCCGCCCGCCTTGCGGATGGCGGCGATCGCCTCCTCGAGCGTCCATTTCGGCTTCGGCACGTAGGCCGGCTTCCCCCGCGCGAGGAACTTCTCGAAGGCCTCCTCGAGGCTCTTCACGTACCCCTTTTCCACCATCGCGCGCGCGATGTGCGGGCGGCCGAACGCGCCCTCCGCCACGATGGCCCGGATCCCGGCGAGGTCGAGCGGCATGCCGAGCCCCGCGAGCTTTTCGACCATCGCGTCGCCGCGCGTGCCGCGGTCCTCGCGGAACACGGCGAGCCGGGACCTCAGCTCCGGCTCCTCGGGATCGAGGAAGAGGCCGAGCACGTGGACGTCGTCGCCGTCGCAGCGCGTCGAGAGCTCGCTCGCCGTGACGGTGACGAGCCCCGTGCCCTTCGCCGCCGCCTCGAACTCGGGAAGGCCGTGAACCGCATCATGGTCGGAAAGCGCGAGCACCGAGAGACCGGCCTCGACGCCCCGCTGCACGAGCCGCGCCGGCGGCTCGAGACCGTCCGAGAACGTGGAGTGGCAATGCAGGTCGGCTCCCCGGAACGCGGTCACCGGCGAATGGTAACAGCGACGCGCGGCAACCTTCGGGGTACCCTTTCGCCGTGAAGCGCCGGAATTCCTTTCCCGCCCGGGCGGCGTCGTGCGTCGCGGCCGGCACGCTCTTCGTGTTCGCGGCGGCCTGCTCGATCCGCTCGCGGACGCACTCCGCCGCCGAGCGGATCTCCCCGGATCTTTCGGCGTCCGTCTGCGTCCTCTTCTTCGACGGACTTTCGGGTGAAGCCTTCTCTCACCTCGTCGCCTCGGGCGCGCTTCCGAACATCAAGACCCGCATCGTGGACCCCGGACTTCAGGTTCAGACCGCCGTGACGTCGGTCCCGAGCGAGACCTATCCGAACCTCGCTTCTCTCGAGACGGGTCTTCTGCCCGGCCACCACGGGATTCCCGCGAACATCTGGCTCGACCGGAGACTGCGGGTCCGCGAGGCGCACACGAACATCCTCGGCGTCTTCTCCCCGACCGACTACCTCGCGGCGGAGGCGCGGACGCTGTTCGAGTTGCTCCCGAACGACACGGTGGCCGTCACGGCGCCGATCGCGAGGGGCGTCACGGTTCACGCGCGGAACCGGATCGCGCTCATCGCCTCGTACGCCCGCAACGACTGGTCCTTTCTGGACCGCAAGACGCTCGACGACATCGGCGATGCCTATTCAGGCGCGGCGGCGACCGGGCGCGTGCCGCCCCTCGTCTGGGGGCACTTCGTCGGCACCGACGAGGTGGCCCACGTGAGCGGGCCGGAGAGCCCCGAGTTCCGCGCGGAGATGGCGGCGATCGACAGCGCGTTCGGGCGCCTCCTCAGGCGCCTGAGGAGGCGGCATCTCGACGAGCGGATCCTGTTCGTCCTCGTGAGCGACCACGGGAACCGCTCGTACGGGACGTTCGTCGACGCGAACGAGCTCGTGAACCGCGTGCTGAGGGCGCACCCCACGGAGGCGGACTGCAGCCGGGGAGACTGCGTCCTCGTGCAGGCCACACAGAAGGACAAGACCTACGACGTGGGCGACGCCATGATCGCCGTCGGCGCCTACCGGGGCGTGATGATCTGGCTGCCTGCGAATCGTCCCGCGGAGGACGTGCCCAGCGCGTTTCGCGCGCCGCGCCGCAAGAGGAAGCCGCGCCACTCGACCGGGGAGCCCCTGAAGACTCCGGCCGCCTCGCTCTTCGCGGCGGCGCTCGCCCGCGCGCCCGAGGTGAGGCTCGTGGTCACGCGCGGCCCCGCTTCCGGAACCGTGACCCTTTATGGACCCGCGGGGCGGGCGGAGATCGTGCGCGAGGACCGCGACGGCCTCGATTCGCTGTATCTGTACCGGATCCTCGAAGGAGAGGATCCTCTCGATTACGCGCACGCCCCGGCCGCCGCCCCGCTCGTCGGCTCGGCCCACGAGGCCGACGAATGGCTCGAAGCGACGGCCGAAACGGAGTATCCGGACCTCGTCGTTCAGCTTCCGGAATTCTTCGACTCGCCGCGGTCCCCCGACGTCTTCGTCTCCCCGAAGGACGGCTACGGATTCACGAAGGGATACGCCGCGGGTCATGGTTCGCTCTCGCGGAGCGAAACCGTCGTCCCGTTCGTCTTCGCGGGTCCCGGCGTCCCGCCGGGCATCCTCCACGCGGCGCGGACCGTCGACCTCGCGCCCACGCTCCTGTCGTATCTAGGCGTCGCCTACGACCCGGACGAGATGGACGGCGAGGACCTCGAGATCGCGCCGCACGGCGTCCCGAGGGCATCGCCGATCCTGGCGACACCCACCGGCGACGGCGACGACTGACGACGTTTCAGTCACGCCGCCCTTTGTCCCGCCTGTTCCACCGCCGCTCCGAGCAGTCGAAACAGAATTGCGCGAAACTCCACCCGGAGAATCAAAGGAGACCAATATGAACGTGATCACGGCTCGACCGCGAGATCAAGCGCGTAAAGAATGGACGTGTGCTGCTGATACCCGCCAACGACCAGACCGCAGGCCACGGAACCGTTTCCCAGGCGAAATTCTGGAAGAAGGAAGTGGGCGACCTGCTACAAACCGCTCCGCGTTCGGCTAAATAGCTACGCGATGCTTTTTGGCGGTGGCGATCCACACAATCGCGGCCCTCACCGTAGAGACAAAGGAGGTCTCCCATGCGCCTTTTGTTCTGCTCCGTCTTTCTCACTGCTTTGGTGACACTCGCGGCCAACGTTTCCGCCCAGGAATCGCCGGCACGAGTGACGATCCTCTACGATGCGATCGGCAAGTCCGCAGGTTTGAAGCTTGGTTGGGGCTATTCGGCACTCGTTGAATACGGCGGCAGGCGTATCCTCTTCGACACCGGCGGCCGTCTCAATGATTTTGCCGCCAACGTGACGTCTCTTGGCGTGGACCTGAGCCGGCTCGATTTTGTCGTCCTCTCACACCGCCATGGTGACCACACGAGCGGCCTTCATCACGTGCTCAAGGTGAATCCGACTGTGAAGATTTTCACCCCTGCCGAGCAGCAGAATTTCCATACGCCCTCATCACCCGGACTCGTCAACATGATCAGGCGTCGCGTGGACTCAGCACCCGAGGACATGCACTACTTCGACGGCAAGTACCCGCAGCAGGTCGCCTCGGATTCGCCGTGGCCGGACGCCAATTTCGCGCAAATCAGGACGCCCACCGAGGTGCTGCCCGGCTTCTGGCTTTTTTCGACGGTCTCCGACGTGACCGGCACGAAAGAGATGAACGAGGTCTCGATGGCGGTCAAGACGCCGCGGGGATTGGTGGTCATCGTCGGCTGCTCGCATCCGGGCATCGAGAAGATCCTCGAAGCGGCAGCGAAGATCGAACCGCGGGTCTACAGCGTGTTCGGCGGGTTCCATTTGGCGGAGGTCGCGGACACGGAGGTGAGCAGCCTGGTCACCCGCTTCCGCGACGCGTGGAAATTCGAGCGCGTCGCTGCCGGGCACTGCAGTGGCGAATTCGCCTTCTCGGAATTCAACCGCATCTACGGGGCGAAGTTCGACCGTGCGGTGGTTGGCGCGGTCATCGCACTCCCGCGATAGCGGTGGGGCGGAAGCACGGTTCAGCGCGGCAGGCGCCGCACGCGGATCGTGTTCGTCGCGCCCGCTGCCGGCGCGGCGCCGGAGATCTCGATGACCACGGCTCCGGCGAGATGCGGCAGGCGCGACAGCACGGCGTCCCCTGCGCGGACCATCGCCTCGACGCTGCGCGCCTCAGGGACGCGGAAGGACGTGACGTCGCGCAGGAGACAGAGCTTCTGCCGCACCGTCTCCCGCGACGTGAACGCGAGCACCGGGATGCAAATCGGGTTCTTCGACACGAGGCGCGCCGTGCGGCCCGATTGGGTGTAAACGACCATCGCCGCGGCGCCCGCGTCGCGGGCCATTCGCGCCGCGGTGCGCGCCACGACGGCGGCGAAATCCCCGGCCGGCAGGAGCGGCTCCATTTCGGGAACGAAGCCGGCTTCCGGCACCTCGGCGGCGCGCGCGATCTCGGCCATGGCCTCGACGGCCTCGACGGGCCACGCGCCCACGGCCGTCTCACCGGAGAGCATCACGGCGTCCGCCCCGTCGTGAACGGCTCCCGCGACGTCCGAAACCTCGGCGCGCGTGGGCGTCGGATTCGCGATCATCGACTCGAGCATCTGCGTGGCGACGATGACGGGCACGGCGTGGCGCCGGCCCGCCGCGAGAATCTCCCGCTGCGCCCGCGGTACGCTCGCGAGACCGATCTCCACGCCGAGATCGCCCCGCGCCACCATGAGCGCGTCCGAGGCCGCCGCGAGCTCGTCGAGGGCGGCGAGGGCTTCCTTCCGTTCGATCTTGGACACGACCCAGGGGCGGCGCCCGGGCGAGAGGCGCGCGAGAAGCCGCCGGAGGTGCGCGACGTGCGCCGGGCTGCGCACGAACGAGAGCCCCACGAAGTCCACGCCGGCTTCGAGGCCCTCGGCGAGATCCCGAAGGTCCTTCTGCGTCAAGGCCGGGGCCGAGAGGGCCGAATTGGGGAAGTTCACGCCCGCCTCGCTCTTCACGCAGCCGCCGATTTCGACGGTCGCCAGGAGAGCGTGCCTGCCGCGCTTCCTGACGCGGAGCCTGATCCGTCCGTCGTCGAGCCGCACCTCGGCGCCCGGCCCGATGTCCTCGAGGAGCGCCGGGTACGTCACCGCGAGGCGCACGGCGCGTCCCGGCCGTCCGCTGGACGCGCGGCCCGGAAAAAGCTCGACGGCCTGCCCGTTCACGAGCGACAGGGAGCCGCCGGCAAGGGCGCCGACGCGGATCTTCGGGCCGCCGAGGTCGAGAAGGACTCCCGTGGGGACACGGCTCGCCCGGGACAGCCGGCGCACGAGGGCCACATGGCGCCTGATCTCACCGCGCCGGCAATGCGCCCCGTTGAGGCGCACGACGTCGACGCCCGCGTCGAGGAGAGCCGCGAGCGCCCCGGGCATTTCCGCGTTCGGGCCTATCGTCGCGACGATGCGTGTCGCGCGCGTCCGCCGTCGCTCTTCGCGTGCCATCTCTTCCCGCCTTCTTTCCGTATGATGCCCTCATGAGCACTTCCCTGGAACCGCTCGCCGTCACCCTCGAGAACCCCGACCTCGCCGATCCCCGCCTCGACCAGATCGCCGGCCACGTGAAGGAGATCATCCGGATCCTCGGGCTCTGTCCCGACCAGGACCCGAACCTGATCAACACGGACCGGCGCGTCGCGAGGATGTATCTCGACATCTTTTCCGGGCTCGACGAGGGGACCCGGCCGAAGCTGACGACGTTTCCGAACGAAGAGCACTACACGTCGATGGTCATGGAGAAGGAGATCCCCTTCTACTCCATGTGTGCCCATCACTTCGTGCCCTTTTACGGGCACGGGCACATCGCCTACATCCCGAACGAGAAGATCGTCGGCCTCTCGAAGCTGCCGCGCCTCCTCGATTTCTTCGCGCGCCGGCCCCAGATCCAGGAGCGCCTCACCGAGCAGGTCGCGGGCGTCCTCGAGGAGGAGCTGCGGCCCCAGGGGGTCATGGTCGTCATCGAGGCCCGACACCTCTGCGTCGAGATGCGCGGCATCAAGAAGCCGGGCGCCGTGACGGTCACCTCCGCCATTCGGGGAATCTTTCTCCAGAAGGCCGTCCGCGAGGAGTTCCTCGACCTGATGCGGCGCCGGGACTGAGCGCGTAACCTTTCTCCTTGCAGGGCGTCCTCTGTCCATCAGGAGGACCTCATGAGCCGTGCCGCCGCCCTTCCCGCGCTCGTCGCCGCCCTCGCCCTTTCCCTCCCGGCCGCCGCCGAGCGGACCGTCACGGTCGAGGCGGATGATGGGGCCGGGTGCTCTGGCGTTCACATCCACTTCGGGGACCGGACGACGGCCCGGGGCGAGGAGACGATGTCCGTGTCGCGACGAGAGGCGAAGGGCCTCGTCCTCGAGGGCTCGCGGAACGGGGGCGTCACCGTCCGCGGCGCCGACGCGGGGGAGTTCAAGGTCACGGCGTGCACGGCCGCCGCCGGCGACGACGACGCCTCCGCCCGCGCCGTCCTCTCGAAAGTCGTCCTCCGCTCGTCGGGCGGCCGGGTCTCGATCGAGGGGCCCGACGGCGACCGCTGGACCGGTTTCCTCCTCGTGACGGCGCCGCGGGACGCGGACTTCTCGGTGGAGGCCTCGAACGGCCCCGTCTCGCTGACCGGACTCGCGGGCACCCTCTCCGTGAAGACGGCCAACGGTCCTGTCTCCCTCTCGAGCCTGACCGGCTCCGTGGACGTGGATGCCGCGAACGGCCCCGTCTCGCTGAAGGGCTCCTCGGGCGACGTGCGGATCCGCGCCGTCAACGGGCCGCTCACGATCGCTCTCGTCGGAACGCGCTGGGAGGGCAAGGGGCTCGAGGCGGACGCGAAGAACGGCCCGCTCACCCTCAAACTGCCCGACGGCTACACCTCGGCGGTCCGCGTCGAGGCGTCGTCCCACTCGCTGCTCTCGTGTCGGGCCGCCGCGTGCGATCGGGCGCGCCGCGAGGACGGAAACCGCAGCCGCCTCATCGAGCTGGGCGGCTCCGACGCCGTCGTGCGCCTCTCGACGGTCAACGGTCCGGTGTCGATCGTGGGCGCGGGCCGCTCCTAGCGGGGCACTGACGACTTCTGATATGCGGCGAGCCGCCCTGCCGCCTCGAGGCCGC
Source organism: Thermoanaerobaculia bacterium (assembly GCA_041495865.1). GTDB lineage: Bacteria > Acidobacteriota > Thermoanaerobaculia > UBA5066 > UBA5066 > Fen-183. The sequence goes on along the minus strand of JBGQDL010000076.1, from coordinate 91 downwards.
GCAGCGTGCGCACGCCGTGCCAGCAGAAGTCGTCGCCCGGCACGAGGACGACGCGGCTCGAGGCGGGCAGCCTCTCGCGCCAGAACGCGGC
>JBGQDL010000075.1:0-18360 GCA_041495865.1 Thermoanaerobaculia bacterium | reverse complement strand
CTGCGCGACGTGCCTAGGTCGATGCCGACGTGGAGAACGTCCTTCTTCCCGCTCATGTCAACTCCGTTTGGAGGCCGGCGGATGGTTCCGCGCCTCCGCGTACGCGAGGATGCCGTTCGAAAGGGCCTGTGCGATCTGTTGGCGATACTCGGGGTTCTTGAGGTGCCGCGCCTCGTCGTCGTTCGAGACGGTGGACACCTCCGCGAGGATGCCCGGCATTTCCGTGGCGATCAGGACGACGAAGGGCGCGCTTCTGACGCCGCGGTCCTCGAGCCGGGGCACGATGGGGCGGAGCGAGGTCACGAGACCGGCCTGCACGGCCTCCGCGAACTTCCGCGACTCGCCCTGCCGCGCGTCCGCGAGGACGCCCTCGAGAAGGCGCCGGAAATCGGCCATCGTGTAGCCCGACGTGCGGTTCTCGTCGAGAGCGAGCCGCTCCACGTGCGGGTCGGTCGTCGTGCCGAGGAAATACGTCTCGACGCCCCGCACCTCCCTCACCCTAGGAAGCGAGTTCACGTGGATCGACACGAAGAGGTCGGCCTTCTTCGCGTTCGCCAGGACGATGCGGTCGCGAAGCGACAGGGTCGTGTCCGCCTCGCGCGTGAGCGAAACCGCGAGCTTCTGAGCGACGAGGAGGTCCCGGAGGCGACGGGCGACGTCGAGCGTGATGTCCTTCTCCGAGACGCCGGACGCCATCGCGCCGGGGTCCGCCCCGCCGTGCCCCGGATCGATCACGACGGAGCGCACCTCGAGGTGGAAGAGCGTGGGCACGAGGCCGTTCGGAGCGTTGATGGCGCTCGCGGGCGCCGCGGGCGCCGCGGACGGAGCGGACACGACGAGCACGTCCGTGCGCTCGCCCCGGCCCGTCGTCAGGACGTTGACCGTGAGAAACAGGGCCAGCGGGACGACGATGAAGACCGACGTCCGGAGGAGGGCCCGCCGAAACCGCGCGAAGCGCCGGAGACCCCTGGGCAGGCGGCCCTCGATGTGGTCCACGTTTTCGCGGATCGCGCCCTTGAGGATCGACTGCCTGAGGTGTCTCGCGGTGGCCATGAGCTCCCAAAAAGGGTAGCACCTGAGGCCGGGCGGAGACTCCCCGGCGGCTCAGAGGGGCCGCTTTGACGGGACCTCCTTCCTCTTCGACTGCAGGAGCTGCACCGTCGCGGGATGCTTCGGATGGACGAGCACCTCTTCGGGCGGACCTTCCTCCACGACGGCGCCCTCGAAGAGGATCACGACGCGCGTGGCGTAATCGCGCGCGAACTCGTCGTCGTGGGTGGCCAGGAGGAGCGTCCGCCCCTGCCCGGTCAGCATTCTCAGGGACTCTCCCAGCTCGTTCCGGCGCGCCGGGTCGAGCGACGCGGTGGGCTCGTCCATCAGGAGAAGCGGAGGGTCGACCGCGAGGGCCCGCGCGATCGCCACGCGCTGCGCCTCCCCGCCCGAGAGCTCGCGCGGCAAAGAGCGCGAGCGGGCGGCGACGCCGAGCCCTTCGAGCAGCGAGCGCGCCCGCGCCTCCGCCTCGGCGCGGGGCTGGCGCAGCGCGTGGATCGGGGCGAGCGTGACGTTGTCGAGCGCCGACAGGTGATCGAAGAGGCAGTGGAGCTGGAAGACGAGCCCCACCTTTCGGCGCAGGCCGATGAGCGCGCCTTCGCGGGGCATCGGCCCGGGGTGAAGCGGGACGCCGTCCACGTCGATCGCGCCGGCCTGGAACGGCTCGAGCGCCGCGACCACCCGCAGGATCGTGGTCTTGCCGCCGCCCGAGAGACCCATCAGCGCGACGAGCTCGCCGCGCCCGAGCGCCAGCTCCACGCCCTTCAGGACTTCCGTCGTTCCGCGCGCCAGGCGGAGGCCGCGGATCGACAGCACGGGCGCGCTCAGGCCGAGGGAGCGTTCCACCGTTCCTCCAGACGCCGCGCCAGGCGCGAGAGCGGCAGGGACATCGCGAGATACAGCGCCGCGCAGAGCGCGCCGGGCAGCGCCCAGCTTCCGATGTTCGTGGCGAAAATGGCCGTCTGCTTCGTGAGCTCGACGACCGTGACGACGGAAACGAGGGAGGAGTCCTTGAGCAGGGCGACGAAGTCGTTCGTCATGGGCGCGAGCGCGAGGCGGAAGGCCTGCGGCCCGCGCACGAGGCGCAGCACCTGACGCTCGGTGAGGCCGAGCGTGCGCGCGGCCTCGAGCTGTCCCCTCGGCACGGCCTCGAGAGCGCCGCGATAGATCTCGCTCTCGTAGGCCGCGTAGTTGAGCCCCAGCCCGAGGAGCGCCGCCACGAACGCGGGAAGCCGCAGAAAGGAAGACAGGCCGTAGTAGAGGACGAAGAGCTGCAGGAGCACCGGCGTGCCCCGCATGACCTCCACGTAGAGGGTGAGCAGGACGCGCGCGAAAGCGCCTCCGTAGATGCGGCCGCTCGCGATGCCGATCCCGAGGGCGACGGCGAGGGCCATCGACACGCACGAAAGGAAGATCGTGATCAGCGCGGCGCGGAAGAGGGATGGAAGATAGGAGAGAACGAGAGAAAGAGATGAAGAAGATGAAGATTGCTTAGAAAGGGAAGAGGGGGGCGCCGGCGCGACGCCGGCGGCCGCAGCAGCATCGCCCATCGCAGTGTCACTCGAAGAAATCCTCGTCGCGGCGCCGTGCGCTGCGACGATCTTCTCATTCGAAGAAATCTCCTTCTTCTCCCTGTCTTCGGCACCCCGCGCCGCGATCTCGCGCGCCTGGAAAGCCGCCTGCTCCTCGTCCCAGACGTTCCACTTCTCGAAGATCCGCCTGAGCGTCCCGTCCCGCATCTTCTCCATGAGAATCCGGTCGATCGAGTCCCTCAGCACGGCGTTCTCCCTCGCGAGGACGCCCACGTAGCGCCCCGTGACGACCGCCCCGGGCTGAATCGCGAGGCCTCTGACGCGCTTCAGCGAGCGCGCCGCCAGGACGTGGTCGAGGAGGACGGCGTCGACCCGGCCGCGCGCGAGGTCCTCGTAGGGGTGGACATCGTCGTCGTACGAGACGGGCACGAGAGCGTGCTCGGCCTCGGCCGCGAGGAGCGTGTCGTACGCAATTGTGCCCGCGAGCGTGCCTACTTTGCGGCCCCTGAGGTCGGCGAGCGTCCGAAACCGGCCTTCGTCGCCGGCGCGCACGGCGAGCACCTCGCGAAACTCGAAATAGGGAAGCGTCACAGCGAGTGTCCGCCGGCGCTGAGGGGCGTCCTCCACGCCCGACATCCCGATGTCGAAGTCTCCGCGCGCCACGGACTGGTCGATCGTCTGGTAAGCCACCTGCACGAACCGCGGAGTTCGTCCGAGGCCCTTCGCGAGCGCCTCGGCGATCTCCACGTCGAAACCGCGCACGGCCGTGGGGTCCGCCGGGTCGGCTTCGACGAAGGGCGCTCCGCCCTCCGCGTCGCCGCCCCAGGAAAGGACTCCGCCCGGCCCGGCAACGAGCGGCGAGACGGCGGCGAAAACCGCCAGCAAAGCGGCGTGTCTTACGGCTTCTTCTCCCAGGCGCCGCTCAGAAACTCGAGGGCGGTGCGTTGAAAGGCGTCCCGGTGCCTGGGCGAGTAGGCGGGAATATGGCCGCCGTTGGGAACGATCCACAGGTACGCGTGCGGGATGGCGCCGTACATCTCGACAGGAATTCGAATCGGGAAAAACCGGTCGTGATCGCCGTGCACGATGAGCGTCCGGGCGGAGATCGTCGACAGGAACGGCGGCGTGAAGTTCATGTCGTCGTAGCTGTCCTTGGACGCGCAGAAGATGCGCTGGAGCGCGCGGATCTGGTCGTCGCCGTATTTATGGACCTCGCGCTTCACCTTCCATTCCTCAGGCGTCAGCTTTTCGCAGTCCGGGGCCCCGAGCAGGGCGCGCGCCTCCGGGCCGATCTGGTCGGTGCCGCCCACGAGCACCATCGCCTCGATCCGGGCCGGCTGCTGTGTCGCCATGTGGACGAGCGTCATCGCGCCGGAGCTGGCCCCGATCGCCTTGATGGACGTCACACCCATCTGGTCGAGAAGGGCGAAGATGTCCAGCGCCGCCTGCCGATGCGTGAACTGGCCCGAGGGGTTCGTCGAGCGGCCGTGCCCGCGGAGGTCCGGCAGGATGACCCGGTACGTCTTCGCGAGCTCGGGAACGAGCGGCGACCAGACCGCCCCCGAGGCCCCGAAGCTGTGGAGCATCACGAGGGGCGCTCCGTCGCCGTGGATCTCGTAATAGAGCTGAATCCCGTTGACCGGCGCGAGATGCCCTTGCGGGGGGAGCGCCATCTCGGCCCGCGCGACGAGGCTCCCGAGGAGCACACTCACCAGCACACACAGACGTCGCCTCGACCCTCGTTTCATGGAGATTGCTCCCCTCTTCGCGGCGAGAGTTTAGGGCATCGGGACGGCGGGACCCGCGCTGACGGGGCTCAGCCGACGAAGCTCCCCAGCCGCTCCCCCACCTTCACCGGCGCGAGGCCGTGCGTGAAGCTCCACGCGCCCGCCCTCTTCCCCCCGACGAGGAGAACCACCGTCGAGCCCAGCTCGAAGGTGCCGAGGTCGTCGCCCGGGGCGCACGGCAGGCCCGGGACTTCGAGGCGGCCGCGCTTCGGGAGGGTCCGGCCGGAGAGCCACCGCCGAGCCACGACGACGCCGCCCACGTGCGTCGCGGCGATCAGGACGGCGCCCACCGACAGGCCGTCGCACGTTCCCGTGCCCTTCGCGATCCAGTACGCGCGGCGGTTCCTCGCGTAGAGCCGGGGCGTCGAGGCCGTGGACGCGGCGTTCACGGGCCACAGCTCGCCTTCCACGCGCCCCACGCCGGCGCACGAGCCGGCGAGAGGGACGTGGATGCGGTGATAGTCCTTCGGCGCGAGGTAGAGCGTCACATAGCGGGCGGCGGCGAACTCCGCGGCCAAAGGATCGCCGTCGAGCAGCTCGTCGAGGCGGTACGGAAGGCCCTTGGCCTGGATGAGCGTGCCGTCCTCGACCCGCCCTTCTGCGATGGCGGCGCCATCGACCGGCGAATTGATCCCGCCCGGCACGGCGGGGGCCTGCGGCCTGGCGCCCGGCTTCAGCCGCCGCGTGAAGAAATCGAGAAACGAGACGTACGCGCCAAGCTCCTTCTCGGCCTCGTCGAGATCCGCGCCGAACGCGGCTGCGAACCGGCCGAGGAGCGGGCGGCGGAGCCCTTCGGGCAGGCGCAGCCGCGAAAGGACGCCGACCGCGGCGGAGCCCGCTTTCTTGGGATAGAAGCGCTGCAGGCGCTGCATGAGGCCACCGTAGCAGAAACGGCGCTTGTGTTAGGTTTCCGGCATCGCGTTCCGCGATGGCGGCCTGCCGCCGAAAGGAGCTCCAATGGGCTCAGCGCTCGCAACCGATGTCGGCGCTCCACTCTCCCGGAACGCGTTCCTTCTCGCGTGGATCGAGGAGTGCGCGCGCCTCACGCAGCCCGACCGCGTGGTGTGGTGCGACGGCTCCGCCGCCGAGAAGGACGCGCTCACCCGCGAGGCGGTGCGCCTCGGCATTCTCATCCCCCTCAACCAGGAGAAGCTCCCCGGCTGCCATCTCCACCGCTCCAATCCGAACGACGTCGCCCGGGTCGAGCACCTCACGTTCATCTGCACGCGGTCGAAGGAGGAGGCCGGACCCACGAACAACTGGATGGAGCCCGGCGAGGCCCGCCGCAAGCTCCGGACGCTCCTCGACGGGGCGATGCGGGGCCGCACGATGTACGTCGTGCCCTACATCATGGGCCCGGCCGGCTCTCCGCTCTCGAAGATCGGGGTCGAGCTCACGGACAGCGCCTACGTCGTCCTGAACATGCGGATCATGACGCGGATGGGCCAGGCCGCCCTCGACATGCTCGGCTCCGCGGACGACTTCAACCGCGGCCTGCACTCGACGCTCGACGTGAACCCGGAACGCCGCTTCATCTGCCACTTCCCGGAGGACAACACGATCTGGTCCGTGGGGAGCGGGTACGGGGGCAACGTCCTTCTCGGCAAGAAGTGCCTCGCGCTGCGCATCGGGTCGCACCTCGGGCGACGCGAGGGGTGGATGGCCGAGCACATGCTCCTCATGGCCGTGGAGGACCCGCGCGGTGAGACGACGTACGTCGCCGCGGCGTTTCCGAGCGCGTGCGGCAAGACGAACCTCGCCATGCTCGTCCCGCCGCGGCGGTTCGAGGGCTGGAAGGTGTGGACCCTCGGCGACGACATCTGCTGGATGCGCCCCGGTCCGGACGGCCGGCTCTGGGCGATCAACCCCGAGACCGGGTATTTCGGCGTCGCGCCCGGGACGAACGAGGCGACGAATCCCATGGCGATGCGCACGATCAGCCGGGACACGATCTACACGAACGTGGCGATGACCGAAGACGGCGACGTGTGGTGGGAAGGCAAGACCGCCGAGCCCCCGGAGAAGCTCCTCGACTGGCAGGGCCACCCCTGGCGGAAGGGCTCGCCGGTGAAGGCCGCGCACCCGAACAGCCGATTCACGGCGCCCATGGCGAACAACCCGGCGCTCTCGCCGCGAGCCCAGGATCCGCAGGGCGTGCCCGTGTCGGCCATCGTGTTCGGAGGCCGCCGCAGCGACACCGTGCCGCTCGCGCTCCAGTCCTTCAACTGGGCGCACGGCGTCTACCTCGGCGCGACCATGGGCTCGGAGACGACGGCCGCCGCGACCGGCAAGGTCGGCGTCGTCCGGCGCGACCCCATGGCGATGCTCCCTTTCTGCGGCTACGACATGGGGCGCTACTTCGGCCACTGGCTGGACATCGGGGCCCGCGTCGAGCTTTTGCCGAAGATCTTCCAGGTGAACTGGTTCCGGAGGGGCAGGGACGGCCACTACCTGTGGCCCGGCTTCGGCGAGAACATGCGCGTCCTGAAGTGGATCATCGACCGCGTGCACGGCCGCTCCGGCGGCCGCGAGACCGCGTTCGGCTGGGTGCCGAAGCAGATCGATTTCGACCTCTCGGGCATGAACGTCCCTCTCGAGGACGTCGAGGAAGCCGAGTCGATCGACCGGGAGGCCTGGAAGCGCGAGCTCGCGGATCAGGAGGAGTTCTTCACGAAGCTCGCGGCCACGATGCCGAAGGAGCTCGTCCTCCAGCGCGACCTCCTGCTGGCGCGCCTCGCGAGGGAATGACCCTCCTCATTTCACGACGCTCGCCGACACGACGACGACGAGGCCCCGCCACACACCTTCTGCCGGGGAGGCGGCGAAAACGTTGAGGGAGAACCGCTCAGCGCGCCGCGGAAGCCTTGAACGCCTCGGTCGCCTCGACGAGCGCGCTCGCGATGCCGGGCTCGTCCGCAGCGTGGCCGGCCCCGGGCACGACGACGAGGCGCGCCTCGGGCCAGGCGGCCGCGAGGTCCCACGCGGACTGCATCGGACAGACGAGGTCGTATCGCCCCTGGACGATGACTCCGGGCAGCTTGCGCAGGCGCCCGGCGTCGCGCAGGAGCTGGTCGTCGCTCTCGAGGAAGGTCCCGTTCACGAAATAGTGGGCTTCGATGCGCGCGACCGCGATCTCGTGCGGCAGGTCCCTTTCGGCGGCCGGCGCGGGGTCCGGGACGAGATGGCTCGCGGTCTCTTCGAAGGCGTTCCAGGAGAGCGCGGCGGCCTTCATGTCCTCCGGGTCCTCGGACGTGAGGCGGCGGTGGTACGCGCGCATGACGGAGCCGCGCTCCCGGGCCGTCAGCGGCGCCACGAACGCGTCCCAGGCGTCGGGCCAGATGCGCCGAACGCCGTCCGTGAAGCTCCACTCGAGCTCGGATCTCCGGGCGAGAAAAATCCCGCGGAGGACCAGCCCCGTGACGCGTGCGGGATGCAACTCGGCGTACGCGAGGCCGAGCGTCGAGCCCCACGAGCCGCCGAACACGAGCCATTTTTCGATCCCGAGATGCGTCCGGATGCGTTCGGCGTCCTCCACGAGGTCCCAGGTCGTGTTCTCGCGCAGCTCGCCGAGCGGAGTCGACTTCCCGGACCCGCGCTGGTCGAAGAGGACGACCCGCCAGAAAGAGGGGTCGAAAAAGCGCCGGTGAAGCGGCGAGATGCCGGCCCCGGGGCCGCCGTGAAAGAAGATGACGGGCGGACCCGACGGATTCCCCGCCTCCTCGACGTGCAGCTCGTGGATCTCCGAAACGCGCAGCCGGAACGTGCGGGTGGGCTCGACTTCGGGAAAGAGAGGCGTCATGGCCCGATTATGAGCGAGGACCGCCATCAGGGCGGGGTCGAGAGCGTGTCCCAGAAATCGCAGCGTGCCGTGCGGACGCCCGCGCCGGAGAAGATCGTGTTGTCGAGGTCGAGATACGGGTCGAGCGCCGGCTCGTAGCGCGGCCAGAGGGGCGCTCCCGCGCCGTTCGGATCCCCGTTCGCGGCGAAGCGGGCCCAGTAGGCGTTCATCGCGCTGGAGAGCGTGAGCTCGCGCACGGACGGCGTGAAGCCCGGGAACTTGTCGAGCGTGCCGAAGGCGAAGGGAAGCTCCAGCGAGTGGTAAGCCCCGAGCGGCGCGGCGAACGTGGAATCCAGCGACTTCGTGAAGAAATACCGGAAGACCGGCTCGGACTGGCTGCCCGCGGCGGCGCGCGCGATCCGCCGCGACGGGCACACCCAGCGCGCGTCGGTCGTGGCGGCGACCCAGGCCTTCTCGGGCGACGCGAAAGCGCTCGCCGGATACTGCGCGAGGACTCGCGGGCCGAGAGTCCCGCCGAACTGCGCGAGGATCGCCGCCTGATACGCGGCGTCCGTCGGGAGCGCGGGGGCGACGAGGGCCGTCTCGTCGGAATTCGCCCCGATGAGGAACGGAACGTGGTGGTGCGTGCCGGCGGAGAGGGCGCTCTCGGGCGACGCATCGAGAGCGAAGCCATCCACGTTCGGGCCGTAGGCCTGCCCCGCGCTCGAGGACACGTTCGACCGCGGCGGCACGGCCGACGTGAGCGCCTCGGCGCTCAGGGCGCGCAGGCACGCGGCGACGTCGGGGGCGCCCGCGCAGCCCGCGGCCTCGACGATCGTCTCGCCGAACGCCTCCGCGGCGGAAAGGGGCGGCTGAGAGCAGCCTCCGCTTTCCATGAGCGCGCGCGCGAAAAGGCCCTTCGCGAGCGGCGACGCCAGGAGCGAGCACACGTCCACCGCTCCCGCCGAATCGCCGCCGACGAGGACGCGCGCCGGGTCGCCCCCGAAGGCCGCGATGTTGCGCCGCACCCACTCGAGCGCCGCGACCTGATCGAGCAGGCCGTAGTTTCCCGACACGCCCCGCGCGCTTTCCCGGTCTAGGGCCTCGAGAGCGAGGAACCCGAGAGCGCCGAGCCGGTAGTTGAGCGTCACGACGACGACGCCGTTCTCCACGAAGGCCCGGCCGTCGTAAACCGCGAGAGAGCCCGCGGCCTGAACGTTTCCCCCGCCGTGGATCCAGAAGAGAACGGGAGCTCTCGCGGGAGGAGGCGTCGCAGGCGCCCAGACGTTCAGGACGAGGCAGTCCTCCGACCCGACGACCTGCCCGGAATTGTCGAGCTGCGGGCAGACGCTTCCGAATCCGGACGCGTCGCGCACCGTGCTCCAGGAGTCCGCGGCGACGGGGGGACGGAAGCGCAGCCGCCCGAGCGGAGGCGCGGCGTACGGAATCCCCCTGTAGACGGCTGTTCCGCCGGAAATCACGCCGACGAGGGCTCCGCCCGCGGTCGCGGAGACGGCCGGCGCGGCCGCGACCTCGAGCGTGACGGCCGCTGCCGCCGTTCCGCAGGCGTTCTCCGCGAAGAGGCGGTACGTCGTCGTGACGGACGGAGACACCGTCACGGTCCCGCCGGTCCCCGGCACGAGACCGCCGGGCTCGACGCGGACGGACGTCGCGCCGCCCACGGAAAGGGAGAGCGTCACGGCTTGACCGGGAGGTGACGGCGGCGCGGGAGAAGACGCGAGAACGGCGATCGCCGGAAGGGCGCACGGCGGCGGCTTCGGGAGCGCCGGAGCGACGACGGCGTCTCCCGTGACGTTGTCGATGACGCTCGCGTACGCGTCCGCGGCTCCCGCCTCGACCGCGAGATCGACGCGTGAGCCCACGGGCGCATCCGGCGTTCCGAACCATCCGGGGAGACTCTGCTGGCGCCATTCGGACGGACCGAGCGCAAACGTCGTCGCCGCGACCTCGCCGCCGTCGGCGCCGCGGAGCACGAGCCGGCCGCGCGCGCCCGCCGGCCCTCCGAGGAGCGCGACGTTCGCGCGAAAGCCCGGCGTCGATCCGGAATGCGAAAGCCCCGGGAGGATCGCTTCGCGGCCCGCGGGCGTCAGGCCCGAGGTCCACGGAATCGCCCGGAGCCCGGCGCTGAATCCGCCGGGACGCGAGAGAGTGGGGTCCGCGTTGCGCGTCCGCCCGGACGCGAGGAAGGGAGCTCTCGCCCGCAGCCGGATCGCGCCCGCGACGCCGTCGCCCAGCGCGAAGCCGCCGGATCCCAGGACGTCGGCGATCTCGGCGAGAGCGCGGGGTCCCAGCGCGACCGTCCGCGAAGACGCGGCGGGAAGGCCAACCGGCTCGAGGGTCACGGCGAGAGGCTCCAGCCCGGGGTTGAAGAGCCGCACGTCCGTCGACCAGTGCGTCCCGTTCAGGCCCGACGCGCGCGCGGCGCCGTCCAGGAGGATTTCGCCCGGCTCGAACGGCACCCGCTCGGCGAGGACGGCGATGCCGTCGCCCGTGACGTTGTCGACGACGGCCGTGTAACCGATCGCGCGACCGCGCGTGACCTCGAGGGTGACGCGGCCCGCCGCGAGGTCCGGATCGCCTGCGAGATCGGCGGCGGACTCCTGCCACGTGACGGGGACCGCCGACGCGACGCGCGCCGAGCCGCGCACGAAGCCCGCGTCGTCCCAGAGGGTGACGACGACCTCGCTGTCGGGAGCGAGAAGCGACACGTTCACGTTCGTCCGATATCCGCGTGAAAGGTCCGGGGAGTTCGAGAGCCAGATCGCATGTCCCGTCTCTCCCGCGAGGAGCGTCGCGTCGGAGTCCACGGCGGAAAGCCCGAGACCGTATGTCGCGGCGGGATCCCTCACGTTCGCCGTCGCCCCGCGCAAGCCGAGGGGCTCGTCGGACGAGACCGCGAGCGTCCCGAAGGTCCCCTCGAGTCCGAAGAGCTCCGCGAGCGCGTTCGAGAATCCGAGCGTTTCGCCGGAGCGGAGCGCGCGCGTGGTCGGCGCGGGAGCCGGCACGCCGGCCTCGGGGACGAGTGCGAACGTGGCGGTGGTGCCGCGCGCGCCGAGGTTGATGACGTAAACGCTCGACGTAAAACGCGTTCCGTTCAGTCCGGCCGTGTTCGCGACGCCGGGGAGAAACAGCGTGGCCGCGTGCGCACTCCACGTCGAACACAGGAGACCGAGCGCGCCCGCGAGCGCGACGCGGGGCAGGGAGAAGGAGACGCGCGCCAAAGGCATGAGGCTGGCTCTCCCTATTCGATCCCGAAGAAAGCGCGGATCTTAGCGAGCACCGAGCCCTGCTCGTCCTCGAGGCGGAGGCGTTTGGCCTCCTCCGACAGGCCCTCGCGCACCGCGGCGAGCTCCACGTCGCGCTCCGCCACGAGGCGCGAGATCGCGTCGGCGACGGCCGGGCGCGCCGCGAGGATCGAGTGGATCGCCTCCTTCTCCACGCGCCAGGCCTCGACGTCGGTGACCGCGGCGACGGTCGCCTTCCGGGGCTCGCCCGTCAGGAGACCCATTTCGCCGAAGAAGTCCGGCGCCTCGAGCAGCGCCACGGCGCGCGACGGACCGCCCTCCACCGACACCCGCACCTCGACCTTCCCCTTCGTGAGGATGTACAGATGGTGGACGTCCGACCCCTGGACGACGATCGACTCGCCGGCCGCGAACGGCGCGTGCACGAGGTGCGCCGCGAGATCGCGATGCTCCTCTTCGTTGAGGGGAGCGAGGACCGACACCCGCGCGAGCGCCGACTTCTTGCGGACCATGTCGTCCGCGCGCGCTCTTTCGCGGTGCTCTTCGTCCGACGTCAGAAGCACGCTGTGCGAGGGGATGGAGAGGGCGATGCCTTCGCGCCTGAGCGCGAACCAGATGCGCGTCCTGACGGCCGTGTCCGTGCGATCCGTCCGCAGCATGTCCGTCAGCCAGTACCGAGCCGCGTAGCGCGCCCCGCTCTCGAGGAAATCCACGAGGACGCAGTCGGGAGGCGAGGTCTGGTCCACGTTCGGAATGGCCTCGCGCCGCAGGGCGGCCTCGATCGTGGCGATGACCGCCGTGGGCGGCGTGTGCGAGTCCACGTTCACGTGGACCCACCGGCGCTCGAGGGGGGGCAGGCCCGGGCGCTTGCCGCGCAGAAGTACGGCGCTCTTCATGAAGACCGAGTTCGGAACGACGAGGCGGTCGCCGTTGTGCGTCTCGAGCGAGGTCTGCCTCCAGCCGACCTCCCGCACGATTCCCGTGACCTCGCCGTACGTGACCCAGTCGCCCTCTTCCACCGAGCGATCGAGCTGCAGAGCGAGTCCACCCATCACGTTGCCGAGAGTGTCCTGGAGGGCCCAGCCAATCACCGCCGTGAGGACCGCCGAAGTCGCCACGAGGCCAAGCACTTCGACGCGGTTGAACGAAAGGACCAGCAGGAACGAGGCGATGCAGCCCGCGGCCAAGACGAGCTCGCGCAGGATGAGCGGCGCGCGGACCCGCACGAGGGGCAGGAGCACGCCGAAAACGGCCGACCCGGCGAGGACCACGACGGCGATCGCCGCGACGAGCTGTCCGGCGACGTCCAGGACGCGCGCGATCGAGCCGCCGTCCGACACGAGCCACGCGCCCCCCCGGACCGCGAGCGCGAGCGCTGCGAGGAGGACGAGGCGAAGCACGTGTCGGCGCTCGCGCGGCGCGACGAGCGCGACGAACACCGCTCCTCCGAGGAACCACAATCCGAACCGGAGGGCGTCGAAGGGCAGGAGAGGCACCTCGGGATGCGGAGGCAAAGCCCGCCGATTATGCCCGCCGGCGTCACGGCCGGAGCCGGGCGGACATATCCTCGGTGTGGCAGAGACCGTGAAACCCGCCTCGGTCCCGCTCGAAGACGCTTTCTCCCTTTCGGGCAAGCTCGAAGGCTTCCTGAGGCGGCGCGGGCACGGGGACGAGTCTCGGGATCTCGTGCAGGACCTGTTCGTCGTCCTCCTCTCGAAGGGCGACGGTCTCGTTTCCGAGGAGCCGGGACGGTTTCGGTCCTTCCTCTTCGCGATCGCCTATCGCCTCGGCGCGAACGCCACACGTCGCCGGCGCCGCGAAGCGGCCTTACCGGAAGGATCGGACGAACGGCTCGCGGCGGCGCGCGAGCCCTCCCCGGAGCGCGCGATCCTCCTGAAGGAAAACGTCCGGCGCGCCGCCGCCGCGCTCGACGCCCTCTCGCCCGAGGTGCGCACGACGCTCCTCTACGTCGCCGATGAGGGGCGCTCGATCAGGGAGGTCGCGAGATCGATGGGAGTCTCGGAAGAGGTCGTCCGCGCGCGCCTCTCCCGCGGGAGGAAGCGCCTCGCCTCGATCCTCGAAGGAGGGGAAGAACCATGAACCCGAATGCAGAAGAGATCCGGCTTGCAGACGCGCTCGTCGTCGCGACCGCCGCTGTCAAGCGCTACAAGTCGCGTCGACGAGCCGCAGGCAGACTCCTGATCGCGTCTTCTCTTCTCCTCGCGGCCCTGCTGGGGCTGCGCCTCCGGGCCCGCCCTGCCGCCGTTTACGTGATCCGCGGAGACTCCACCGGCGTCGTCCTCACGGGACCGGGTGTCGCGCGCCGCGCCGAGACCGCGCCCGTGGCCCGCTCCTCCCGCAAAGGAGATCGCACATGATGTCGTCCCTCGCTCTCGCGCTCGCTCTGGCGCTCGCGCCGCTGGCCGCCGAGGCCGAAGGCTCCGGCGCTCCTTCCGCCGCGTCCGGGACACGCGCGCTCCTCGACGAGAAGATCACTCTGCAACTGGAGAAGGCCGACCTCGGCCAGGTGCTCGAGCGCCTCGCGACCCTCCTCGGCAAGACGCTCATCCTCCAGCCGGAAATCGAAGGCACCGTCTCGCTCGAAGTACGCGAAACGCCCGTATCGAAGGTGCTCGCCGGACTCCAGACATCTCACGCGCTCTCCATCCGTTTCGAAGGGGAGCGCATGTACGTTACGAAGGCCGGCGAGAAGGCAAGAGGAGCGGGAAAGCTCGACGACGAGACGCTCGACCGGGCCTTCCTTTCGGACACCACGCTGCCGCGCCGTCCCACGGCCGAGAAACCGAAGCCCTTCGACGGGGCCATCGAGTTCCGCGACGACGCGGGCGGCTCGTCGGTTTGGGAGATCGGCGCGGCCCCAGGCACCGTCACACTTCCCGGGTGCGCGAGACCCATCCCGGTCAGCCTTCTCCCGGGCGATGCGTTCGACGGAGTTCCCCGCGTCGTGTTCGGGCCTTCCCGCGGGGAGGGGCTGGCGCGGGTCGTCGCGCCCGGCGGTACGGTGCGACCGCCGGACTGCTCGGCACGCTTTGCGCTCGAAGCGCGGGCCTCCAGGGACGGCGTCTCGAAGGCGGTGCCCGTTTCGCAGGCGGGACAGTACCAGCTGGGGGTGCGGATTCTCGAAGCCGGCGCGGGCGGCGACGAAGTCCTTTCCGCGCCCCGGATCCAGCTCGCCGTGGGGGAGGTGGGCACGCTCGAGTCCAGATCGCTCAGGACAGCCGCGACCCCTGGCCTCGCTCTGAGTGAGGTCATCCACATGAACGTCGCCGTGCTGAGCGCCAGCGACGCCGACGCTATCGTGGCCTGCTCGGTCTCCGTCACGCGCGACGTGGAACCGGCCCGCGGCGAGCAGCCGGTCACGATCCGTGTCGCGCGGGCCGACGAATCGCTGCGCCTCACGTACGGAAAGCCCGAACGGGTCACCGTCTCTCCGACCTACGGGCGCGGCCATTCCGCGCTCGTCCTCGAGGTCACCGTCGACCGGATACTCGGGAAGAGCTGAGTCAGGCGGCTTCGCGCAGCAGCGACACGACCGGCCGGCTGGAGAGGTTGATGGCCGGGACGAGCGAGGAAAGGACGGCGACGAGGAGCGAGAGAGAGGCGACGACCGCGACCATCGCCGCGTCCGCCGTGAGGAGCGCGCCGATCCCCGCCCACTGCGTCTCGATGAGCGCCTTCTCGACGATGCGGGCGAAGAGGTTCATGAACCCGATGGCGAGGACCGCCCCGGCCGCCCCGAAAAACGTGCCCTCGAGGACCAGGAGTCGAAGCACGGTCCGGCGGGGGAATCCAAGGATCCTCAGCAGCGCCGCTTCGCCGCGCCTCTCGCGGGCCGACATCGCGAGCGTGTTGCTCGTGATGAGGAAGAGGGTGAACGCCGTCGCGAGGCCGATCCCGCCGAGGAGCGCCTGCACGTTCCCGAGCATCTCCATGAACATGAGCTGCCACTGCTTCTCGCTCATCGCCCGGATCGGCACGGGCGCGTTATCGAGGCGGCGCTCGATCTCGGCCGTCACCCTCGCGACGTCCGGACGCGATTTCGCGAGGATCCAGTACATCCCGACCTGCCCAGCGTCGCCCGTCAGGTTCTCGAAGTACTTGCGGTGGACGTAGAGGCCGTTGTCGAGCTTGTACGTCATGATCGCCCGCACCGTCGTCTCGATGACGCCCCCCGGCACGGGCGCCTTGAGGACGATGTGGTCACCGATCTTCCAGCCGTGCTGCTTCGCGAGGATCGGGCCGATGACGCACCCCGTCGGGTCGGCCTTCCACGCGGCGACCTCCGCGGCCGGGATCTTCGCCTCCATGTAGACCTCGAGGAACGCGTCCGCGGGCGCCGCTTGAAATGGCACGGCGTTCTCGGGCCGGTCGTTCTTCCAGAACGCGATGAGGAAGTCGAACGGGCAGACGCGCTGGACGCCGGGCACGTCCTCGAGCTTCGCGAGGTATGCCATCGGGAGCTTCTCGAAGAACGACGACTTCGCCATGACCATCGCGCGGCGGCCCATGTTCTCGGACCAGTCGTTCTTGAGCGCGCCGTTCACGAGGTAGAGGAAGCCGACGAGCCCCGCGGAGAGACCGATCGCGGCGACCGTGAGCGCGCTCCTGAGCGGACGGCTCGTGACGTGGCGGAAGGCGAGGCGGACGGGCGTCATCCGACGGCCCCGATTTTGAGCTTCGAGCCGGCGATCGTCTCGATGAAATGCGACCCGAAGGCCTGTGACGGCGTGTGAACCCCGGGCGCCACGGACCCGTCGAGGACGCGCCTGGCGATCGCGATCGACGTCTCTGCCGTGAGCGCGTAGCCCTCGAGCGTGTCGAGCGTGCCGGTGACGGATCGCTCGCCCTTCGTGACGCGCCCCCAGAGGAAGGACCGCTCGCGCTTGCGCTCCTCCTCCGTGGGACCTTTCACGCGCCTTTCGACGCGCTTCTTGAGAAACGACTGCACGAACGGGAGCCCGAGAACCGGCGCGAGCCCTCGGAAGCGCCGGGCGTTCGAGACCGCCGAGGGCGGCACGGCCATGTACACCTGGATGCTGGGGATTCCGGTCGAGCGAAAAGCCGTCGCGAGGTCGCCCCAGGGGATCGTCATCGCGAGGCGCGTTTGGTCCGGGAACGGAACCTCCATCGTCTTCCAGGCCGCGGGCACTCTGACGAGCGTTCCGCCCTGTCGCACGAGTCCCCCTTTGGGCAGGCTCTCGATCATCGTCTTCATCGTCCCGGCGCTCGTCTTGAAGCCGCGAAACGCGAGCGTCAGCGACGTCCCGCCGGGCAGCGCCTCGGACAGGGCCTTGGCGAGGCAGTCCGAAGGCACCACGTCGAAGCCGGTTCCGGGAAGCACCGCGATCCCCGACCTCTTCGCGTCCGCGTCCCGCGCGAAGGCCGACTCGAGGACGTCCACCTCGCCCGTGATGTCGAGATACGCCGTTTTCGAACGCAGGCAGGCCTCGAGGGCCGGGCCGCTCGTCCTCGAGAACGGCCCCGCCGCGAGGAGCAACGCGGAAAACGGCTCGAGAAGCCGCGCCAGGGTCCCGGGGTCCTCGAGGCCGAAGCAAAGGCTCTGAAGACCGTGCGCCTTCGCGATCGGCTCGACGGCCTCGGCGCGGCGGCCCGCGAGGAACGGCCGGAGGCCGTCGCGCAGGGCAACCTCGAGAATGAGTCTCCCCGTGTAGCCGTTGACGCCGTAGAGGAGCAGCCCGGACTTCTTCGTCACGAGGGAGCTCCCTGAGGCGTGCCGGGCGCATCCCCGAGGCGCACGCCGCACACGTTTTCGAGATCGCGGCAGGCGTCCACCTCGTCCTCGGCGCCGCGGGCCGCCTCGTCTGGAAGGACGTAGCGAAACCCGCCGTCGGCCGGGAAGACGACGCCCTTCTCGAGAACGCGCCGGGGACCGCCCACGCCGAACAGGCCGGCGTCCATCACGAGCCACATCCAGTCGGCCTCGCGCGCGACGCCGGCATGGGCGAGGACGTCGCCGAGGCGGAAGGCGGATCCCGGAGGCGCCGCTGCAGGAAGGGACGAGGAAGAGAGGATTTCCTTAGAAAGGAATTCGGAAAGCGCTTCGAACCCTCTGGGGTCGTAGGCGCGGGCGGCGCCCTTTCCATCCTCGAGCGTGAGAAGAGGTGCGTCCTCTGGCACCAGCGCGTCCGCCAGCGCTCTTTCCCATTCAAAGAAATCTCCGAACTCCCCCGTCTTCGGGTCCTTGAGGATGACGTCCACGCGGCTGTCGCGCCGCCAGGACGTCGAATCCGTCGTCAGACGCCCGCCCGCGATCTCGTGGACGAGCCAGCCGGCCGTCGTGCGGAAGAGGCCCTTGGCGCGCGCGACGCGGCCCCGGGTCACCTCATTGTCTCGGAGCTCCTCGAGGATCCGAAGAAGTCGATCAGCATCGAAGACACGCTCCGGCGGGTACCCGACTCCCTTTCCCTCATACCCTTCTAAGAAATCCCCATGAGGGTGCGGATGAGGGGCGCTCGCCGCGAGAAGCGTCGGTCTTTGCGGCGCCTCCGGCCTCTCGAGGTCCCAGACCTCGTCGGGAAGAGCCCCGTGGGACGCGCGAACGACGAGCAGCTTCGCCGGTACGAGGGCCCGGGCGAATTCCTCCCCTCGAAGAATCTCTTCTTCCGAGGCGAGATCGCACCGATTGAGGACGAGGATGTCGCCGGTGTCCACCTGGTCCCGAAAGAGGGCGCTGTCGGCGTACGACTTCGCGAGGTCCTGTTGCGGGTCGAGGAGCGTGATCACGGGCCTCACCTCGAACCGGTTCGCCCACCGCGGGCCACGCAGCAGGTCGACGAGCTCGGACGGCCTCGCGAGACCCGTGGGCTCGAGGACGAAGCGCGTGGGGGCCACGAGGTCGGACACCTCCTCGAGCGAGGCCTCGAGATCGGCCATCGCCGTGCAGCACACGCAGCCGCCCAGCACCT
>JBGQDL010000074.1:0-18451 GCA_041495865.1 Thermoanaerobaculia bacterium | reverse complement strand
TATTTCTACAAGCGCGTGGGGGCCAAGCTCGGCGACGCGGCCGGCCAGAACTTCATCGCGATCACCGATCCCGGCACGGCGATGGAGAAGCGTGCTCGCGAGCACGGCTTCCGGCGCATCTTCCTCAATCGCGCCGAAATCGGTGGCCGCGGGAGGGCTCAGGATCTCAGCTCCCGCCGCGCGCGCCCTCTCGAAATGCCCGTCGAGGTCGTCGACGTACACGCAGAGCGCCTGCGTGACGGTCCCGAGCGTTCGCGGGCTCGCCATTCCCTCGCCGGGCCTCACGGACCCGAGCATGATGACGTTCGTGCCGAGCCTAAGTTGCGCATGGCGGACGACAGGGCCTGACTCGGGAACCGAGAACAGCTCGACGAAACCGAAAGTCGCGCAGAGCCACTGAATCGCTGCTCTCGCGTCGGTGTATCTCAGGATCGGGAATATCGTCTGCATCGTCGATCACCTGAAGATGTCGCTATTCACCTGGGCTCTCGTGGTGGCGCGGCAGCCGCCAGCACGATCTCTCCCTTCACGCCGGGCCGTGCCGCAAGGACCTGTGCGACTTCCGAGGCCCGCCCGCGCAGGACCTCCTCGTGGAGCTTCGTCAGCTCGCGCCCGAGGACGATGGGCGGATCTCCCCATGCCCTTGCGAGAGCCTCGAGGGATTCGACAATCCGGAAGGGCGACTCGAACAACACGTCCGTGCCGGGGCGGGAGGCATTCTCGGCGTGCGCGGCATACCAGCGGTCGCGCTCGCCGCGGCGCGAGGGCGGGAAGCCCAGGAACGTGAATGGGACGGCCGGAAATCCCGAGATCGAGAGGATCGCGAGAACCGCCGAAGGTCCCGGAATCGCTTCGACGCGATGCCCGGCCGCCGCGGCGGCCGCGACGAGCCGCTCGCCGGGATCGGAGACGAGCGGCGTGCCCGCGTCGGAGACGAGAGCCAGCGTCTCGCCGCTCGACAGCCTCTCGAGCGCCTCCTCGACGCGGCGGTGCTCGTTGTGGCCGTGGCAGGACACGCGGGGTGCCGTGAGGCCGTGCCGCGCGAACAGATTTCCCGTGCGGCGCGTGTCCTCGCAGTACACGACGGCCGCCGACGCCAGCGCCTCCCGCGCCCGCGGCGACAGGTCGTCGAGATTCCCGATCGGCGTCGCGACGACGAGGAGGCGGCCCATCGCCGCATTCTCTCGCGTCCGCGTCCTGACTTTACCTGGGCTGCGAGGCGTAGTCAGCGATGCTGATCATCGAGGCGTGGTCCCTCGGTTGATGTCTCGGCATCACCTGATATGATGATCGTGATGCGCACGACCTTGAATCTCGACGAAGATCTGGCGTCCGTCCTGAAAAAAGCAGCGCGTCGGGGCGGCCAGTCTTTCACGGCCGTCGTGAACGAGACCCTTCGCGCCGGATTGACGAAACGGGGTGGGCAGCCGCGCCCGCGGCGATACCGTATCGAGCCGGCTTCCCTCGGCGGCGCCCGCGCCGGGCTCGATCTCGACCGGGCTCTGCGTCTGGCCGACGAGCTGGAAGAGCGCGCGATCGCCCAGAAGCTCGCATTGCGCAAATGATTCTCGTCGACGCCAACCTCCTGATCTACGCCGTCGACGCCGATTCTCCCCACCATAAGAAGGCTAGGGCCTGGCTCGAGGAGACGCTCTCCGGGACCACACGCGTCGGGTTGGCCTGGGTCGTCCTGCTCGCCTTCATTCGCCTCACGACCCATCCTTCTGTCATGCGCCGGCCGCTCGCAGCGGAGCGCGCCCTGGCGTACGTCGACGAATGGCTGGGGCAGCCGTTCGTCGAATCGGTGGGTCCTGGCGAAAAGCACTGGCCTCTCCTGCGCACCTTGCTCGCCGCAACGGGCTCCGCAGGCAACCTCACCTCGGATGCGCACCTGGCGGCGCTTTCTCTGGAAAACGGAGCAGAAATCTGTTCGACCGACCGCGACTTCGGCCGGTTCCCGGGCGTTCGGCACCTCAATCCTCTGGCGTGAAACGGCCGCCGGGCGCCTGCTACGATCGAGGCCGTGTTTCGCGGGTCGCTCGCCGTGCTGGTGCTCGCGGGCATCACGCTCGTGCGGGCCGCCGAAACCGCCGCGCCTCAGCCCACGCAGACGGCGCCTCCGCCCTCGACGACGCCCTCCGGCCCCGCCGTGCTCGTGGACCGCATCGCCGCGGTCGTGGGCGACGACATCATTCTCGAGAGCGAGGTCCGGAAGCTCGTGGCCGTGGGGTTTCTCGAGCGGATTCCCGGCGAGATCAACGCCGCATATCGTGACCGCGTCCTCGACGGGCGCATCGTCGATCTCCTGCGCGAACGGCAGCTCCGCAGGTCGAGCGGATTCGATCCGAAGCCCGAGGAGGTCGAGATCCGCGTCTCGGCGCTCGAGCGGCGCCTTTCGAGCGCGCGCGGCGTCCCGGCGGCCGAGGCGCTGGCGGCCGCCGGGACGACGCGCGAGGAGCTGGCTGCGTGGGTCAAGCGCGGGCTCGCGCTCGACAGCTTCGTCAAGGAGCGCCTGGCGCCGGGATTGAAGATGACGGAGGCGGATCTCCGCGCGTACTACGAGTCGACCTTCCTCGAGGCCGCGAAGAAGCGAGGACTGGCGGACGTGCCTCCGTTCGAGAACGTCCGCGAGGAGATTCGCGACGTCGTGCGCGAGCTCAAGCTGAACGCCGAGATCGAGCGCTGGACGGCGCAGCTCCGCGCGGAGACGCGCGTCCTCGTTTATCGGCGCTGATCGGGCTCCGCCTTCCGGTAGAGGATCCGGTTCGCGAGGACACGGCGCACGTACGCGCGCGTTTCCGGGTAGCTGATCGAGGCGAGGAGCGCTTCGGCGGGCGCCTTCGCGCCGCCGGCCCAGAGCGCCGTCTGCCCGGCGCCGGCGTTGTAGCCCGAGGCGGCGAGGACCGCATCGCCCCCGAAGCGGGCGAGAAGATTCTTCAGCGTGCGCGCACCGAGGCGAAGCGAGCGGGCGGGATCGTAGAGCTCCGCGTACGCGGGCGGTGTCTCGTTCAGCTCGCGCGCCGCCTCCCCCGCGGCCGGCAGCGTGAGCTGCATGAGGCCACGGGCCGCGGCGGGAGAGGCGGCCTCGCGGTCGAAGCGGCTCTCCTGCCGCATGATCGCGTAGAGCAAGTCGCGCGGCACACCGCTCTGGTCCGCGGTCTCGGCCACGAGCCGGCCGAAGGGTCGCGGCGCGAGTCCGCGGAGCACGGAGCGCGGCGCGAGGTCGAGGAGGAAGTCGTCGGGCACCATGCGGTCGAGAGCCTCGGCGGCCTCGAGCGCCGCGGGCCCGGCATCCGCGTCCTCGGCGAGACGCGCGGCCACGAGGCTGCCGAGCAGGGTGTCGAGGCGCGAGGCGTCGCGCACGATGGGCTCGGCCTCGAGCGGGAGCCCGAGCTGCAAGAGGCGACAGGCGGCGGCGTCTCCGCAGAGAGTCGGGAGCGATTCCTCCGGCAGGTCGGGCGCGAGCAGGACCTCCGCATAGAGGGGAAGGGAACGGTACGCGAGCTTCAGGAGGTCGCGAGCGCCCGTGTCGCCGAGGAGCGCGGGCGGCAGGAGGTGCACTCTGGCTTCCTGCGGGCTCTGGGACGTGATGAGGGCCTCGCCGCGGAGACGCTCGCGGCGAAGGAAGGCGTCGCGCGAGCCGGCCGGGAGTCCGAGCATTCGCTGAGCCGCGAGCTCGCCCGCGGCCGTGAAGGGGCGCGCAGCCAGGAGAGCGGCGTAGCCCGCGAGCGCGCCTGCGACGTCGCCCGAGGCTTCCGCGGCGCAGCCGCGCCAGAACGGAAGCTCGCTCTTCCAGGGCTCCGGCAGCCGGCGCACCCGCGCGAGTCGCTCGACGGGAAGGAGGACGCGCCGCGCGCCCGCCCCGTCGCCCGCCTCGGCGCGCCGCTCGAGAAGGTGGAGGAGGCCCTCGACGCGCCCGGGCTCCTTCACGAGGCTCGGCCGCATGAGAATCGTCTCGGCCGAGGTCAGGTCGCCCCTCCGCATGAGGAGGCGGGCCCGCTGGAGCGCGGCGATCGCGGACGGGCCCACGCGCCCTTTCTCCACCCGCCGGAACTCCGCGGCCGCCGCGTCGAGCTGCCCGAGCTTCTCGAGCGTGGCCCCGTGATTGAAGCGCACGCGCGCGAAGAACGCGTCCGTCCCGGGCACGTCGTCCTTCTTTCCCTGCGCGCGCCTGGGACGGCGGGGCTGGCCGTCGAGGATCGACCGGTATGCCGCGGCCGCCTCGGCGAAACGGCCGCGCGACGCGAGGATCCGGCCGAGGTCGAAGCGGGCGCCCCAGCGCGCAGGGTCGTCACCCCCTCGCGCGGCGCGCGCGTCGCGTTCCGATGCGAGACGTTCGGCGAGATCGAGGTCGCGCTGCGCCTTCGCGGTCTCGATCAGGAGCGGCAGCAGACGGTCGGGAAGGTTGGGCGGTGCCCGGCCGCGCATTTCGCGCGCGAGCACGACGGCAGCCGCGTCGTCGCGGCGCGCCTCGCGGAGGATCTCCTCGCGAAGCGACGCCGCGCCCGCCGCGTCGCCGGTCTGGTCCAGCGCCTCGGCGCGAAGCGCGAGGAGGCGGCGCCGCTCGCGCGACGGGGCCGGGGGCCGCATGGCCACGAGGCGGGCCAGGGCCGGCGGGTCCAGGCGTGTCTCGAGCGCGTCGAGCGCGATGCGGAGCGCACGCCGCGAGACGGCGCCGCCCTTCCTCTGCAGCAGGGGATGGAGCAGCTCGAGCGCGCCCAGCCCCTCGCCGCCTTCGAATCGCAGCGCCGCAGCGGCGAGACGGGCCGGCACGTCGAAAAGGTCTTCGGCGGAGACGTGGTGCTCGAAGAGCGCAATGGCCTCGTCGCGGCGGCCGGTTGCGGCGAGGGCGCGCGCCGCGAGGTAGTCGAAACGGCCGTCGGCGTATCGCTCGGCGGATTCCTTCTTCAGCGCCTCGAGCTGCTCCAGGACTTCCGTCCACTTCCCGGCGCGCGCGGCGGCCGCGAGGTCGCGCTCGGCGACGGCGCCGGCGGCGGGAAGCCTGGCGCAGGCGAGCAGGGCGAGGGCGGCCGAGCGGAAAGCGGTCCTCAGCCCGGCGGCCACGAGAAGGCCCGCCCGGCGAGGAGATGCAGATGCAGGTGGAACACGCTCTGGCCGGACTCGGCCCCGTCGTTGACGACGACGCGGTAGCTCCCGAGGGAGAGGGCGCGCGCGACGCCGGTGAGCGCGATGAGACAGGCGCCGAGAAGAGCGGCGTCTCCCTCTCCGGCCTCGGAAAGGCGCGAGAGGTGCGTCTTTGGAACCACGATGACGTGCGTCGGCGCCTTCGGAGCCACGTCGTGGAACGCGAGGACGCGCTCGTCCTCGAAGACGATCTTCGCGGGAATCTCCTTCCGCACGATCCGGCAGAAGACGCAGGAGGGATCGGCGGCGCGGCTCACGGCCGGATTATCCGTCGACTCGCTCGACCGAAGCGCCGAGGGCCTTGAGGCGCTGATCCATGGCCGCATAGCCGCGATCCAGGTGGTAGATGCGGCGCACGCGGGTTTCGCCCCGGGCGACGAGGCCCGCCAGGACGAGAGCCGCGGACGCGCGGAGATCCGACGCGGTCACGGGCGCGCCCTCGAGCGGCGCCGGCCCGCGCACGACCGCCGCCCGCCCCGCGACGCGCACGTCGGCGCCCATGCGCGCGAGCTCGACCGCGTGGAGGAAGCGGTTCTCGAAGATCGTCTCCACGATGCGCGACGTCCCCCGGGCCTGGGTCATGAGAGCGAGAAACTGCGCCTGCAGATCCGTCGGAAAGCCGGGGTGCGGCGCCGTCTCGATGTCCACGGCCTCGAGCTGGCGCGAGGCGAAGACGCGCACCGCGCCGGCCGTCTTCTCCACGCCGGCTCCCGCGCGGCGGAGCGCGTCGAGGAACGCCTCGAGGTCGCGCGCGCGCGCCCCCTCGACGGTGACGTCGCCGCCCGTGATCGCTCCGGCGGCCAGGTAGGTCCCCGCCTCGATGCGGTCGGGCACGATCGCGTGAGGCGAAGCGCCCGTGCCATCGAGGCGCTCGACGCCTTCGACGGTGATCGTCGAGGTTCCCGCGCCCGTCACGCGGGCGCCCATGCGAGCCAGGAGGAGCGCGACATCCTGCACCTCGGGCTCCCTCGCCGCGTTCTCGATCACCGTCGTCCCCCGCGCGAGAGCCGCGGCGAAAAGCAGGTTTTCGGTGCCGGTCACGGTCGGGGACGGGAACCGGATTCTCGCCCCCGCGAGGCGGCCGGTCGCGCGCCCGACGCGCGAGACGTGCGCGTGGATGTAGCCTTTCTCGACGGCGATCCGCGCGCCCATCGCCTCGAGCGCCATGAGGTGCAGGTCCACCGGCCGGAGGCCGATCGCGCATCCTCCGGGCAGCGACACGCGCGCCTCGCCGAAGCGCGCGACGAGGGGCCCGAGCACGAGGATGGACGCGCGCATCGTTCGGACGAGGTCGTACGGGGCCTCCGTGGAGGTGACGCGCGACGCGTCGAGAACCATGCGGGAGGGCGCGGGCCTTGAGATGGACACCCCCATGCCGGCGAGAAGAAGTGCCATCGTTCTGACGTCCGCGAGGTCGGGCACCTCGTCGAGCGCCACGGGGGCGTCCGTGAGCAGCGAGGCCGCCATCGCCGGCAGCGCCGCGTTCTTGGCGCCGCTCGCCCGCACGGTACCCGCGAGGCGCACGGGGCCCTTGAGGAGGAAGGCGTCCATGCCGTCACCGAGTGTAGCGGCTCAGACCCGCACCGCCGTGGCCGTGCGCGGGATCCCGGCCGTGTCGAGGCGCATGGCGGCGAGGCGAAAAGCGCCCGACGCCTCCACCAGCTCCGACACGTCGCGGGCCTGTCCGTACCCGAACTCGAATATGAACGGCGCCCCCGGATGGAGGAAGACGGGTAGAGAGGCGAGGAGCGCGCGCAGCGGCGCGAGGCCGTCGCCGCCCCCGAAGAGCGCGAGAGGCGGCTCGAAGTCCGAGACCGTTTTCGACAGTTGCGGGGTGTCGTCCACCGGAACGTAGGGCGGGTTCGCGACGGCGAGGTCGAAGAGCGGCCTCGGGCCGAATGCCGAGAGCCAGTCGGAGGCGACGGGCGTCACGCGCCCCGCTACGCCGTGTCGGCGGGCGTTCGCGGCGGCGAGGGCGAGAGCCGCCGGCGAGCGGTCGATCGCGAGGACGCGCGCCTCGGGGCGCTCGAGCGCGAGCGTCACGGCGAGGATGCCGCTGCCCGTGCCGAGGTCGGCGAGGGCGCGGGCGCGCGGAGCCGCGGCGTGCGCCGCTTCCACGATTCCCTCCGTTTCCCCGCGAGGAATCAGCGCACGCGCGTCGACGAGAAAGGTCCGGCCGAGGAACTCCCATTCGCCGAGGAGGTACTGGAGCGGCTCCCCGGCGGCGCGACGCACGACGAGGGCCTCGAAAGCCGCTTCGGCCGCCTTTTCCGCGGGCTCGGATTTCCTGCCGTGAAACCAGGCGCGGGGACGCGAGGCGGCCCGGGCGAGAAGCTCTTCCGCTTCGTAGGGAGCGTGGTCCTCCCCCGAAAGGCGGCGCCGCCCCTCGGCAAGCAGCGCGCCCCACGTCCGGTGCGGGTGGGCGGAGGAACTCATATGGGCCTCGCCGTTAAGATCGGGGAATGTCCGGTCCCCGGATTCTCGTCCTTTTCGGTCTCGTTCTTCTCGCGGCAGGTGTCGTGCTCGGTTTGCCGTCGTCGCTCGCGCCGGCGGCCGTCGTGATTGCCGCGGCGGCCGTCCTCGTCTTCTTCGGGGAGGTCCGGTCTCCCTGGGCCCCGGGATCGGGTGCCGACCAGGTGACGTCCGTGCGCGCGGCGTTCGGGCCCGCCGTGGATTCCCTGGAGGCCGTGGCCGTCTACACGCTGGATCGCGCGGGCCGGATCGGCTACGCGAACCGCGGTGCCCGGCGCGCCTTCGGCACGGAGACGCGCGACGTCGAAGGCCGCGCCGTCTCGGAGTTTCCCGCCTCGGGCGCCGAGTCCCCCGAGATGATCGAAGGCCTGGACGAAGTCTTCGAGACGGGCCGGCCCCGCGCCGCGCGGCGGGTGCTGCTGCCCGCGGGCGGCGCGGCGCGCGTCGAGTCGGTCGTCTCGATGTCGCCCGTCGTACGGTACGGAAAGGTCGTCGAAGCCGCCGTCTGGCGCGTGGACACACGCGGTCCGGCCGGCGGCGATGAGCACCGCGGGCGCCTGCTCGACTCCTCGCCCGCGGGCCTTCTCGGCGTGGACGCGTCGGGCCGTATCGAGGCCGTGAGCCGCCGCGTCGCGGAATGGGTGGGGCGCCGCGCGGACGCCCTCGAGGGCCTCGACGTCGAGCGCTCGGAGGTCCTGCCGGACGCGCTGCGCGGGCTCATCCGCGCGCACGCCGTGAACCGCGCCCCTCCGGGCACGCCGGCCACGACTGTCGAGGAAGACGTCTCCCTCGTCATGCCGGACGGCGTGTCGCGGATGTTCCACGTGCTCATCGCGCCGCGTCCGGGGGGCGGGGCGGACGTCGTCTTTCTCGACGGCGCCTCGCGCAGGCGCCTCCTCGCCGAGCTCGACGTGGCCCGGCGGGCGCTCGCGGAGGCCCGCGAGACCGCCGTGGACGTCCTCAGGTCCACGACGCGCGACCTCAAGTCGCGGGTCCAGGAGATCGTCGCCGCGGCGCGACGCGCCGCGGACGAGACGTCGGCTCCCATTCAGCGCGCGCGCGCCGAGGCCGAGCTGAGAGCGACGAGCGACCGGCTGCTCGCGCGGGTCGACGAGACCGGGCCCCGGGACGGCCGCCGGCCTACCGGCGGCGCCGCCGGCCGTCCAAGCGTCCTCCTCGTGGAGGACAACGAGGAGAATCGCGAGCTGCTCGCCCACATGCTGAGATCGCGCGGCGCCGAGGTGCGCACGGCGGGCAACGGGCGCGAGGCGTTGGATGCCGCGGCGGACATCCGCTTCGACTTCGTCCTCCTGGACCTGCAGATGCCCGAGATGGACGGCTTCCAGGTCCTTCGGCGGTTGCGCGCCCTTCCGGACGGAGAGCGCCTGCCGATCGTCGCGCTCACGGCGCTCACTTCCGACCTCGTCAAGGAGCGCTGTGAGGCCGAGGGGATGAACGACTTCGTGAGCAAGCCCGTGAAGCTCGCGCGCGTCGGCGAGCTGGTCGCGAGATGGGGTCGCGCGGGAAGGACCTGAGCGCGCGGGACGGGTTACCACCTCATCCGGTACAGCATCATGTAGACGACGACCCCGGTGACGGAAACATAGAGCCAGATCGGCAGCGTGAAGCGCGCGAGCTTGCGATGGCGATCGAAGCGCCCGCGCCGCGCGAGGACGAACGTCGTGATTGCGAGGGGCGCGACGGCCGCCGCGAGAACGGTGTGGGTGAGGAGGATCCCGAGGTAGAGCGTCCGCGCGCCACCCGTGCCGGGAAACCGCACGCTTCCGACCTGCGCGTGATAGGCGAGGTACGAGACGAGGAAGAGCGCCGAGCACAGGAAGGCCGCCGTCATCGTGCGGCGGTGCGCGTCGATCTTCCGCCTGCGGATGAAGGTCCAGCCGAGGACGAGAAGGGTGGCGCTCGCGGCGTTGAGGCAGGCGTTCACCGTCGGCAGGTCGCGGACGGTCACCGGGTCTCCGTGGCGCGCGGGAGGGCGAGCCGGCGGCCGGGGCCGGGGCCGGCGGGAAAGCGCGCGACGACGGCCACGGCGGCCGCGAACATGAGGAGGGCGAAGCCCGCCGTCACGGCGAACGAGAGCGACGGGGACGTCCACGCCGGCGCGGCGCCGCCGAGGGCTCGGCGCAGGGCCGCCACCCCGTACGTGAGCGGGTTCACGACCATCGCCACGCGCAGCCACGTGGGCGCGCCGTCGACGGGAAAGAAGGCGCCCGACAGGAGCCACATCGGGATCAGGAAGAGATTCATGATCGCGTGGAACCCCTGGGTCGACTCGAGTGACCACGCGATCGCGAAGCCGAGCGAAGTGAGCGCGAAGGCCAGCACCGCGAGCAGCGCGGTGGCGGTGAGAAGACCCGCGGCGTCGGCCTCGAGGCCGGCCAGGGGCACGAGGACCAGGAGCGGAAGTCCCTGCATCAGCCCGAGCGCCGTGCCCCCGAGGATCTTCCCGAAGGCGATCGAGCCGGGAGCGACAGGCGAGACGAGGACGCCCTGGAGAAACCCCTCGCGCCGGTCCTCGATGACGGAGATGGTCGCGAAGATCGCCGCGAAGAGCACGACGAGGACGACCGTGCCCGGGAAGAAGGTGCTGAAGGAGTTCTCGCGGAAAGATCCCCGGAACCCCGAGCCGACGAGAATCCACATCACGAGCGGAGGGGCGACCGCTCCGACGACCCGGCTCTTCTGCCTCAGGAACCTCACGATCTCCCGGCGCGCGAGGGCGAGGGCCGCGCTCAAGCGGCGCCTTCCGCGGCGTCCGGTATGTCCGCCTCGCGAAAGCGGCGGCCCGTCTTCGCGATGAAGACGTTCTCGAGCGACGGCGCGCCGAGCGTGACCGACCTGAAGGCGCCCGGAAACGCTTCGACGAGGCGGGGCACGAACGTGTGCGCGGCCTCTCGCTCGATCCGGACCGTGGGCCCGACCACCGAGACACGTCCGGCCTCCGCGCCGAAGCGGCTCTCGATCCCGGCGGCCAGCGCCGGAGTACTCACCTCGTCTCTCGCTTCCACGGTCACGACGTCGCCGCCGAGCGTGGCCTTCAATGCGGCGGGCGTGTCGAGCGCCAGAAGGCGCCCTCGGTCCAGGATGCCGACGCGGTGCGCGGCCTCGGCCTCCTCGAAAAGGTGCGTCGTCAGGAGAACCGCCGTGCCCGCGCGGGAAAGGGAAGCGAGCGCGTCCACGAGGTCGCGCCGGGCGCCCGGGTCGAGGCCCGTCGAGGGCTCGTCGAGGAGGAGCACGGGAGGCGCGTGAAGCAGCGCCTTGGCGATCTCCACGCGCCGCGCGAGGCCGCCGGAGAGCGTTTCGACGAGGTCGCCCGCCCGGTCTTCGAGGTGAAACGTCCCGAGCAGCTCCCGGATGCGGGCGGCGCGTGCGCTCCCGGAGAGGCCGTACAGGGCGCCCTGGAGCGCGAGGTTCTCGGTGACGGTGAGCTTCTTGTCGAGGCTCGGGGCCTGGAACACCACTCCGAGGCGCCGGCGCACGTCGCGGCCGGCGACCGCGGGATCGAGCCCGTCGATCGCGAAGCTCCCGGCGTGAGGCGGTAGCAGGGTCGCGAGAATCCTGAAGAGCGTCGTCTTGCCGCCGCCGTTCGGGCCGAGGAACGCGAAGATCTCGCCGCGCGCCACGGAGAACGTGACGTCCGTCAGAGCCGCACGCGCGCCGTAGTGGCGGGAGAGGGAGCGGGCTTCGACGGCGGGAGGCGTCACGCGGGGTCCTCGGTGTCCGGGCGCGTCAGACGCGGTCGATGACGAAGAGGATGAGGATCGCCGGGAGCCAGCCGATCGAAGCCAGGAAGAGAGAGCGGGCGTGTCCGTCGGTCGTCTCGCGCGCGAACCGCAGCGCCGAGCCGAGGAAGAGAAGCGTCAGAGCGAACGTCCCGAACGCGTACGCGAAGCCGGCGGCTCCCACGAGCGACGGCAGCAGGCCGATGGGCAGAAGCACGGCGGTCCAAAGGAGCGTCTGCCGCGCCGTCCTCCGCCCGGACGGGTCGATCACGGGAAGGATCTTCACCCCCGCGCGCGCGTAGTCGAGCCGGTGTCGCCACCCGATGGCGAAGAAATGCGGAAGCTGCCAGACGAAGAGGATCGCGAAGAGCGCGAGGCCGGGAAGGCCGATCCCGCCCGCCGCCGCGGTGAAACCGCCCAGGGGCGGAAGCGCGCCGGGCACCGCTCCGACGATCGTCGATGCGGAAGAGCGCGTCTTCATGGGAGTGTAAAGGCAGACGTAGGAGACGAGCGTGAACGCGGCGAGGGCGGCTGTCAGCGTGTTCGTGAAGAGCAGGAGCTCGACGAGCCCAAGGGCCGAGAGCGCGCTCGCGAAGAGGGCAGCGCCCCCGAGGCTGATGCGCCCCGAGGGGAGCGGGCGATTCTGCGTGCGCCCCATCCGGCCGTCGAGGTCCTTCTCGCGCACCTGGTTGAAGGCGCTCGTGCCGGAGGCCACGAGAGCCGTTCCGAAGAGCGTGTGAAGGAGGAGCGGCAGCGCGAGCGAGGAGAGCGGACCCACCGTCCCCGCCGCGAAGCCCACGAAGGACGTCAGGACGACGAACAGCGTGATGCGCGGTTTCGTGAGGGCGACGTAGGAGGCGAAGGACGAGGGGTTGCGACTCAGGCTCATGCGCGGTTGCCGGAGCTTACCGCGTTCGCCCGCTTCCGGCAGGCTCCGAGGCAGACCGTGGAGAGGACGCCCGTGACCCAGCACAGGGCGCCGCCGGCGAGGTGGGCGGCCGTGAGGGAGGGCGCTCTCGCCGACCAGACGGACAGAGCGCCGAGGAGAATCTGGATCAGGACGAGGCCGGTCCAGGCCGTGGCGAATCCGGCGAAAACGGGGCTCACGAAGGGCAGCCGACCCAGCGCGCGCGCGGCGGCGAGGACGAGGACCAGCACCACGACGGCCCCGGCCCGGTGCGCAAGGTGAAGGCCGACGCCGAGGCGTTGGAGCTCGTCCGCGGAGGGCCAGAGGCCGCCGAAGGCGGTCGGGAAGTCGGGGATCGCGAGGCCGGCCCCCGTGTGCCGCATGACGGCGCCGAGGACGATCTGGACGTAGATCGCTGCGGTCGCGGCGAGCGTCCATCGAAACGCGCTCCTCAGAACCTCGGCGTCCGAAGAGCACGAAGAGGGATTTTCTGCGAATGGAAGAGAAAGAGAGGGAGGGTGCGCCGTGAGGTCGTTCCAGGTCCCCGAACACATGAGCGCGACGACCGCCGTGAGCGCGAAGACGACCTCGGCGAGGGCCGCGTGCGCGGAGGAGATCGCAGGCGGGAGGAGAAGAAGCACCGTCAGGCCGCCCAGGACCGCCTGCAGAAGAATCGCGCCAAACGCCGCGGCCGCGAGAAGCTTG
This sequence comes from Thermoanaerobaculia bacterium, assembly GCA_041495865.1. Taxonomy (GTDB): domain Bacteria; phylum Acidobacteriota; class Thermoanaerobaculia; order UBA5066; family UBA5066; genus Fen-183. Next base: position 5,482 of record JBGQDL010000074.1, on the reverse strand, counting down.
ACTGTCTTCCTTCCTTCCAAGAAAAAAAGAAGCGCGCCCAGCTCCAGACCTACCAATGTGGAGACGGCGGCCGCGACGAGCCGATGCCCGTGCTCGTAGAGGATGCCGCCCACCATCGGTGGCATGACCTTGCCATAGGAGAGCGGCCAGTCGGGCACGGCGAGGCCGGACTCGGTGGAGGTGACGAGCGCGCCCGCGACGAGGAGGAGGAAGACGAGAAACGCGACGCTCCGCGTGGCGACCCTCAGAACCTCGGCGTTCCGCGCCTCCCTCGTGCCCCGGGGCTCGTCCGCGCTCATCCCGTGGACGGAATCAGGCTCCGGCCTTGAACGTGAAGGCGACCGGCTTCGACTCCTGGGCTCCGACCGTGACCTCTCGCGTCTGCGTGCCGAACCTCTCGTGCCACGCTTCGATCGTGTAGGTGCCGGCCGGGAGGTCCTTGATCGCGTACGTGCCGTCCGCGGCCGTGACCGCGAAGAACGGGTGGGAGAGGACGCCGCAGTAGGCGGCCATCCAGCCGTGCACGTCGCACTTGATCCGGATCATCACCTCGGGTTTGTCGAACTTCTTCGTGTACTTCATGCCTTTGACGGGCATGCCGAGGTTGAAGGCCTCGTTCTTCTCGGGCAGCGAATGGATGTTGTGCAGCGTGTCGTCGCTGTTGAGGATGTCGATGCTCTGGCCTGCCACGATGCCGAAAACGTGCGGATGGTACGTGCAGCCGCGCTGGTCGATGACGGCCGCCGCCGCGGGCGGCGGGTACGTTCCGGAGATGCCCGCCTTCACGTACACGAAGACGTTTGCGAGGCCCTTGTCGGCCCCGACCACCACGTCTTCCTTCTTCGAGTCGCCGGGGTGCAGCTTGGCGCAGAACGCGTCGGCCGACATCTTGAACTTCTCCGCGGCGGGCACGGCGCCCTCGAAGACGACCTTGCCCGTGACCGAGGCGACACCCGTGGCGCCGGCGGCGGGGCCCGCGGCCGCGGCGGAGGCGGCCGGGGCGGCGGCGGCGCCCTGCGCGCCGCCCGCGGCACGGGCCGACTTGGGCCGATCCTCGTCGTCGTCCTTCCCTCCGCAGCCGGCGGCGAGAACGGCCGCGAGGGCGGTGAGGGCGCAGGCGGCGACGAAACGGAAGCGGAGAACGGGACCGGTCATGCGGGCCTCCTCGGCGGTCGATTTCCTTATCATGTCCCCCCGGAACGAGGGGAGATCGATGATAGACAATCGTCCGATGCGCGTCGACTGCGCGATGCTGCGGCAGGTGGAGATGCCGCTCAAGTTCCGCTTCCGCACGTCGTTCGGCGAGATTGGCGTCAAGAAGTTCCTCCTCCTCGAGCTCCGCGCGGAAGGGCTTTCCGGATGGGGCGAATGCGTGGCGGAGGAAGGGCCGTTCTACTCGCCCGAGGCCCTCTGCACGGCGTCGCCGATCCTCACGTCGTTCCTGCTCCCGCTCGTTCTCGGCAAGTCCGTCTCGTCTCCCGAAGAGTTCGAGCGCCTCGCGGCGCGCATCCGCGGGAACCGGATGGCGAAAGCGGCCGTCGAGTGCGCGCTCCGCGACCTTTTCGCGAAGGCGGCGGGCGTCCCCCTCGGGAGATCGCTCGGCGGCTCGCGCGAGAAGATCGAGGTCGGCGTCTCGCTGGGGATCTCGCCCACGCCGCGGGACACGGTCGAGAACGTGAGGAAGCACGTGGAGCAGGGATACCGGCGCATCAAGCTGAAGATCGAACCGGGCTCGGACGCGGATCGGCTCGCCGCGGTGCGCGAAGCGTTCCCCGACGTCGTTCTCACCGTCGACGCGAACGCCGCGTACCGGCCGGAGCAGGCGGAGCTGCTCCACGCGCTCGACGCCTTCGAGCTCGACTACATCGAGCAGCCGCTCCACCACGAAGACCTCGTCGCCCACGCGGAGCTCGCAAGGACGCTGAAGACGCCGATCTGCCTCGACGAGTCGATCCGCTCATTTGCCGACGCGACGGCCGCGATCCAGCTCGGCGCCTGCAGGGTCATCAACATCAAGGTCGGCCGCGTGGGCGGACACGGCGAGGCCGTGCGCATCCACGACGTCGCGCGCGCCGCCGGCGTGCCCGTGTGGTGCGGGGGCATGCTCGAGGCGGGAGTCGGACGCGCGCACAACGTGGCGATCGCGAGCCTGCCGGGCTTCTCGAAGCCGGGCGACACGTCCTCCTCGTCGCGCTACTTCGAGGAGGACATCGTGGCGCCGGCGCTCGAAGCCCAGGACGGGCTCATGCCGGTGCCGACGGGACCGGGCATCGGGGTCGCGATCCGGCCCGACGTCCTCGGACGGGTCACGACGGAAATCCGGGAGTTTCGCGCGTGAGCGCGCGCGTACGCGATCTGTCCGCGCTGTTCGAGGCGCGCTCCGTGTCGATGCTCATAGACCTCGAGGCCCTCGTCCGGAGCGAAAGTCCGTCCGACGAGCCTTCCCTCGTCAGCGGCCTCGCGCAGTGGATCGCGGCGCGGCTCGAAGGGGCCGGAATCGCGGCCTCGTGCGTGCCGTGCGCGGGACGCGGGGACGCTCTCTTCGCACGGCTCGGCCCCGAGCGCGGGGGCACGCTTCTTCTCGGCCACCTCGACACCGTCTGGCCCGCCGGTACACTGGCCGGGATTCCTTTCCGCGTCGAGGGCGGCGTCGCGCGCGGCCCCGGTGTCTTCGACATGAAGGGGGGCGTCGCGGTCGCCATCGCCGTCCTCGAAGCCGTGGCGCGTGGGGACGTGAATCCCAAGGAGGGCTTCAGCCTGCTCCTGACCCCCGACGAGGAAGTCGGCAGCGGCGCGTCCCGCGAGCTTCTCGTCGGCGAGGCTCTGAAGCGCGATCGCGTTTTCGTCCTCGAGCCGTCCGGCGACGGCGGTGCCGCGAAGATCGCGCGGAAGGGGACCGGTCTCGTGACGGCGCGGTTTTCCGGCGTGGCCGCGCACGCCGGCCTCGAGCCCGAGAAGGGGGCGTCGGCCCTCCTCGAGATGGCGCACTTCACGCTGTACGCCGACGCTCTCCAGGACCTCGCCATGGGGACTTCGGTGGTGCCGACCGTCGCCTCGTCGGGCACGGCGACGAACGTCGTGCCGGAGCGCGCGGCGCTCTCCGTGGATTTCCGGCTCTGGACCGAGGCCGAAGGCGAGCGCGTCCTCGCGGGGTTCCGCGCCTACCGGCCCGCGGACGAGCGCGTAGCCGTGACTATCGAAGGCGGCGTCAACCGCCCGCCCATGGAATCGACCGAGGCCTCGCTCGCGCTCTACCGGCGCGCGGCCGCTCTCGCGGAGACGCTCGGCTTCCCGCTTCCCGCGCTGCGCGTGGGCGGCGGCTCCGACGGGAACCTCACGGCTTCCGCCGGCGTTCCGACGCTCGATGGCCTCGGGCCTTCGGGCGCCGGCGCGCACGCGCGCACGGAGCATCTCCTCGTGGACGATCTCCCGCGCCGGGCGGCGCTCCTCGCGGGTCTGCTCGAAGAGGGGGCATGAGCGGGCGCCTCGTCGTCCGCGAGCTCGCGGTGCCGGAGGAGTTCGTCGAGACGACGTCCGTCTCGAAGGCCGCATGGGGCTTCGCCGAGCGCGACGTCTCGCCCGCGAGCGACCTCGTCGCGGCCACGCACGCGGGCGGCCTCACGGCCGCGGCGTTCGAAGGCAGGAGGATGCTCGGCTTCGTGCACGGCATTCCGCGCACGAACCGGGGCGAGCCCTGCCAGCACTCGCATCTCCTCGCGGTCCGGCCCGACGCCCAGGGGCGCGGCCTGGCGATCCGGCTCAAGCTCTTCCAGCGGGCATGGTGTCTCGACCGCGGAATCCGCCTCGTGACGTGGACGTACGACCCCTTTCTCCTGAAGAACGCGAAGCTGAACATCGGCCGGCTGCGCGGCACGGTGAGCGCGCTCCTGCCGGACTTCTACGGGCGTATGGGCGGCATTTACGCCGGCCTCCCGACGGACCGCTTCGAGGTCGATTGGCGGCTCGACGGCCCGCTCGTCGAGCGCGCGGCCCGCGGCGAGGGACCGCCCCCGGACCGGCACTCTGACGTTCCGGTCGCGACGCGGCCCGGGGCGATTCCGCCCGCGCCGCGCGTCCTCCTCCCGTTCCTCGCGGACGCGCCCCGCGTCTACCGCACCGATCCGAAGCGGAGCCTCGCCGCGCGCAAGAGGTTCCGGAAGCTCGCGACGGCCCTCTTCGCCAGGGGCTGGGTGGTCACGGACGTGACCGTACGGAACGGCGAGCCGGCGTACGTCCTCGACCGGACGGGATGATAGAGTTTTTCGGTAAGGAGAACGCGATGAAGAAGATTCTTCGAGTGTTGGTGCCTGCTGCTTTCCTGCTGCTCGCTCCCGCCTTCGCACAGGCGGCGACGAAGACCTACCAGGTCACGGGACCTGTTCTCGAGGTGAATGATTCGATGATCGCCGTGCAGAAGGGCAAGGACCGGTGGGAGATCGCCCGCGACGCGTCGACGAAGGTGACGGGCGACCTCAAGGTCGGCTCGAGAGTCCTGATCGAGTACCGCATGACCGCAACCACCGTCGAAAACAAGGACGCGAAGGCCAAGGAAGCAAAGCCCGCCGCAAAGAAGAAGTAAGCGGGAGCTCCAGCTCTCTTTACCTTCTAAGCAGAATCTCTTTATTCTCTTCAGGCTTTCGCCAGCTCGGCCTTGAGCTTCTCCGCCTGGAAGTGCGAGACGAGCGGGTCGATCAGCTCGTCGAGGCGCCCGTCGAGAACCTCCGAGAGCCGGTGCGACGTGAACCCGATACGGTGGTCCGTCACCCGGCTCTGCGGGAAGTTGTAGGTCCGGATCTTCTCGGACCGGTCGCCCGAGCCGACCATCTTCTTCCGATCGGCGGCGTACGCGGCTTCCGTCTTCTCGCGCTCGGCCTCGTAGATGCGCGCCTTGAGGACGCGCATCGCCTTCGCCTTGTTCTTGATCTGCGAGCGTTCGTCCTGACACTGCACGACGACACCCGTGGGGAGGTGGGTGAGGCGCACCGCCGAGTACGTCGTGTTGACGCCCTGCCCGCCCGGCCCTGACGCGCAGAAGAGATCCACGCGGACGTCCTTGTCCAGGACCGTGACGTCCACGTCCTCCGCTTCCGGCAGGACGGCAACCGTGGCCGCCGACGTGTGGATGCGCCCGGCGGCCTCGGTGGCCGGGACGCGCTGCACGCGGTGGACACCGCCCTCGTACTTGAGGCGCGAGTAGGCGCCCTCGCCCTCGACGATCGCCTGGACCTCCTTGAGGCCTCCGGCGCCGCCGGAGTCGCTCCGGTCGATGATCTCGACCTTCCAGCCGCGGCTCTCTGCATAACGTACGTACATCCGGAAAAGCTCTTCCGCGAAAAGGGCGGCCTCGTCGCCGCCCGTGCCGGCCCGGATCTCCAGGACGACGTTCTTGCCGTCATTCGGGTCCCTGGGAAGGAGGAGGAGCCGGATGTCGTCCTCGACGGCGTCACGGCGGGCTCGCAGGCTCTCGAGCTCCTGCTGTGCG
>JBGQDL010000073.1:0-18464 GCA_041495865.1 Thermoanaerobaculia bacterium | reverse complement strand
GTCTACCTCGTGCGCCACGGCGCCACGACACTCTCCGCCGAGGATCGCTTCGCCGGCGAGACGGACGTGGATCTCTCGGAGACGGGGCGCTCCCAGCTTCGCCAGCTCGCCGGTCGGCTCGAGCGCGAACCCCTCTGCGCCATCTACGCGAGCCCGATGCGGCGCACGCTCGAGAGCGCCGGCATCCTCGCCGCGCCCCACGGCCTGACCGTCAGCCCCGTCCCGGCACTCCGCGAGATCTCGCACGGCCGCTGGGAAACGAAGACGCGGCGGGAGGTCGAGGGTCTCTGGCCCGAGGAGTACGCCCGCTGGGAATCGGACCCGTACACGTTCGCCCCGGAAGGAGGCGAGAGCGGGCTCGCCGTGACGGCTCGCGCTCTTCCCGCGCTCCTCGGGCTCGTCGCCGCGCAGGCCGGACGCACGTTTCTCGTCGTCTCGCACAAGGCCACGATCCGGCTTCTTCTCTCGGCGCTCCTCGGCTTCGACCCGCGCTTCTACCGCGACCGCCTCGACCAGAGCCCTGCCTGCCTCAACGTCCTCGACTTCAAGGATCCCTCGAACGCGCGCCTCACGCTCTTCAACGACGTGTCTCATTACTCGCGCGGCGCGCCGGGAACCCCCACGCCGCATCTCTCGAAGTGGTGGGACCCCGCCAAGGCCTGATCAGCCGCGCGCCGCGGCCTCGCCGGCGGTGCGGCCTGTCGCCCACGCCCACTGGAAATTGTGGCCGCCGATCGGGCCGAAGGCGTCGAGGATCTCCCCCGCCAGAAAGAGGCCTGGCACGAGCCGGCTCCGCCCGCTGCCCGCGTCCACCTCCTCGAGAGCGACGCCGCCCCCCGTCACCTCGGCCGTGCGGTAGCCCTCGGTCCCCGTCGCGGGGAGGGGGAACGCGGTCAGCGTTTCCACGACCCGCAAGCGCGCTTCGCGCGAAAGACCCGAGAGCTTTATGTCCGGGACCCGTGCTGTTTCGAGAATCAGGCTCGCCAGGCGGTCGGGAAGAGAAGAAGATTTGCTTAGAAAGGAAGAAAGAAGAAGGGCCCCGGGGCCGGCGGACACTCCTGCGCCGCGCAGTGCGGCGTCCCACGTTGCGGCCGCATCGGCCTGACCGCGCGAAGAACCGGCCGGCCCTCGCACGGGATCATTCGCAGAAATCTTCTCTTCTCTTCCCTCTTCTCCGAATCCGAATCCGAAGCAAACCTCGACCTCCGCCGCCGTGCCGGAAAGCGCCGCCCTCTCGACGACGTGCGAGACGTCCAGAACCGCGGGGCCGCTCCAGCCCCTGTGCGTGAAGAGGAAGCCGCCGCTCGACGACGTGCGTTCCCTCGCGCTCCGAGCGGTGACGCGCGCCGCGAGCGAGACACCCGAGAGCGCGTGATGCGCGGGAGCGTCGCCGGTGAGCGGGACGAGCGCCGGATACGTCGGCCGCACCGTATGGCCGAGGGCCGCGGCCCATTCGTATCCCGCGGCGTCCGCGCCGCCCGCGAGGACGGACCGGCCCCCGGTCGCGAGGATCACGCGCGGAGCGACGATCTCCTCCCCTCCATCGAGGAGCACGGCGAGCGCGTCACCTCTTCGGACGAGATCGCGCACCGGCGCCCCGGCGCGCAGCTCCGCTCCCGCGGCCGTCACCGCCGCGCGCAGCGCGTTGCGCACGTCCACCGCGCGGTTCGAGGGCGGGAAGAGCTTCTTCGATTCCGGCTCCTCCCGGAGCGGGCCCCCGAGCAGGCCCTCGAAGAACGCGCGCTGGGAGGGAAGCGGCCACCGCTCGAGGAAGCGGCGCACGAGGCGGTTCGGCGACTCCGAAACGAAGCGCCCGGGCGAGCCCTCCATCGGCAGGACGTTGCAGCGGCCGCCGCCGGACACGAGGATCTTCCGTCCCGCGTCCTTCGCGGCCTCGAGCACGAGGGCGCGCCGGCCGCCGCTCGCCGCCGCGAACGCCGCCAGAAGGCCCGCCGCGCCCGCTCCCACGACCACGACGTCCGGCTTCACCGCGAGCTATATTGCGGCATGCCTGGTCCGAGAGGCGGAGCCGCCGGCTTTCTCCGCCGGCTCGGCATCCGCGCGTATTTCGTCGCCGCGTCGCTCTTCGGAGTCTCTCTCTTCATCGGCCTTTCCGTCCTCGCGCTCTTTCGCCTCGTCGTCCTGAAGTGGGAGCGCGACCGCGGCACGCGGCGTTGGCTGGACCGGTGGTCGGGCACGATGATGGCGGTCCTCGGCTGGACGCTGCACGTGGAGCACGCCGAGCGGCTCGTCGCCTACCGCCCGGCGGTCCTCGTGGGAAACCACCAGTCCAACCTCGATGCGGTCGTGTGGGCCGCCTTCTTTCCGGATTCGACGGTGGTGATCGGAAAGAAGCAGATCGGCCTCATCCCGATCTTCGGCTGGCTCTTCCGCGTGACGAAGAACATCCTCATCGACCGCGAGAACGCCGCGAAGGCCCGTACGTCGATCGCCGAGGCGGCGGACCGAATCCGCCGGGAGGGCCTGCGCGTCTGGATGGCGCCCGAGGGCCACCGGAACCAGGGGCCGGAGATGCTCCAGTTCAAGAAGGGCGCATTCCATCTCGCCATCGCGGCGCAGGTGCCGGTCGTGCCGTTCGTCGTCGGGCCGCTCGCCGCCGTCCTCGATGCGCGTCGGCTGCTGGTCCGCCCCGGAACGATCACCGTGAAGGTCCTCGAGCCGATCCCGACGGCCGGGATGACGGAGGACGACCTTCCGGCGCTGCTGGCGCGCACGCGCACGGCGATGGATGCCGCCCGCCACGAGCTGTTCGCGGCGGCGGCCGCCGGGTTCGACTAGACGGCTCGCTCAGACGCGGAACGTGTCGGGGCGCCAGCTCTGGATGCGCTTCTTGATCTCCTCGCCCGAGAGCTTCTCGTCGAGCGCGGCCCTCACGAGGCCCGGGACCTCGGCGTCCGCGGCGAAACGCAGCCCGACGAGCTGGCGTTCGTCGAGCTCGCCGATGCGCGCCTTGAGCGGGTCGTCGAGAAGCGTCGCGAGCCGGAGGCGCTCCTCGAGCCGGATGATCCGGTCCTGCATCTTCAGCGGGTAGACCCGCGCGATCAGCGTGAGCGCGATCGCGGCCGCCCACACGACCACGTTCCACGCGGCCCAGGCCGAAAAGCCCTGAGAGAGGCTCTTGATGAAGGTCCAGAGCGCGAGGAAGAACGAGATCGCGACGACCGGGAAGGCGAAGAAGTGATACCAGGGATCGAAACGCCGGTGATTCGCGTAAACCTGAACGCCGTTTTCGGCCATGAGCTCCTCTGCTTTCCCCTGGAAAGTAACTCGTCTAGACTCGTGTCCCTGGGTTGACACACTCGCAATTTACCGGAAAAAGGAGAACTTCCGCTCATGATCCGACTTCGCCGCCTCGCGCCTCTCGTGGCGCTCGCTTTTCTCGCCCTCGCCCCCGCCGCGCGGGCCGAGAAAGAGACTTTCATTTTCGACAAGGCCCACTCCGAGTTCGGCTTCAAGGTGCGTCACTTCGTCTCGAAGGTCGGCGGCCGCTTCACGAAGTTCGACGGCACGATCGAGATCGACGCCACGAACCCCCTCGCGAGCTCCGTCGCGCTGAAGATCGAAGCCGCGAGCATCAACACCGGCAACCCGGACCGCGACAAGCACCTCAACTCGCCGGACTTCTTCGACACCGCGAAGTTCCCCGAAATCACCTTCAAGTCCACGAAGATCGTCCCGAAGGGCAAGGACGTCTTCGAGGTGACGGGCGACCTCACGATGAGGGGCGTCACGAAGCCCGTCGTCCTGACCGTGGCGGCGAACGGTTTCGTGAGCGACGGCCGCGGCGGACAGAAGGCCGGCTTCGACGTGACCGGCAAGCTCAACCGAAAGGAATTCGGCGTGAGCTATAACGCCGTCGCGGATGGCCTGGCCGTTCTGTCGGAGGAAGTCGATCTCGGCATCACCGTCGAGGCGAACAAGAAGATGCCCGCGGCGCCCGCCACGGCCCCGGCGAAGCCTGCCACGAAGTAGGAAGCGGAACGCCGGAGAAGGACCCCGCATGCCCCAGACGGCCGTAGCCTCGACCGCCCCTCTCCCGAAGCACGTCGTGCGTCCTTCGGCGGCCGCGGGCTTCCTCGTCGTCCACGTGGCGGCCGTCGCCGGCATCGCCGCCTTGGGCTTCTCCTGGAAGGGCGTGGCCCTGTGCGTCGCGTCGTACTACCTCCGGATGTTCGCGATCACGGCCGGCTTCCACCGCTATTTCTCGCACCGCTCGTACCGCCTCGCGCGCGTGCCGCAGTTCCTTCTCGCGCTCCTCGGCCAGACGGCGGCGCAGAAGGGCGTCCTGTGGTGGGCCTCCCACCACAGGCACCACCACAAGTACTCCGACCGGCCCGAGGACATCCACAGTCCCGTCCAGAACGGCTTCTGGTGGAGCCACATCGGCTGGATCCTCTCGGGGCTCTACGACGAGACCGATTTCACCCGCATTCCCGACCTCGCGAAGTTTCCCGAGCTGCGCTTCTTGAACCGCAACCAGTACGCCGCGACCCTCCTCTACGCGCTCTCTCTGTTCCTCGCGTTCGGCTCGACGGGCCTCGTCTTCGGCTACTTCCTGTCGACCGTTCTCCTGTGGCACGGCACGTTCACGATCAACTCGGTCATGCACCTTTTCGGGCGCCGCGTGTTTCCCACGGCGGACCAGAGCCGCAACAGCATGCTGTTTGCGCTCCTCACGATGGGCGAGGGCTGGCACAACAACCACCACTTCTACCCGAGCTCGGCCGCGCAGGGCTTCCGGTGGTGGCAGGTGGACATGAGCTACACCCTGCTCTGGTTCGGCGAGAAGATGGGCCTCGTGAAGGCCCTTCGGCGCGCGCCGTCTCTCGCCGTCACGGACGCCCTCGCGTTCGCCCGCACGAACCTGGCCGCGACCGTCCAGACGATCAGCGAGGCGATGGACGGCGATCCGATCGAGCAGCTCGCCGCCCGCTGGGAGGCGATCCGCGACGCGGCCCGCGTCACGGCGCATCAGGCGCTCACCGACCTCGAGGCCGCGCGCCAACGCGCCGCGCAGCGCCTCGACGTCCTTCAGGCCGACTACGCCGCCGCGCGCTCGCGCGCGGAGGCCGCCGCCTCCCACCGCCTCGACGAGCTCAAGGCCGAGATCGAGAAGACGCGCCGCCAGCTGCGAGACACGCTCGTTCGCCTCGTCGACGCCGCCGAAGGCCTCGGCCTCCCGGCGGCCGCCCCCGCCTGAGGAGCGCGATGCCGGAACCACTCGCCTCCTACTCCGCCCACGTCGCCGCGCGCGGGGCGACGACCGCCCGCGCGCTCGCGGAAACCGGCTTCGACCGGCTTCTCGTCCACTCGGGCACGCCGTTCACATACTTCGCGGACGACAACGACGCGCCGTTCCATTCGACTCCCCACTTCGCGCACTGGGCGCCGGTGGACGGCCCCCATCACCTCCTCGACGTCGTGCCGGGCAAGCGTCCGCGCCTCGTGCGCGTCCAGCCGCGCGACTTCTGGTACGCGCCTCCCGCTCCCGCGCCCGACTTCGTGCGCCGCGAGCTCGACGTCGTGGACGTCTCGACGCCGGAGGCGGCGTGGAAGGAGATCGGGGCCGCCGGGAAGCGCACCGCGTTCGTCGGTCCCGCGGCCGAAGAGGCCGGCACGCACGGGATCGCGCCCGCGAGCGTGAATCCGAGAGCGCTCGTCGCGCGCCTCGACTGGGAGCGCACGTACAAGAGCGATTGGGAAGTCGACGCGATGGCCGCGGCCACCGCGAAGGCCGCGCCCGCGCACCGCGCCGCCGAGGCCGCCTTCCGCGCGGGCGCTCCGGAGATCGAGATCCACCACGCTTACCTCGCCGCGCTCGGAGACGTGGAGGAGGCGCTCCCCTACACCACGATCATCGGCCTCGACGAGCACGCCTCCACGCTCCACTACCACGGCAAGCGCGGGCGGGGGACCGGGATGGCCCGCGTGTTCCTGATCGACGCGGGGGCGGCCGTGCGGGGCTATGCGTCCGACATCACGCGCACGCACGTCGCCGCCGGGGCCCATCCCGTGTTCGCGCGGCTCCTCGACGGCATGAAGACCCTTCAGGCGACGCTCTGCTCCGAGGCCCTCCCCGGAAAGTCCTACGTCGACCTCCACATGCGCGCGCATCTCCTGCTCGGCGCGCTGCTTTCCGAGTCGGGCGTTTTCCGCGTCTCCGGCGTCGAGGCCTTCGCGAGGGGACTGACATTCCCCTTTCTCCCGCACGGCCTCGGCCATCTTCTCGGGATCCAGGTGCACGACGTGGCCGGGCGCCAGATCGATCGCGAGGGCACGATCGCCCCGCCGCCGGACGGCCATCCGGCTCTTCGGACGACACGCCCCATCGAAGAACGGATGGTTTTCACGATCGAGCCGGGGCTCTACTTCATCCCGATGCTCCTCGAGCCGCACCGTTCCGGAGCGGCGCGTGACGCCTTCGACTGGGCGCTCGTGGACCGGCTCATCCCGTCGGGCGGCATCCGCATCGAGGACAACCTCCTCATCGGCAGGGACGCGAACCGAAACCTCACGCGGGAATTCCTCCCGGACTGACGGATCCGGGCGTCGGCGCCGCGAGTCGTTCGTGGCGTATATTTGTCCGGATGAGAACGCGTCGCACGGGAAAGACCGGCGCCCCCGGGCGCCGAAAGCCTTCGGCCGTCGCGTGCCCCGCCCTCGCGCTCCCGATGACCCGCTGCGAATGCGCCGGCGTCACCTTCGTCGAGATCGGGAAGCTCCTCGAGGCCGGCGAGCCGCTTCCCTCGGCGCTCGCCCGCACGGGCTGCGCCGACATGTGCACCGCGTGCCTGCCCGACCTCGACGCCTATCTCACGAACCGCTCGCGTCCTGCCTGAAGTTTTCCGACCGGAGGAAGAATGCGCGGAGAAAAAGACGTCATCGCCCTCCTCAATGAGGTGCTCACGGCCGAGCTCACCGCGGTCAACCAGTACTTCATCCACGCCATGATGTGCCGCAACTGGCATTACAAGCGGCTTGCCGAGCACTCGCGCACCGAGTCGATCGAGGAGATGAAGCACGCGCAGGAGCTCATCGAGCGCATCCTCTACCTCGAAGGCATTCCGAACATGCAGCGCTACTTCAAGATCCAGGTCGGGCAGACGGTCCCCGAGCAGCACGCGTTCGACCTCGAGGTCGAGCGGGCGGCCGTCAAGCGCTTGAACGCCGGCCTCGAGGCGTGCCGCGCCAAGGGCGACAACGGCTCGCGGCTCCTCCTCGAGAAGATCCTGAAGGAGGAAGAGGAGCACATCGACTGGCTGGAGGCGCAGCTCGGGCAGATCGAAGAGATCGGCCTGCCGCACTACCTCGCCCAGCAGATCGAAGGCTGAGGCATCGCCGTCTAAACCGGTGAGCCGGGCATTCTGAGGAGCTCGCCTAGCTTGGAAGCGAGCGCCGCCGGCGAGAAAGGCTTCTCGAGGACCACGCTCCCCGGCGCGAGGATGCGACGGTTCCGGATCGGGTCATCGGAGCCGCCCGACATGTACAGAACGCGGATTCCCGGACGGAGGGCCGCGACGCGCGCGGCCAGGTCCGATCCGATGAGACCCCCCAAGACGACGTCCGAAACCAGGGCGTGGATCGGCCCGGGGTGTGACGCGGCGAGGGCGGGCGCGTCCTCCGGGCGCGCCACAGCGATGACCTCGCAGCCCCGCGACCTCAGCACGGCGCCCGTCAGCCGCCGGTTTCCCTCGTCTTTCTCCACGAGCATCACGGTCCAGCCGCGCAGCATTTCCCCCGGGGGCGCCGTATCACCCTCGCCGAGGGAGTCGGGCTCGCCCGCCGCGCGCGGCAGGATGATCGTGAACGCGGCACCGCGCCCCGGAGCGCTCTCGGCCGCGATGTCGCCGCCGCTCTGCTTCACGATTCCGAAAACGGTGGCGAGACCGAGACCCGTCCCTTTTCCGATCTCCTTCGTCGTGAAGAACGGCTCGAAGAGATGGGCCATCGTCGCGGCGTCCATTCCGGCCCCGGTGTCCTTGACGGCGAGCATCACGTAGCGGCCGAGCGGGAGCGCCGGGAAACCGGAAGGCGGGGCCGAGCGCGCATCCACGTCGCGCGTCTCGAATGTCAGGCGGCCGCCGCGCGGCATCGCGTCGCGCGCGTTTACGGCGAGGTTCATCACGACCTGCTCGAGCTGCCCGCGGTCGACGCTCACGCGGCCAAGAGCCGCCTGCAGCCGGATGTCGACCTCGACGTGTCCCCCGAGAAGGCGCTCGAGGATCGGGCGCATCCCCGAGACCACGCCGTTCACGTCGACGACGCGCGGCCTTAGAACCTGCTTTCGGCCGAAGGCGAGGAGCTGCCGCGTCAGGGTCGCGGCACGCGCCGCGGCGCCGGCGATCTCCTGGACGGCTTCGCGCGAGGGATCGTCCGGACGAAAGCCCTTCAGCAGGAGATCGCTGTAGCCGCCGATGACCGTCAGGAGGTTGTTGAATTCGTGCGCGATGCCTCCCGCGAGCCGGCCGACCGTTTCCATCTTCTGTGCCTCGCGGTAACGCTCCTCGAGCGTCCGCTGCTGGCTCACGTCGAGCGACACGGTCACGAGACACCGCTCTCCCGCGAGGTCGATCGCGTCGGCCCACATGAGAACGTCGCGGACGGCGCCGGACTTGTGGCGGAACCGCGTTTCGAAGTGCCGGACGACGCCGTTCTCCCTCAGGAGAGCGACGAGCCGGGCGCGGTCGCGCGGATCCACCCAGATCCCCATCTCCTCGGCGGTGCGGCCGATGATCTCCGCGCGCGAGAAGCCGCCGTTCACCTCGAGGCTCTGGTTGATCTCGATGATCTTGCCGTCCGAGAGCCGGCTGATCGAGATGCTCGCCGGGTTCGCGTGGAAGATGGTCGAGAAGCGCTTCTCGCTGTCGCGCAGCTCGGCCTCGAGGGCGCGGGCGGCCGCGAGGGCCTCCTTGAGCCGCGCCTCACTCCGCCGGAGAGCCTCCTCTTCGCCCGTCACGGCCGGCTCCGAACGGTCCGGCCCGCTCGATGCGACGACACATCCGTCATCATAATGTGCGAAGGCCTCGGCCACCCCGGGGCTCTTGACACGGCCTCCGCGCCGCCGTTATCGTTCAACCATTCGGTTGAGGCTTTATGGAAGGAGCGCGCGAATATGACGAGCACTGTTGACAAAGACGGCACCAGACAGCACCCGGTGGTTTCACACGAGGTATGGAGCGCTGCGAGAACGGCGTTCCTCGCGAAGGAAAAGGAATTCACCCGGCTTCGGGACGAGCTGAACCGGCAGCGGCGCGACCTTCCGTGGGAGGCCGTGAACAAGGAATATGTCTTCGAGGGACCGAACGGTCGGCAAACTCTTCCGGAGCTCTTTGACGGCAGAAGCCAGCTGATCGTCTATCACTTCATGTTCGAACCAACCTGGGAGGCGGGATGCCCTCACTGCTCCTTCTGGGCCGACAATTTCAATGGAATCACGGTTCACCTGAACCAACGCGATGCGACGATGATCGCCGCGTCCCGGGCGCCGTACAGCAAGCTCGCGGCCTACGAGAAGCGGATGGGTTGGAAGTTCAAGTGGGTCTCATCGTCCGGCACGGACTTCAATTTCGACTTCCGCGTGTCGTTCACGCCGGAAGAGGTGGCGCGGAAAGGAGCCGTCTACAACTTCGCGACACAAGCTCCGGGCAGGGCCGAGCGGGAGGGAGTCAGCGTGTTCTTCAAGGACCCGACGGGTCGCGTGTTCCACACCTACTCCTCTTATTCTCGTGGCATCGACATGCTGAACACCGCCTACAACTTCCTCGACCTGGCGCCCAAAGGCCGGGATGAAGGCGATCGCGGACAGTTCTGGGTCCGGCGCCACGATGAATACGGCAGGTGAGCAGCTCGACCTCGTCTTCGGAGCCGTCGCGGACCCCACGCGCCGCGCGATTCTCTCGTCGCTTCGAAGCGGGCCGGCGTCGATCACGACCCTGGCCGAGCCCTTCGACATGTCGTTTGCCGCGGTTTCAAAGCACGTCCTGGTGCTCGAGCGCGCGGGTCTCATCCAGCGCGAGATCGTCGGGCGCGAGCATCACTGCCACCTGGCTCCAGGGTTCTTCGAGGAGGCATCGGGCTGGTTCGAGCGCTATCGCGACTTTTGGGAACCCCGCCTCGATGCGCTCGAAGCGCGCGTCCTCGAGAGAAAAAGTAAGCGCGGCAAGCGCAGGATGAGACGTGGCCGGTAGGCTTGTCCTCCGAAAGACGATCGCGGCGTCGCCGCGCGACGTTTTTTCCTTCTGGACGGACGCCGAGCTACCCGGGCCGCCGATATACTGACCTCAGATGGAGCCGGTGATCGCCTTCCGGGATGTCTCCTACGGCATTCGCGGCAAAGAGGTCCTCCGGCATCTCGATCTCGAGGTCGCTGCGGGCGAAACTCTCGTCCTCCTCGGCAGGAGCGGCTCGGGAAAGACGACCGCCCTGAAGATGGTGAACGCCCTCCTTTCGCCGGTTTCCGGCGAGGTCTTCGTCGAGGGGAAGCCCACGCGCGAATGGAATCCGATCCTCCTCAGGCGGCGGATCGGCTACGTGATCCAGGAGTCGGGCCTGTTCCCCCATTTCACCGTCGCGAGGAACGTCGCGGTCGTGCCCGAGCTCATGAAGTGGGAGCCCGGCCGGATCGACGCCCGCGTCGACGAGCTGCTCTCGCGCCTCGGCCTTCCGCCAGAAGACTACCGGTCGCGCTATCCGAGAGAGCTGTCGGGCGGCCAGCGGCAACGGGTGGGCGTGGCGCGCGCCCTCGCCGCGGAGCCGTCGCTCCTTCTCATGGACGAGCCGTTCGGCGCGCTCGACCCCGTGACGCGCCGCGACCTGCAGCGCCAGTTCATCGCTCTTCGGAAGACGTGGACGAAGACCTCGCTCTTCGTCACCCACGACGTCCGCGAAGCCCTCGCGCTCGCGACGCGGATCGCCCTCCTCCACGAAGGGCGGCTCGAGATCGTCGCCTCGCCGCGCGAGTTCCTCGCCGCGAGGGGCGACGAGGCACGGACCTTCCTCGCCGCGCTCGACGACCTTCCGGAGACCTGATGCCGGCCAACCTCGCGCACGAGATCGCGGAGCTGACGGGCGAGCACGTCCTGCTCGTCGCCCTCGCGCTCTCGGCGGCCGCTCTGCTCGGCATCCCGACGGGCATCTGGCTCAGCCGAAAAGAGGCCTGGCGCGGCCTCGTTCTCGGTTTCACGAACGTCGTGCAGACGATCCCGAGCCTCGCCCTTTTCGGCCTCCTCATCCCGCTTCCCTTCCTCGGAGGCATCGGCAAGAGGACGGCGGTCGTGGCCCTCGTCCTCTACGCGCTCCTTCCGATCCTCCGCAACACGCTCACGGGCATCCTCGGCGTCGATCCCGCCGTCGTAGAGTCGGCCGTGGCGATGGGGATGACCGGCCGGCAGAGGCTCTTGCGGGTAGAGCTGCCGCTCGCGGCCCCGACGATCCTCGCCGGCGTGCGCATCGCGGCGGTCACGACGATCGGCACAGCGACCATCGCGGCGGCCATCGGCGGCGGCGGCCTCGGCGTCTTCATTTTCCGCGGCATCGCCTCGGTCGACGTCTCGCAGATACTCGCAGGCGCGGTGCCCGCGGCCATTCTCGCGCTCGCGGCCGACGGAGGTCTCGGATGGATCGAGCGGCGCTTCGCGCGTTACTGAGGACCGCCCTTTCGGCCGCCCTCGCCGCGGCGCCCTTGGCCGCGTGCCTCGCGGGCTGCGCGCGTCCTCGCGCTCTCGTCGTCGGCTCGAAGAACTTCACCGAGCAGGAGATCCTGGGCGAGATCGCCGCGCAGCAGCTCGAGAGGCGCCTCGGCGCGCGCGTGACGCGCAAGCTCGACCTCGGCGGCACGCTCCTCGCGCACGAGGCCCTCGTCGCGGGAGAGATCGATCTCTATCCGGAGTACACCGGCACCGCCCTCACGGCTGTCCTGAAGCTCCCCGCCGTCAGCGACCCGAAGGCCGTCTTCGACACCGTCGCGAAGGCGTATCGCTCCCGCTGGAAGCTCACCTGGCTCTTCCCTCTCGGTTTCGACGACACGTTCGCGATGGTGATCCGAGGCGCCGACGCGCGCGCCTCGGGAATCGTGACGCTCAGCCAGGCCGCGCAAAGGAAGAAGGGCTGGACTCTGGGCGTGGGGTACGAGTTCCTGCAGCGTCCGGACGGCCTCGAGGGCCTTCAGAAGACGTACGCGCTGCCCCTCGCAGGGACGCCACGGACGATGGACCTCGGCCTTCTCTACGCCGCGCTCGAGGGGGGGCAGGTCGACCTCGTGGCGGCAAACTCCACGGACGGCCTTCTCGCCGCGCGCGATTTCAAGGTGCTCGAGGACGACAGGAAGTTCTTCCCGCCCTACGAGGCGGCGTTCGTCGTGAGAGAGGAGCTCTTCACCCGCGTCCCGGGCGCCCGCGCGGCGCTCGAGGAGCTGTGCGGCAGGATTGCGACGGAGGTGATGCAAAAGCTCAACAACCTCGTCGTCGGGCAGCACCGGCGGCCGGCCGATGTCGCGTCGGAGTTCCTCGACGACTTGGCCAGTCGTACCAGCCCGGCGCACCGGTGATCGAGGTGCGTCCTGGCGTTCTGTCAGGAGGACGCTTTATCGGCATGAGTTTTGCGGCTTTGAGATCCCGAGGCCAACGGCAATGCTCGAAATTCTCAGAAGTCGTCTTCCTCTGAGCCTCAACGGATCAATGCCGCGTTCGGCGATGACGTCCGCTCTCCGGATCGCCGCCCTTTCCGTCACCTTTTTTTCACTGGCCTCCTGCGGCGTCGGGAGAAGGTCCCCCTCCGAGCCGTTCTTCAATTGCGACGACATCGCCGGGTCCTACAACGCCACGTTCAGCAACTCCTGCGGGGGCTCCGGCTCCGGCATCGTGATCGTGGCTCAGGTGGGCTGCACGTTCAGCGCTCTCATTCCGGGCTTCGGCGGCGGCACCATCGCTGGCGAAATCAACGGGAGGTCCGCGACTTTCACGCTGTTTTTCGCAGCCCCCTGTTCGGGATCCGCCACCGGGACGGCCACCGTCGGCCGCACCGCGATCACGGGGACCTTCGCGGGCGGCGCTACCGGATTCGGCTGCTGCACTCCGGTGTCGGGTTCGTTCGCTCTGACGCGCTGAGGCCGGCCTCAAGGGCTCTCTTTTTGAGGGCTTCCCAGGCGGCGAGCGTGCGGGTCAGCGTGGCCTCGAGCTCGACGAATCCCGTTCGGGCGTCCGGCGTCGGATCCGCATCCGCGCCGTCCACGGCCCTGGCCAGCGTCTCGAGCGCGCCCTCGAGAAAGCGGAGGCTCGAGACGCTCCTGGGCGGCGTGGGGACGGCGCGCGGGCTGGACTCCTCGACCTCCGAGAGCGCGAGCGCCTGCGAGTCGAGGCTCGCCATCGCACGGGCCAAAGGCCCTTCCGGATTGGCCGTGGGCGGACATTTGGCACGCGCGGCGAGCGCCTCGTGCAGCGCCCCGGCCTCCCGCATCGCGGCGGCGGCGGCCTCGCGGGCGCGCTCGACACGGCGGGCCAGGTCGAACTGCCGGCGGTGGGCGCCGGGCGCGAGCGTTACCCGCGGATCGGGCTCGACGACGAGCGGCCGCGCCATGCGCTGTCCGTCCACGGCGAGCTCCACGGTGTAGCGACCGGGCGGCGCCCAGACGCCGTCGGCGAAGGTATTTCCTTCCGCAAGCGTGGGGGGCGCCGGGTAACGGAGCGGCCAGAAGATGCGATGCATGCCCGGTGTCGCGGGAAGAACGATCGGAGGCGTGAGCCACTCCGGGGCCAGGCGGCGGTCGGCGCGGCTCAGGGGCGGGAGCTTGTCGGCGCTGCTGTAGCGGCGGACGAGGTCGCCCTTTTCGTCGAGGATGCCGAGCGTCACCGCTCCTGAAGGAGCGTGACCCAGCACGTAATCGATGACCGCGCCCGGCGGCGGATTCGCCGCCCTCGGCTCGTCCATGGGCACGGGTGTTCCTGTGAACCCGGCCGGCCGGAAGCGCACGGCGCTCGCCGGAGCGAAGAGCCAGGCCTTCGCGCGCGCGACCTCGGCGTCGACCTGCCTGAGCGGCGTGACGTCGTCGAGGATCCAGAGGCCGCGGCCATGGGTGGCGAGCACGACGTCGTCCCCGTGCACCTCGAGGTCGCGCACCGAAGTCACCGGGAGATTGAGCTGCAGGGACTGCCAACGGTCGCCGCCGTCGAACGAGACGTACATGCCCTTCTCGGTGCCGGCGTAGAGGAGGCCGCGGCGCCGGGGATCCTCGCGCACGGCGTTCACGAAGCTGCCGCGCGGAATGCCGCTCACCGAAAGCGTCCAGCTCCGGCCGCCGTCCTCTGTCCGATAGATGTAAGGCGCGAAATCGTCGAGGCGATGCCGGTCGACAGCCGCCCAGGCGGTGTCTCGACCGGCGTGCGAGACCTCGAGCATGGTGACCTTCGACCACGCGGTGAGAGCCTTGGGCGTGACGTCGGACCAGTGGTTGCCGTCGTCGCGGCTGCGCCAGACGAGCCCGTCGTCCGTGCCGACCCAGATGTCGCCGTCCGCGACACGTGAAGGGGCGATCGCGTAGATGACGCCGCGCCGCGGCCCCGTTCCGCCGTCTTCGGCGGCTGTCGCGGGGTCGAGGTTGGGCGGCACGCCGGGCTCCTCGCGGGTGAGGTCCGGGCTGATGACGCTCCAGCTGCGGCCCCCGTCCGCGGTGCGGAAGAGCCGCTGGTCCCCGAAGTAGAGGACACCCGGTTCGCGCCGCGAGAAGACGAGCGGCAGAGTCCAGACCGAGCGGTGGCGGCCGGGGAACGCCAGCGCCGGATCGAGCGTGTGCGTCTGCTGCGTGCGGAGGTCGAGCTTCTCGACGCGCCCGCCGAAGACGACGTCCGGATCCCTGGGATCGGGGGCGATGGAATCGTTCTCCCCGCCGGCTGTGACCATGCGGAGATGCATCATGTTGATCCCGTCGATGAGAGCCGTGCGGCTGGGAATCGCGGCCGCGCCCGAATCCTGCTGGGAGCCGTACACCCAGTAGGGGAAGCGGCTGTCCGTGGCCACGCGGTAGAACTGCCCGGTCGGCTGGTTGTACCAGGAGCTCCAGGTCTCGCCGCCGTTCAAGGACACCGACGCGCCCTGGTCCGTGCCGAGCATGCGCCTCTCCGGATGATCGGCGTCGATCCAGAGGTCGTGGTAGTCGTCGCCGCCGGGCGCGCCCTTGATCGGCGCGAAGGTCCTGCCGCCGTCCTTCGACCGGTAGAGCGACGTGTTGCACGCGTAAACGACGTCGGCGTCGCGCGGTTCGACGGCGATTCCGCCGAAGTACCACCCGCGACCCCAGATCCGGGAGTCGTCGCTCGTCCTCGTCCAGGAAGCGCCGTCGTCGTCGGAGCGGTAGAGCCCACCCCTCTCCGCGTCCACCATGGCGTAAACGCGCTCGGGCCGGCTGGGCGCGAAGGCGAGCCCGATGCGGCCCGGGTCGGCCGGGAAACCGTGCCCGCGGGTCTCCGTCCAGGTGCCGCCGCCGTCGGTCGACCTGAAGAGGCCGCTGCCCGGCCCGTGGGACGGCGGGTAGACGTTCCAGGGCGGGCGGCGTGTCTGCCAGAGCGCCGCGTATACGGTGCGCGGATCGCCCGGCTTGAAGGCGAGATCGACGGCGCCCGTATTCTCGTCGCGGTAAAGCACGCGTTGCCAGTTGCGGCCTCCGTCCGTGGAAAGGAAGACGCCGCGCTGCGCATTGGGACCGTAGGGGTGGCCCAGGGCCGCGACCAGCACCCGATCAGGGTCGCGCGGATCGACGAGGATGCGTCCGATCTGCTGCGAATCGGCAAGCCCCGCGTGAGAGAAGCTCTTCCCTCCGTCCGTGGACTTGTACATGCCCTCGCCCTGGGCGATGTCCGAGCGCATGTCGGCCTCGCCGGTGCCCACGTAGAGCACCCTCGGATTCGAGGGCGCAAGGGCCAGCGCGCCGATGGCGCCGACCGGCTGGGCGTCGAAGATCGGCCGCCAGGTTCGGCCGGCATCGTCGGTCTCCCACACGCCGCCGTTGACGCCGCCGAAGTAGAAGTGCTCCCTCTCGCCGGGCACGCCGGCCACCGCCAGCACACGCCCGCCCCGGAAGGGGCCGATCGAGCGCCAGCGGAGCCCCGCGAAGAGCGCGGGATCGACGGTCCCCGCCGGTTGAGCCGGATCGGACGCCGCGAGGGGGCGCGCCGGCACCGCCAGGACGACGGTCAGACAGATTGTCGGGAGCTTCCCCTTCAGGCGAGGCCCTCCAGGCGGCACGGGGCGCAGTCTAACCGCTTTACTCCTGGCAATCCGGCCATTAGCATCCGCCACCTCAACGCTCAACCGTCAGTCGCATCTCATTCAGCGCGAAAGGAGACGTCATGAACACACGGATCTCGAGGATCGTCGGAATCGCTGCGGTCGTCGCCGCCATTGGATTGGCCGGCGGGCTCGCGCTCAACGCGCAGCCACCCGCGGCCGTCAAACGCAACATCGTCCTCAAGCAGGACATGACCCTTCCCGACCGCGAGGGGGTCATGGCCCTGGTGGAAATACCCGTGGGCGCGCAGGAAGGGAAACACACCCACTTCGCCGAGGTCTTCGCATTCGTCCTGGAAGGCACGATCTCGCTCGAGAATGAAGGCGTTCCCACCGCGACGCTGAAAGCGGGCGACGTCTTCCACATCCTGCCGGGCAAGGTTCACAACGCGACCAACAACGGCACCGTCACGGCGAAACTGGCCGCGGTTTTCGTCGCCGAGAAAGGCAAGCCGCTCACGACGCCGGTCAAGTAGGACCGCTCTCTCCCGATCGCCGGCCGCGCCCGACGGCTCGCTGTCCTGCGGCTACACCCAGCGGAACCGCTTGACCGCGAGGAAGAACGACAGGATCGCCCAGGCGCCGAGGATCGCGAGCCCGGCGCCGTGGCCGGCGAGCGTGCCGCCGTCGTTGAACACGGCGCGAAGCATGCGCAGGAACGGCGAGAGCGGCAGCAGGAAGACGGCCTTCTGCATCCACTGCGGGGCGCTGTCGAGCCGGAAATAGACGCCCGAGAGCAGCATCATCGGGAAGAAGGCGAGGTTCGAGATCGCGCCGTAAGTCTCGACCGTGGAGGCGAAGCTCGAAAGGGCGAATCCCATGGCGAGAAACGTCGCGGTGCCGGCGACGACGAGGGCCGCGAACAGCGGGTACGAGCCCTGGTTCGCGATTCGGAATCCCATTCGCGCCGCGAGAAGGAGCAAGGCGGTCTGGAGCGCGACCACGGTGACGCGCTGCAGGATCTGGCCGAGCAGGAAGACCCATTTAGGAAGCGGCGTGACGGCGAGGCGGCGGAACTTGCCTTTCTCGCGGTACGAGACGGTCACCATCCCGACGGTGAACAGCCCCATGGAGAGCAGGTTGAGTCCGATCAACCCCGGCACGAGGAACGCGGCATAGTTGTCGGAGTGCGCGTGGCCGGGGCTCTCGACGACGACCGGAATACGCTCCGGCTCGGGCGAGCCGTTGAGGCGCGCCTGCGCCACCAGCCAGGCCTGACTCGCGGCCTGCGCCGCCACCTGGCCCTGCGCGATGAGATAGCTGTTGAGCCGCAGGAGATAGCCGTCGCCGGCGCTCTCGAGCTGCGCCGTCGTCTCGCCCTTCGCCCAGCGCCGCCCGGCTTCCGCGGCGCCCAGCGTCTCGACCTTGAGATGCGACTCCTCGAGCGCCTTGAGGAACGCCCGGTCGCGCGTCGTCTCCTGCGGGGGCGGAATCCGCACCAAAATCAGGACGGGCGGCCCACTCGAGCGGAATATCACGCCGAAGCCGAAAAGCATCAGCAAGGGAAACAGGAACGTCCAGAACATCGCGGCGCGATCGCGCGCATACAGCCGCCACTCGATGCGGAACTGCTGCCCGAGAAGCCTGAACGGATTTGGCAGGTGCATCGCGGTCTCTCCGTTCAATCGCGCAGGCTGCGGCCGGTGAGCTGCAGGAAGACGTCCTCGAGCGTCGCCCGGCGCACGTGCACCTGGCTGTACTCGAGGCGCTCGCTCTCGATCGCCGTGAGGAGCCGTGGCAGCAGGGTTTTCGGATCCGGCGTCGGAATCTCCCAGACGTCTCCCCGCGCCTCGACGTCGAGGCCGAGCCGCGCCGCGAAGGCGGAGGGGTCGGGCGCCGCGCCGTCGAACGTGAGCTCGATGACGCTCGGAATCCCGAGGCTGGCGATCAGCTCGGCCGGGGTGCCCGAGCGCAGGATCCTGCCGTGATCGATGATCGCCAGCCGGTCGCAGAGCGCCTCGGCCTCGTCCATGTAATGCGTGGTCAACATCGTCGTGCGCCCTTCGGCCTTCATCCTGCGCACGATCTCCCAGAGCGAGCGGCGCCCCTGCGGGTCGAGGCCGGCCGTGGGCTCGTCGAGGAAAACCACCTCCGGGTCGTTGACGAGCGCCAGCGCGAGCGCCAGCCGCTGCGCCTGGCCGCCGGAGAGCGTCACGTGGTAGGCGTCG
>JBGQDL010000072.1:0-18534 GCA_041495865.1 Thermoanaerobaculia bacterium | reverse complement strand
CGACGCGCCGCGCGAACTCGCCGGCGGAGCCGAGACCGGCGACGACGCCCGCCTCGTTCTCTCCACGACGACGCCCAACGGCGCCTTCGCGGCGGCCGCCTCGCGCATCGACAACCGCTCGAACGACCCGAGCGCTCTTCTCCCGCGCTGACCCTCTCGCGGGCCCGGACCTCCTGTTCGGGCCCGCGCTTCCTCCGGCGGGCGCACCCTCGTCCGTGCGCCCTCTCAGGTCGAAGGCGTCAGCGCCGCGGCCGCGACGTCGCCGTCAGGCCCGACCGTGGATGTACTGGGTCAGGTACTCGACGTTCTGATGGTCCTCGGCCGCGTTGTAGGCGTTGACGTCCCCGATGGAAATCATCCCGAGGAGGGCCTTCCCGTCCACCACGGGGACGTGACGCACGCGCTCCTGCCGCATGATCGCCTCGATGTCCTCGACCGAGCGGTCGGATTGGACGGCGATGACCTTCCGCGTCATCACCTCGGCGACCTTCGTGAGGACAGTGTCCTTCTCCCCCGCGACGACGAGGTTCACGACGTCGCGTTCGGTGAAGATCCCGTGGAGCGTCTCCCCCTCCGCGACCAGGACCGCGCCGATCCGACGGTCCCGCATGACCCGGCACGCGTCCCGCACGCACGCGGCCGGAAGGACGGTGATGACGTCGAGCGACTTCTTCAACGCCAGGATGTCCTTCGCGGTCGCCATCAGGGGATCAGATCCGAGAAGGAGCCCGGGTGTCAACTGGTCGCTCCGCGGCCGCCCTGACCTTCTCGAAGCGGCCTCCGGTCAGCCGCCCTCCGTCACCCGCCTGACCTTCCACAACGGGAGCGTCGGCCCGGCGCGCGGCAACAGCTCCGGTGCCGGCCTTCCCAGCGCGTATCCCTGGCCGTACTCGACACCGAGCTCCACGAGGGTCCTCACGGAATCCAGGTTCTCCACGCACTCGGCGATCGTCTCTTTTCCCAGGGTGTGGGCCACGGTATCGATCGCCCTCACGAGGGCACGCGCGGCCGGGTCGGTCTCCACTCCCCGGATGAACGAACCGTCGATCTTCACGTAATCGGCCGGCAGGCTCTGAAGGTAAGAGAAGGAAGAGAACCCGATCCCGAAGTCGTCGAGCGCGAACCGGCACCCGCGGTCTTTCAGCCGGCGCATCCACTCGCGAGCGACGACGATGTCCCGCACCGCCGTCGTCTCGGTGATCTCGAAGGCCAGGCGTCCGGCCGGGAGTCCGGTCGAGGTCACGCGCTCCTCGATGTGTGAGAGGAGAGACTCGTCCCCCAGGCTCGTGCCCGAGAGGTTGACGAAGATCTCCACGGCGGGACGCTTCACCAAGAGCTCGATGACGTGGTCCACGACCCAGCTATCGACGTAAGGCATCAGGCCGAACCTCTCCGCGGCCGGGAGGAAAACTTCCGGCGCGATCAAGTCGTCCGGTCCCTCCCGCAAACGGATGAGGGCCTCGAAGTGGGCCGCTCGGCCCGACTTGAAGTGGAAGATCGGCTGGTAGTGGAGGACGAAACGGTTTTCTCGCAGCGCCTCCTTGATCCGCGACGCCCAGCGGCTCGCCTCGGAGAGCGGAGAGGCACCGCCCGCCGCGCTCTCGACGACCATCACCCTGTTGCGGCCCTTCTCCTTGGCGGCATAGAGCGCCGTGTCGGCCACGGCCATCAGGGCCGAAGCGTCCGTCGAGCCGTCCACCGGGACCACCCCGACGCTGACCCCGAGGTCGAACGCCCGGTCGCCGACGTAGAACCGGTGCTCGTCGACGGATCGGCGGAGCCGCTCCGCCGTGATCCGGGCCCCCTCCAGCGCCACCCCTTCGAGCAGGACGGCGAACTCGTCGCCGCCAAACCGGGCGACCTCGTCGCCGGGGCGCACGAGCGCCACGATGAGGCGGGCCACCTCGACCAGGACCCGGTCGCCGGCGGGGTGCCCGAGCGCGTCGTTGACGATCTTGAAGTTGTCGAGGTCGAGGAGGAGAAGCGTCGAGGGCGATCCGCGGCGCGCTCGGGACACCGTCCGCGCCAGCGACTCTTCGAACGCGTGGCGGTTGGAGAGGTCCGTGAGCGGGTCGTGCAGGGCGAGGTGCCGGATCTGCTCCTCGTTCTGCCTGCGGATCGTGACATCCTGCTTGATCGAGATGAAGTGGCGAATCTCTCCGGAGGACGACCGAACCGGGGTGATGGTCTGCTCCTCGACATAGACCGCACCGTCCTTGCGGCGGTTGTGAAGCTCGCCCCGCCAGACATTCCCCGCCACGATCGTCTCCCAGAGCTTCTCGTAGTAGAAGGGAGCCTGTCTCTCCGACTTCAGGATTCGCGGCGTCTTCCCGATGACCTCCTCCCTCTGCCATCCGGTGAGCTCGGTGAAGGCGGGGTTGACCCACTCGATCCGGCCCTCGCGGTCCGTGATGAGGACCGCGTTGGCTGCCGCCTCGAGCGCGGCGGTCTGGAGCTCGATCCGCTCGTGCTGCCCGGCCTCGATGAGGGCGAGGGCCGCCTGGTCGGCGAAGCGCGTGAGAAGGCGAGTCGTCTCCTGGCCGTAGGCGTTCGGGTGGTCCGAGTAGCTCGCGAGGACACCGAGCACGGACTCCCCCACGACGAGCGGGATCGAAAGCGCCGAGCCGAGCTGGAACTTCTCGACGCCGTCCTTCCAGGCCGCGACCCTCTCGTCCACCTTCGTCTCGATGACCACCGGCCGGCCGGTGCGGATGGCCTCTCCGCTCGGGCCCTGCCCTTCGGGCTTGGCGTCCCACCGGAACCGGCTCTGCCTGACGAAGCCCGCGGCCGACCCCGCAACGGCCCGCTGTTTGATGGACCCATCGGGCTCCTTGATGCCGATCCACACAACCGCGAACTCGAATCGGCCCGCCACCTCGTCACAGATGAACTGCAGGATCCGTTCGATCGGCTCGTGGCGAAGGATCTTTCTTTCCGTCTCGTGGAGAACTCCGAGGACCGCCTCGGCCCTCTTGCGCGCGGTCACGTCGCGCGACCCGAGGACGAACGCCTGCGGCTTTCCGTCGGGACCACGCAGGACGTTCGAGACGGTCTCGACCCAGATGTACCTTCCGTCGCGAGCCCGGTACCTGTACTCCGCCGCTCCGGATCTTCCGGTCGCCGCCCCGCGCGCCAGCTTGGCGCGAATCATCGCGCGGTCGTCGGGATGGACGAGGTCGAGGGCGTTCGCTCCGAGGAGCTCTCCGGACGCCCAGCCCGTGACGATCTCGTGCGACGGGCTGACGAATTGGAACCGCCCCACGAGGTCCACCTGGCTGATCACGTCGACCATGTTGTCGGTCAACCGCTTCAGATCCGCCTGAGCCGCATAGAGGGCCTCTGCCGCCCGTGCTCCTTCCGTCATGTCCCTCACGACCGTCATCACGGCGTCCGCCCCGTAGGGAACCATGCGGGCTTCGAAGACACGTGGGCCTGCCAGCACGTCGAGCGGGTACTCGAGCGTTTGCATCGTGCCCGTGAGAAGGCAGGCGCCGATCTTCTCCATCCAAAGTGCCGCCACGGGGGCGGGCAGGAACTCCGGGATCGTCCTGCCGAGGAGGGTCTCACGCGGCAGGATCAGGTTCTCCGCCCGGGTGGCGTGGATCTCGAGGTAGCGCCCTTGCCGGTCGAGGACCAGGATGAGGTCGGGAAGAGCCGCCACGATCGCCCGCAGCTTCAGCTCGTTCGCGCGGAGGGCCTCCTCGGAGCGCTTCCTCTCGATCGCCTGGGCGACCTGGGAGGAGACGTACACCAGGAGGTCGCGGTCCTCCTCCGTGTAACGGACCTTGCCCGAATAGCTCTGGACCGCGAGAACGCCGATCGTGCGGTCGCGGCCGCGCAGGGGAACGCCAAGCCAGTCGACCGAGGCGCTCCCGATGGGCTCGACCTCGCCGGAGGTGACGAGCTCCTCGAAGACGGCCGGAGACGCGAGGAGAGGCCGGCCCGTCCGGAGAACGTACTCCGTCAGACCCTTTCCGAGAGGCTTCGGCGGAAACGGCTCGTCCACTTCGTCGACGAAGTACGGGAAGCTCAGGACGTCCTCGTTCTCACCGTGCAGGGCGATGTAGAAGTTGGCGGCCTCCATCAGCCCGCCCACGATGGAGTGGATCCTCGAGAACAGCTCCTTCAGGCTCTCGCTCGCCGTGCCGGCCTCGGCGATCCTGAAGGCCGCCGCCCGAACCAGTTCTGCCCGTTCCCCGATGCGTTTCGCGGCGCTCGGGCTGTTTGACCCGGAGTCCATATTCCTGCGCAGGATGATATCCGCGGTGCGAACCCTGGAACGCGATTAGGTTACGCTTCGTCTGCTTCTGGCAGGAGGTTGCCGTGGGAAAGGGATTCGTCCTGGGTTTGGTCGCCGCCATCGCGACATTGATCGCCGGCGCTTACTTCTTCGTGTCGAGCGGAGCCCTGCCCGCAGGACAGGACTCGAAGCCGAGCGGGCTGGAGAAGTGGGCTGCGAAGAAATCGCTTCAGGCGACGATGCGCCGGGAGGCGCAGGGCCTGAAGAGCCCCGTTCAGCCCACTGACGAAAATCTCACTGCGGGCATCGCGCTCTACCGCGCTCACTGTCAGGTGTGTCATGGAGGAGCCGATGGCGCGGCCTCGTCGATCGCGAAGGGCTTGACACCGAACCCGCCGCAGCTCGCGAAACATGGGGTCGAGGATGATCCCGAGGGAGAGACTTACTGGAAGATCGTCCACGGCATTCGCTTTACCGGAATGCCTGCCTTCGGCGAGACCCTGTCAGGCCCGGAGATGTGGCAGATCGCGCTTCTTGCGAAGCACATGGACTCTTTGACACCTGGGGCTCGCGGCGCCTGGCTGGCGGGGAAGGCGGCGCCCTGAAAGGTCCGCCCGTGCCCGACCGCCCATAATCGCCGTCGGCCATCCATGAGCATCGCGCCCGGCTCCCGCCGATGAGTCTTGCTTCCGGTACGCGGCTCGGCCCGTACGAGATCCTCTCGCCCCTCGGCGCGGGCGGAATGGGAGAGGTCTGGAAGGCGACGGACGCGCGCCTCGACCGGACGGTGGCGCTCAAGGTCCTGCCGGAAGATTTCTTCGAAGACAAGGAGAGGGTCGTGCGGTTCGAGCGGGAAGCGAAGCTGCTCGCGGCGCTGAACCATCCGAACATCGCGGCGATCTTCTCTTTCGAAGAAATCCCCGGTGTGCCCGGATTCCCCGGGCGGCATGTCCTCGTGCAGGAGCTGCTGGAAGGAGAGACGCTGCGGTCTGCGCTCGCGGGCGGGAAGTTGTCTCAGCGAAAAGCGATCGACTACACACTGCAGATCGCCCACGGCCTGGCAGCTGCGCACGAGAAGGGGATCGTGCATCGGGACCTGAAGCCCGAGAACCTCTTCGTGACGAAGGACGGGCGCGTGAAGATCCTCGACTTCGGCCTCGCCAAGCTGACGAACCAGGAAGAAGGCGGCCAGGCGACCAACCTGCCGACGGCCTCGGCGGGCACGGAGCCCGGCGTCGTGATGGGAACGCTCGGGTACATGTCGCCCGAACAGGTCAAGGGAAAGCCCGCCGACGCCCGGTCGGACATCTTCTCTTTCGGCGCGATCCTCTACGAGATGCTCTCGGGCAAGAGAGCGTTCCACGGCGACTCGGCGGCCGAGACGATATCGGCAATCCTCCGGGAAGAACCGCCGGACCTTTCCGTCACGAACCAGAGCATCTCGCCCGGCCTCGAGCGGATCGTACGGCACTGCATCGAGAAGAATCCCGAGCAGAGGTTCCATTCGGCGCACGACGTCGCCTTTGCGCTCGAGTCGGCGATGAGCGGCCAGAGTGCGCCGAGCGTCGGCGCGACGGCGGGAACTTCCCGCCGGGTGCTGCCGGTGGCTCTCGCCTCCGCCGCCATCGTCGTCGCTCTCGGTGCCGGCCTGTTTCTCGGCGGCCGACTTCGCCCGCCGTCCGCTCCGCGCATCCGCCAGATCACGTATCACCGCGGCCTCATCGAGGACGCGCGGTTCTCGCCCGATGGACAGACCGTCGTCTTCGGGTCGACCCGGCGGGACGAACCTCTGCGCACGTACGTGACCCGCCTCGACTCGATCGAGTCGCGAACTGTCGAATTGCCATCCGGCGCCACGGTGCTCGGGATCTCCCGGACCGCCGAAATGGCGCTGCTGCTCGGCTGTGTGCACCGCGGCTACTGGATGCGAAGCGGCACCCTGGCACGCGTGGCGTTGGGGGGCGGCG
The DNA here is from genome assembly GCA_041495865.1 of Thermoanaerobaculia bacterium. Classification (GTDB taxonomy): domain Bacteria; phylum Acidobacteriota; class Thermoanaerobaculia; order UBA5066; family UBA5066; genus Fen-183. Next base: position 12,327 of record JBGQDL010000072.1, on the reverse strand, counting down.
CGCCGCGGGAGATCCTGGAGCACGTCGCGGACGCGGACATTTCTCCCGACGGGAGGGAATTCGCCGTCGTCCGGGAGGTCGGCAAGCTTCAGCGGCTGGAGTTTCCGGTCGGCAAGTTGGTTATCGAGACCGACGGCTGGGTGAGCCACCCGCGCATCTCTCCGGACGGAAAGCGGATCGCGTTCCTCGAGCATCCGGTCTACGGCAACGACTTCGGGTATGTCGCCTTGGCGTCGGCCGGCGTGCGTGCGGAGCGGTTGACCGGCGTGTGGGCGGGGGCGCAGGGTCTGGCCTGGTCGCGCGACGGAACGGAAATCTGGTTCACCGCGTCCTCGGAGGAGAAGGAGGGGGTGGCAAACGGGGGACGGCACCAGCTCTGGGCGATCCGGCCGGGCGGAAAGCACCGCCTGGTGTATGGCCCTCCCATGGACCTTTCCCTCCGCGACATCTCGCCGGCAGGCGCCGTCCTCCTTTCGGGCGAGGACCGGCGCGGCGAGGTGGGAGGGCTTCTGCGAGGCGAAACGAAGGAGCGAGACCTCTCCACCTGGAAAGACGAGGCGGTCAACGGGATCTCCGAGGACGGGTCCATGTATACCGGGATCGAGCAGAGCGCTCCCGGGGCGGGGCTCGAGCCGTTTCTCTACTACAGGCGGGTCGGCGAATCCGCGCCCGTCCGGCTTGGAAATGGCTCCTCCCTCGGGACGTCTCCGGACGGCCGATGGATCCTGAGGCTGACCACCTCAGAGCAGGGCGGCGTTTCGCTGACGCTCCTCCCGACGGGCCCCGGAGACCCCCGCCCGCTGCCGATCGGGAACGTGCGCCCGCGCGCCGTCTTGCACGAGCGGGCGCGGTGGTCGCTCGATGGACGCCGGATCCTCTTTTCGGGGGCGGAACCGGACCGCCCGGCTCGGACCTTTCTCCTCGACCTCGCCGGCGGAGGCCCGCATCCGGCCACGCCCGAGGGGAGCAGCCTGGGGGTTCTTTCGCCGGATGGAGAATCGGTCGCGACCGTCGATGCGGCGGGACGAATCCTCGTCTACTCGGCCGCCGGCGGCGCGCCGACGGAGGTTCGCGGCGCTCTTCCGGGAGACCTGCCGCTCGAGTGGGAGATCGGCGGACGGGCCCTCTTCGTCTGGGACCGAACCTGGCCGGCGCGCATCGGTCGTCTCGAGCTCGGCACCGGCCGCAGAGCCCTCTGGAAGGAGCTCGCGCCCGATCCGGTCGGGCTCATGTACGGCAACGTGATTCTCACCCGCGACGGACGGCACTACGTTTATCGGCTCCGGCGGGTCTTTTCAGAGCTCAACGTCGTGGAGGGGCTCAAGTGAAGTTTCAGAGGACCATCGTCTCGTGGATGGCCTCGCCGCGAGCGAACCGCTCGATCGACAGCGCGCTGACGTCCACGCTTTCGCTCTGTCCCTTCACGATCATCTCGGCGACGGCCCGGCCCGCAGCCGGCGCGTGCATCACGCCGTGGCCGGAGAACCCGGCGACGACGAAAAAACCGGGCACTCCGGGAACGGGGCCGATGACGGCGTGGTGGTCGGGCGTGACCTCGTAGAGCCCGGCCCAGCTCCGCCTGATGTCGAGGCCTGCCCGGCCCACGGCGGGAAAACGCGCCTCCAACGGCTCGGCGATGCGGAGCGGGAAGTCCGGGTCAAAAGCGGTGTTGAAGCCGAGGGGCTCGTCCGGGTTGGAGTAGGCGATCAGGACCCGGTTCCCCTCGCGGCGGATCAGGATGCCGCTGTCCGCGTCGATGGTCATCGGGATCGTCTGCGGGAGTGAGGGGCAGGGTCCGCTGATGAGGATGTGCCTGCGCACCGGCTCGACGGGAAGGTCGGCCCCGACGAGCGCCGCGACGCGGCCCGCGAAAGGCCCCGCGGCGTCGACGACGACGGACGCCCTGATTTCGCCGGCCGCCGTGTGGAGGCGGTAGCCCCCGGATGCGTCCCGGTCGATCGCCGTCACTCCGGCTCCATAGAGCGCCCTCACGCCGCCCCGCGTCGCTTCGCGGAGGAAGAAGTTCGTCAAGCCCCCCGGGTCGAGGAAACCGTCATTCGGCCCGAAGGTCCCGCCCAGGATCGGACCGGCCGCGTACGGCGCCTTCGCGCGGACGCCCGCCGCGTCGAGCACGTCGACGCTGACGCCGCGCGCGCGCTGGAACGCGGCGGCGGCCGTCATCGCGGAAAGACGCGCCGGATCGCCGGTGAGGAAGAGGTAGCCGGCCTTCCGGTACAGCGGCGGGTCACCGATCTCGCCCGCGAGGGCGTCGAGAATGGCCATCAAGGCGAGGGACATCGCGACGTTGATCTCCGTCGTGAACTGGGCCCGGATGCCGCCGTTCGCCTTCGACGTCGAGCCGCTGCCCGGCAGCGGCTCCTTCTCGACCAGGCAGACGTCCTCCCGCCCGAGTCGCGCGAGGTGGAACGCGGTGCTGCACCCGATGACCCCCGCACCGATGATCGCGACGTCCGCGTGATCCGCCACCCCCGCCCTCCCTCGCCCCGATCGTAAGCCGATAATCCGGCGGAAGATCGAACCGACGAGGTGGCCATGAACTACGAGTTCCTGAAAACGAGCGTGACGGATCGTGTCGCCTGGCTCGAGTACCGGCGAGAGCCTCTCAACGCGATCGATTGGACGATGCTGCGCGAAATCCCGGTGGCGCTGGACGACTTCCTCCAGGACGCCGGCGTCCGCGTCATCGTGATCGCGAGCGCGCTGGACAAGTTCTTCTCCACCGGGGCGGACCTTCGTGTCCTTGCGGCGATGCGGCCGGGAGACATGCGGGAATGGGTCGAGATCTGTCACGGTCTCGTGTGCCAGATCCGCGAGGCTTCAAAGCCGCTCGTCGGCGCCATTCACGGGACGGCGGTCGGTGGAGGGCTGGAGATCGTCCTGAACTGCGACGTCCGTTTCGCCGCGAAGGATGCGCGGCTCGGGCAGCCGGAGATCAACATCGGCTTCATTCCCCCGGTGGGCACCACGCAATCCCTATCCAGACTCCTCGGCCGTTCTCGAGCGTTGCGGTTTCTCTACGAAGGAAACCTGGTGACGGCCGAGGAAGCGCTCGGGATGGGGCTCGTGGACTTCGTCGTGCCTCCCGAGAAGCTCCGGGAGGAGGTCCAGGCGTACGCCGCGGCTCTGGCCAGAAAGCCGGCCGCCGCGCTCGCCGCCATCCGCCGCTGCATCACGCTCGGCCTCGATCTGCCCTATGAAGACGCCCTCGACCTGGAGCTCGAGGCGGCGGCTCACCTCGCTCTCACTCCCGACTTCACCGAAGGGCTCCGCGCCTTCCTCGAGAAGCGGCCGCCGAAGTGGGAGTAACCGCCGGGTTGGCGGGGCTCTAAGACCAAGCCGTCAGCGGCGCCATGCCCGCGGGCTCCGAGCGCGGCCCTACTGCTTCTCGTACACCGAAGTCGTGTTCACGGCTTCGCCCTTCGCGTTCTTGCCGGTCTGGGAGACCGTGAGGGTCCTCCCGTCCTTGGACACGACGACCTTCGCGGTGACGGTGACTTTCCCGCCCTTCTTCCAGACGTTCTCATAAGTGTTGTCGTCGGTCTTCTTCGGTGCGGCCGTGTCGGCATCCGGGTTCCCTTCCCATGGGACATCCTTACCGTCGAACTTCGAGGAATACGTACCGTGCGTCGCCTTGCCTTCGGCATTGACGGCATCCGAAGTCAGCTTGATCACGCCCTGCGAAGCCTCGAACTTCAATGTCAGGCTCTTCGGCGCGGGCCCCGGGCTGACCTTCGATTTTTCGACGTTGAGCTTCCATGTGCCCAGCCAGTTGTCGGCGGCGAGGAGTACGGAACTCGAAAAGACCATTGCGGCACACACCACGAGGGCGCCAGCGAGAAGACTCTTACGCATCTCACACCTCCTTCAAGGTATCGTCATCCGTTCCTGTCTGAAATCGCGGGGATTCTTGTGCGGAGGAGCCGGAAATGCAAGGAGGGAAAACGCCCTGCGCTTCTGCTACGGGGCCATCTCCGGAGCGGCCACCAGCGGGAGGTCCCAGTGCGCGAGCAGGATCTCGAAGCGTCTCTGCTCCTCGCGGCGGTAGGTCTCCTGGTCCGGGAAGAGCTGCTTCTTGATCTCTTCCTCTAAGGAGCTGTCGGCGGCGACCGCGGCGCTCCGGAAGACGATCGTGACGCGGAAGTCCCAGCGTCCGTCCTCGGTCGCGTGATACCGCGGCTTCTCGGCCCTCACCTCGAGGAATCTCCCCGACTCGATCTGTTTCTTCAGCACGGGGAGGTGGTTCTTCTTGAAGAGCCGCGCGAACTCGTCGGCGAAGCCCCACTTCGCCTTGTAGTAGTACTCGACGACGAAGGGTGTCTCCGTCCGGGTGGCGGGCCGGCTCGACGGAGGTCCCGGCTGGGCCGCCGCCGGCACCGGGATCGCGGCGAGGGCCACGAGAAGGGCTGTGCTGCCGAGAATCCGGCGGCCGAAGAGGGTCCCGTGCATTCTGAGCTTCATGAAGCCTCCGTCTGGAGCGTGGGGACTGGCCTGCCCAACACGACACGATTCGAACTCTGTCGCCAGCCTTACGAACGAGCATCAGTGTCCACCGAGCGCGGCGCGTGCCCGTCCCGCGCCGGCGACGCCGTTCCGGCGGTTCGGCGCGGTGCGGTTCGAGACCTCGTAGGCGGCGAGGGCTTCCTGCGGACGAGAGAGCTCGAGGAGCAGGTCGCCGAGCTGCTCCCGCGCGGGCAGGACGGGCCCGGGCGTGACCGGGTGCTTGTCGGTGGAGTCTTCCAGGTCCGCGGCCGAGCGCAGGAGCGCGACCGCTTCGTCGTCTCGTTTCTCGGCTCGCGCAATCCAACCCGCGGCGGCGCGGCGCTGGATCTCCACCTGGCCCGCCCAGTCGTAGGCGCCCGGTTGCGGCCTCAGCCCCACGTGGATCTTCTCGAGCTCCGCGAGGGATTTCTTCGCCTCTGCGAGCTTTCCCGAGCGTGCTGCACCCGTCGCGCGGGCGAAGTGAGTGATCGCCTCGGCCCATCGGTACCGCGCCCACGGAAAGCGCGGGTGCTCGACGCGCAGAGAGGCGGCGCCCGCCCAGTCCCGCCTCTCCAGCGCATAGCGCGCCGGCACGGCGGCATAGGTGTAGGCGACGTGGAACGATTGCTCGTCCACGACGTCCGCCGTGCGCACCTCGTCGAGCACCGCCTTCGCCTTCCCGTAGTCCCCCTTCTGCAGGTACGCGTACTCGAGGTAGTCGAGCGCGTGCAGCTCGTCGAAATCGTGTCCGCCGGGGAGCGTCTTTTCCGCGTACTCTTTTCCCGCGGCGGCCGACGCGATGTTGGACGCGATCGACTCGTCCCAGAGCCCGAGCCTCGTGAAGATGTGCGACGGCATGTGGAGGGCGTGCGGCGCCGACGGCGCGATGCGCGCGTACGCGCGCGCGGCCGGCAGGGCGAGGCTCGCGAGCTCGGGATAGTCGTCGCTGTGGATGATCAGGTGCGCGACACCAGGGTGGTCGGGCTCGAGCGGCAGGACCGCATTCAGGATCTCGGCCGCCCTTCGCTGGTTCGCGTACGTCTTGTCCGTCGGCGGCGCCGTCCCGTTCAGCGCGAGCGCGTAGAAGACCGCGGCCTCGTGGTCGTCCGGGAAGCGCTCGAACACGCTTCGCAGAGCCCTCTCGAAGCGGTGCGCGCGCGTCCCGTGGTCCACCGTGCCGGAGTCGTCGAAGAACGCGGCGACGGTGGCGACGTAGGCCCGTTCGCGCTCGGTCATCCGCGGCGCCGCGGCCTTCGCCTTCTCGACGGCAGCCCGGCCCGCCGCGAGCTCGTCGGGAGAAGGCGGCGCCCAGATGGGGTGGTAGCGACTCATCGCGACGCCCCACCACGCCATCCCGCAATCGGGATCGGCCTCGAGGACCGCGGCATACGCCTTCGCCGCCTCGTCGTACCAGAAAGAATGGAGGAGGGCCGTCGCGCGGTTGAAGCGCGTCTGCGCGTCGGGCGAGCAGGAGACGGGGAAACGCACGGTTCCGAGCCGTTCGGGGGGCGCGCCGCCATGACGGTGAGCTTCGTCCGCACCGAGAGGGACGGCGGAAAGCGCGGCGGCGAAGACGAGTGCGGACGGCTTCACAAGCATGGCCTCGCAGGAGAGGATAGAGCGCTTCACCCTCCAGGACCAGGCGAGTGCGCCATGAGCACGGGTTCTCGCGTGCCTTCGAAACTGGCCTGCCCGGGGAGATTCGAACTCCCGACCCTCGGCTTAGAAGGCCGATGCTCTGGTCCAGCTGAGCTACGGGCAGACGCGGTGCGGCCGCGGGCAGTTTAGCCCTGCCGCGGCGCACGCGGCATAGACTTGGAGGCTTGCTCGAGCCGGAAGTGGTCGTGACTTCGAACCCCGGATTCCCGAAGGGATTCCTGTGGGGAGCCGCGACCTCCGCCTATCAGGTCGAGGGCTCGCCGCTCGCCGACGGGGCCGGGCCGAGCAACTGGCACCGCTTCTCGCACACGCCGGGTCTCGTGAGCGGCGGCGACAACGGCGACGTCGCCTGCGATCACTACAACCGATTCCTCGAAGACGTCGCGCTCATGCGAAGCCTCTCTCTCAACGCCTACCGCTTCAGCGTTTCCTGGAGCCGCGTCCTCCCCGAGGGCTTTGGACGCGTGAACGAGAAGGGGCTGGACTTCTACCGGCGCCTCGTCGACGCGCTCTTGCGGGCGGGGATCGAGCCTTTCGGGACGCTGTTCCACTGGGACCTGCCGGCCGCCCTCGAAGACCGGGGCGGTTTCTTGAACCGCGACATCGCCGCCTGGTTCGCGGACTACGCGCGCGTCGTCTCCCGCGCGCTCCCGGGCGTTCGCACATGGGCGACCCTGAACGAGCCGTGGGTCGTGACGGACGGCGGATACCTGAACGGCATCCTGGCGCCGGGACACCGCAGCCTCTTCGAGGCGCCGATCGCCGCGCACAATCTCCTCCGCGCGCATGCGGCGGCCGTCGCCGCCTGCCGCGTCGAGGGCGGGCGCCGCGTGGGCCTCGTCGTCAACCTCGAGCCCAAGTTCGCGGCGTCGGACTCCGCCGCCGACATCGCGGCCACCGCGCGCGCCGACGCCTACATGAATCGCCAGTTTCTCGATCCGGTTTTTTTCGGCCGCACCCCCGAAGAGCTGCCCGGCATTTTCGGAGACGCGTGGCCCCGGTTTCCCGCAGCCGATTTCGACCTCATCCGGACGCCGATCGACTTCCTCGGCGTCAATTACTACAAGCGCGGTGTCGTGAAGGACGACCCGAAAGCCGTCCCCACCCGCGCCTCGGGCGTCCGGCAGGACGGCGCTCTCCATACCGAGCTGGACTGGGAGGTCTACGCGCCGGGCCTCCTCGACGCCTTGACGTGGGTCAGGTCGCGCTACGGGAACATCCCTCTCTACGTCACCGAGAACGGGGCGGCCTTCTCCGACCCGCCCGAGGCGGGGTCGGACGGCGTCGCGGATCCCCTGCGCGTCGCCTACTTCAGGGACCATCTCCGCGCGACGCGCGAGGCGATCGCACGGGGCGTCGATGTCCGCGGCTACTTCGCCTGGTCGCTGCTCGACAACTTCGAGTGGTCTCACGGCTTCTCGAAGCGCTTCGGGATCGTGCACGTCGACTTCGCCACGCAGCGGCGAACTCCGAAGGCGAGCGCACGTTTCTTCGCGGACGTGATCCGGAGCGCCGGCGCGGCCCTCGACGGCTCACCCGCCGGCTGAGCCGCTACCGGACCGTCACCGCGACGCGGAGAGTGGAGCCGGAAGTCCCGCCCGGAGTGGCGCCAGGACGCCCCGGCGGCCGCACGACGTTCGTCGCCAGCAGGACCCCGTCGACGGCGACCGAGACGGCGCCGCCTCCTTCGGGGACTCCGCGCGCGACCTCGATCTCGAACGTCGCCCCGCGCCACGGCCGGACCATCTTCGCCCGGCTCCAGGTGGGAGGAAGACAGGGGTCGATCGTCAGCCCGTCCCATCCGGGACGCACCCCGAAGACCCATTCCGAAACGACACGGTGAAGCCAGGCCGCCGAGCCGGTGTACCAGGTCCATCCGGCGCGCCCGTGGTGGGGCGAGGCGGGTCCGTCGACGTTGCCCGGGAGCACATAGGGCTCGGCCGCGTAGCGCTCGGGATCCTTGTTCGTGGGATTTATCGCGACGAGGAGCCTCTCGACGAGCGCGGCGTCCTTCGCCTTCGCCGCCGCGGCGATGGCCCACGTCGCGGCGTGCGTGTAAACGCCTCCGTTCTCGCGAAGGCCGGGCCCGTAACGCGTGATGTAGCCGATCTCCGGGACCGGCCGGTCGAACGCGGGGGCGAGCAGGAGCGCTCCGGCCTCGGTGACGAGGTGCTCCTTCACGGCCGCGAGGCACGCCGCCGCGCGGCCTCTCGGCGCCACGTCGCTCAGGATCGCCCACGTCTGCGCGTTGAGAAAGATCTTCCCCACGCGATTCTCGGCGCTCCCGAGGACCGACCCGTCGTCGAGCGTCCCGCGCCGGTACCAGCCTCCGTCCCAGCCGTGCGCGTTGAGCGCGGCGATGAGCGCCGCGCGCCGCGCCGCGAAATCGTCCGCGAGCGCCGGCGCCCCCGTGCGGCGGAAGATCTCGCTCCAGTCGGCGAGAAGGCCGGCGAGGAAGTGGCCGAGCCAGACCGACTCGCCCTTCTCGAGAAGACCCATCGCGGATAGGCCGTCGTTCCAGTCGCCGGCGCCGATGAGAGGAATTCCGCGCGGGCTCATCCGCGAGAAGACGCGCCGGAACGCGCGCTGCACGTGGTCCGTCAGCGGAAACGAGCCCTCTTCGTCGAGAAACGGCGCCTCATCGTCGAGAATCGAGAAGTCGCCCGTCTCCTTCATGAAGTTCGCCGACACGAAGGCGAGCCAGAGAAGGTCGTCGGTCATCTTCGTGACGAGGCCCTGCTCAGTGAGCGGGTGCCACCAGTGAAAGACCGAGCCGTCCCGGAACTGGTGGCCCGCGTGAAGGCGGATCTGCTCGCGGCACCGCTCGGGATCGATCGTCAGGTAGACCTGAGAGTCCTGGAGCTGGTCGCGGAAGCCAAAGGCGCCGCTCTGCTGGTAGTAGCCGCATCGCCCCCAGAGCCGCGCCGCGATCGCCTGATACCGCGCCCAGTCGTTGAGGACGGCGTCGAAGGTCGGGTCGGGTGTCTCCATCCAGTGCGCGGCGAGGCGCGTCCGCCAGCCCGAGGTGACGTCTTCGAGCGCCCGGCGGCTTTCCTCGTCCTTCACGAACCGCGATCCGAGCGCGACCGCGCCTTCCTCCGACTCCGACGTCGCGAGGGCGAAGCCAACTGTTCGCGACTCGCCCGGCGCGAGCGCGATCTCGACCTCGAGAGCGGCAATCGGGTCTTCATGCCGGCCGAACGCCGGTGGCCCCCCCTTCCCGAGGAGCGCGGCCGGAGCGCGGAAACTGCCGTAGCGGCCGAGAAAAGCCGCCTTGTCTCCCTGCGCCGCGACCACCTTTTCGGACGTCGAAAAGGCGCTGACGTACGGGAAGCTCGTGTTCCAGTGCCCGAACTGCTCGGACGGCACGTCCCACATGTGGTTTCGCGCGACGATCGCACGGTGGTCCGCGTCGAACTTCGTCTCGAGGAAGAGCTTCCCGAACTCGCGTCGCGGGGAGGGCGCGACGCCGCAGCACCATTCGAGGGTGCCGCAAAGAAGAAGTCTCCGAGGCCGTCCGGACGCGTTGCGCAGCGTCACCCGCCACATCTCGGCCGTCTCCTTCGCGTGGCAGAAGAGCGTCCACCCGGCCTCGATTCCGGAGCGCGACGTCTCGAACGTCGTATAGCCGAGGCCGTGGCGGCACGCGAAGGAATCGAAGGGCAACCACGCGGGCGCGGGCGAAAGGGACCAGAGGTTCCCGTTCTCCATGTCTTTCACGTAGAGAAACTTCCCCGAAAGATCCTCGACTAGGTCCTGCCGCCAGCGCGTCACGGCGGCGAGCTGCGAGTTTTCGAGGAACGAAAAGCCGCTTCCGGTCTGACTCACGACGAACCCGGCGCGGGGATTCGCGACGACGTTGACCCACGGGCGCGGGGTTCTCGGGTCCGTGATCACGTACTCCCGGCCGTCTTCCGAGAAGTGGCCGTACGCGCCGGCGCCAAGAGCAGAGATCGCCGTCACGGGAGGGCGACCACCTCGGCGGGGACCTCGCGGACGAGGATCTCCCCGCCCCGGATTTCGGCCGGCTTTCCGTTCACGGTCGCCTCGCGCGGGATGCCGGCGAGCGGCCATGCGAGGGCGAGGCCGCCGGGGGGAATCCTCACGCCCGCGATCCGCGCGCGAACGTCGCCGCCCGACGCCGAGACGGAGAGGTCGAGCGGCCCGTAAATCGTTCGAAGGCCCTCCACCCCGGCGCCTCCCGGCGCCCGCAGCCAATCTTCCGGGAGTCCCGCGCCGAGCAGGAGCGATCCCTCTTTCCCTCCCTCGCCCTCGCGCTCGACAGCGAAGAAGTCGAGGAACGAGCGGATGAAGTCGGTCCCGACCCAGGTGTGCGGCATGTCCCCGAGGAAGCGGGGAGCGCGCGGGTCCTTGCCGACGACCTCGGCCCACTGATTCCAGGCGGCGGGCCGGCGGTCCTCCATGAAGGCCGCGAGCAGCTCGTGCGCCTCGGCCTTCCGGCCGAGCCTCACGAGCACGCCGACCGTCCGCAGCTCGTACGGCGTGTAGGCGTCGCTCTTCTTCGTCCCGTCGCGCCGCTCCCGCGCCTCGGCCACATATCGATCGAACGTGCGCGAGAGCTCCTTTTGCCGCAATTTTCCCTGGAGTCCGCACGGCGAAAGGGCCGCCGTGGTCGAGGTCGGGTCGAAGTCGTGCTTTTCGACCGAGGCGGGAATGTAATCGAGATCATTCTGTTCGATCGTGCGAGCGATCGAGGCGAGAAGGTCCGCCTCGAACTCGCCCTCGATCGCGGCGAAGGATCGCGCGTCGTCAGGATGTGAGAGCGCGAGCGCAAGCTCCACGGCGTCCGCGAGGCCTTTTCGCGCGAAGGCGTCGTCCCAGTACGAGTGGACCGGCTTGTCGGAGTACCCCTCGTGACTGATCGACTCGGGCAGGAGCCCGTAGAAGGCGAGCTTTTCGGGAGTCTCGTATTCGGGGGTCCGGCGCTGCCGCCTGAGCGCATCGATCGCGGCCACGGTCCTCGCGATCCGCGGCCAGAGCTTGCCAATCGTAGCGGCGTCCCGCGTGAAACGGAAATACTCGGCGGCGAGGAAGAGGAACTCTCCGTGGCTGTCGTTTTCCGGCACGGGATCGGCGCCGCGGGCATCGACGCAGCACGGAATCCTTCCATCCGCGAACTGCCTTTCCGCGAAGGCGACGAGGAACTCGCGGACCTCCGCGGAATGGCCGAGCCTGAGGAGCGCCGACGACGTCAGCGCGCCGTCGCGGATCCACGAGCGCTCATAGGCGCGCGAGCCGGGCTGGATCCACGGCCCGTCGCGATTGATCAGGACATAGGCGAGATTCGACTTCAGCGTCTCGACCAGAGCGCGCGCGCCGGGCGGGACGTGGAACCGGACCCCGTCGACCCTTCGGGCCCACGCGGAAGCCGCGAGGGCGAGCCTGCCGTCGAATCCGAAAGCCGGGGCCGCCGTTCGCCCTCCGTGCAGCGGAACCGCGAGGAAGGAGTCGCGCGAGCCTCCCGGTGGAATTTCGAGATCCCAAGCGAAGGCCCCGGACGCGAGGCCGGCCGCGTCCCTGACCTCTGCGTCCGGCGGAACTTCTCCTCGCGACAGGAAACCGGTCACGTCGCCGGCGTCGAACGCCGCCGCGCCGAACGCCGAGGGGGCGGGGTACGCGGCGACGGCCCGCGCGCCGTTCACCGTCAGCGTTCCGCCGCGGAAGGAAAGCGAGTCGATTTTCGAAACGCCGTGGGGCGCGTTCAGGAACTGCGTCGGCGGGTTCACGAGGAACGGGCGGACCGCGACGAAGAGCCGCACACGTGCCGCGGCCGCGCGGGCGTTCCTCACGCGATACCGCGCACGGAGGACGGACGACCCCGGCGAGCCGTCCACGACCGGTGTCACGTCGAGAATCAGGTCGCCGGCCTTCCACGTCACCGTCGGAATCGGGAGATCGCCTCTTTCGAGTCCGTGCGAGATCGCGGCGTCACGAAACGTCAGGAGCCGGCCGTCGGCCAAGAGGAACGGCTCGAGCGAGAAAGACCCCTTCCCCGGTTCCAGCGCGCCGTCTTCGCCGACGAGGACCTCCTCCGTATCCGCGTCGACTCCGGCCACCGTCCAGTACGTCTGCTCGCCCAGAAATGCCCGCGGATATGCCCCTCGCGGCTCCGATTTCGCAATCGCCGCGACGAAGTCGTTCGCGGTG
>JBGQDL010000071.1:0-18845 GCA_041495865.1 Thermoanaerobaculia bacterium | reverse complement strand
TCCCCACGAGATCGCGACCGCCACGTTCGAGATTGCGTATTCGAGGAGGAGGTCCCAGCCGATGATCCACGCCATCAGCTCGCCGAGCGTCGCGTAGGCGTACGTGTAGGCGGAGCCGGAGACGGGGATCATGGAAGCCATCTCCGCGTAGCAGAACGCCGTGAACCCGCACGCGACGGCCGTCAGGAGGAAACTGACCATCAGGGCGGGACCCGCGGCCGGGCGCGTCACCCCGTAGGAGGAGTCGAAGCCGCCGGCGAGGCCCGTGCCAAGGCTCGAGAGGATGCCCGCGCCGATGATCGCGCCCACGCCCATGAACGTGAGGTCCCATGCGGTCAGCGCGCGCTTGAGGTGCCCGCCGCCCGGCTCGTCGGCGCTCGCCTGAAGCTGCTCGATCGACTTCGTGCGGAACAGCTGGCTCCTCAAGCGAACTTCCTCCTGGCGACGCGGATTCGATGCGGACGCGCGAGTCTACCGGGCGAGCACCCGGGGCGGGAGCTCGGACAGCGATCGGATCGTTTCGTAGCCTTCCGGCACGCGCCCGGCGCGGTCGACGAGCAGCGCGTGAAGGCCCGCCGCGCGGGCCCCGTGGTAGTCGTCGACGAGCGAGTCGCCCACATGCAGGACGGCGCCCGGCGCCGCGCCCGCCCGCCGCAGCGCTTCGGCGAAAATCCCCCGGTCCGGCTTGCTCGCTCCCACGACCGCCGACACGATCACGTCGTCGAACGCGTCTCCGATGCCGAGGCGCGCGAGGAGCGACGGCAAGGACGAATCCCAGTTCGAGACGACGGCCAGCCTGAGGCCCATCGTGCGCAGCGAGGCGAGGACGCCCGGCACCTCGGGGTAGAGAGTCCAGTGCAACTCCTCGTGAAAGTGCGCGACGAGGCTGGCAAGAAGCGAATCCGGCATCTCCCCCCCGCCCACACGCGCGTAAACGGCGGCGACGAACCGGCGCCAGAAGCCCGCCTCGCCCCCGGGCCCGCCCCAGCGCTCCTCTCCGCGCTCGCGCGCCGCGTCCACCTCCCGCCACGTCGCGTGCACCGCGCGATGCACCGCCTCGACGTCCGCCTCGACGCCGTGCGCCGCGAAGGCCTCGCGGTAGACGTGGTCGACGGGCGGGTCGGCGGCGAGGAGCGTGTCGCCCGCGTCGAAGAAGACGGCCTCGATCAGGGCATCACCTGCCCGCCGTCGATGACGATGGCCTGGCCGGTCACGTTCTTCGCCTCGGGAGAGACGAGATACGCGACGAGGCCCGCGACCTCCCTCGTCGAAAGCACCTCGCCGAGGGGCGCCATCCTCCCCGCGAACGCGAACGCGTCGTCGAATCCCTTCCCGAGGCCCTTCCCCATCCGCGCGATGCCCGATCGGCCCATTTCCGTGTCCACCCAGCCCGGACACACGGCGTTCACGGTGATCTTCCGCGCCGCGAGCTCCAGGGCGAGCGAACGCGTGAGGCCGATGACGCCGTGCTTGGACGTGCTGTACGCGGCCATGCCGGCGATTCCGAAACGGCCCGAAACAGAGGAGAGGTTCACGATGCGCGCGCCGTCGGGCAGGAACGGCCGCGCCGCGCGGCAGACGCGCCACATGCCCGTGAGGTTCACGTCCAGGGTCTGGCTCCAGGCCTGGTCCGAGCGCGCGTCTCCGTCGAAGGGCGACGGCAGGCCGACGCCCGCGTTGTTCACGAGGATGTCGAGCCTGCGCTCGGGCCGCGCCGCGCGCTCGACGCCGGTCGCGACCGAGGCCGGGTCCGCGACATCGACGAGGACGACCTGCGCCTGCCCGCCCGCCTTCACGATCTCGGCGGCGACGGCCTCGCCGTCGGCGTCCCGGCGGACGCCCACGGCGACCGGGGCGCCATACGCCCCGAGGCGCAGCGCGATGGCCTTCCCGATGCCCCTGCCCGCGCCCGTCACGAGCGCCGTCTTTCTCGCGAGACGTGCTTCTGGCATTGAGTCCTCCGGCGGGCGATTCTAGGCGCGCTCGCGGCCGCGTAAGATCGCCAAATGACGGTCGACGTCCTCCTTTTCGCCTCGCTGAGAGACGCGGTCGGCCGCTCGATCGCCGTCGAGGTGCCCGAGCCGGTCACGGTCACGTCGCTCAGGCGCGCCCTCGAGGCCGCGCACCCTGCCATCGCGCGCTTCGGGACGCGCGCGAAGCTCGCGGTCAACGAGGCGTGGGCGAAGGAGACGGACCCCGTCTCGCCGGGCGACACCGTCGCGCTCCTGCCCCCTGTCGCCGGAGGCTGACGAGTCGGCCGACGAGCAGGGTCGCGGCCTCGTGCGACGCCCGAGCGCATGTTTGAGCGAAGCGAGTTTGCGCGAGCAGGAGCATGAGGTCGCGACCCGAGCGAGCCCTTGCGACGCCCGAGCACGTCTCGCGAAAACACCAGCAAAACCCGGGAAATCCCTGAGGACTCTCCGCCCGGTGGAGCCCATGTTTCCATCGGAGCGAAGAGAGTCCCATGAGCCAAACGCTCGCCCTCCTCGATCGCGTTTCAGCCTCCCCCTCTCCCGCCCGGGAGGTCACGCCGCTCTCGGCCTTTCGGCGGGACCGCTCTCCGGATCTCCGCGCGCGCTGGCGGCGCTTTTCAGCGATGCTCGAGAGCGAGCGCGCCCTGGGCCGGTACCAGGCGCAGTATCGCCTCGAGCTGCTCGGGCCGATCGACCACGAGATCGTGGTCCGTGATCCCTTCACGTCGCAGCCGAAGCGGATGACCTGCTTCGACTCGAACAGCTACCTCGGTCTCCACCTCCACCCGCGCGTCCTGGCGGCGGTCCGCCGCACTCTCGACGTGGCCGGCACGGGCACGCCGAGCGCCCAGCTCCTCGCCGGCACGAACCGGTGGCTCTGCGAGCTGGAGGACGTCGTGGCCGCCTTCCATGGCCGCGAGGCCGCGCTCGTCTTCCCCTCGGGCTACGCGGCGAACGTGGGCATCCTGACGGGACTCCTCGGGTCCGGGGACGTCGTCGTCCGCGACCGCCTCTGCCACGCCAGCCTCCACGACGGCTGCCGCTTCTCCGGCGCGCGGAGCCTCGTCTTCGCGCACCGCGATCCCGCTTCTCTCGATCGCGCCCTCGAGCGTGAATCCAAACGAGGCGGCGCGCGGCTCGTCGTCACGGACGGCGTCTTCAGCATGCACGGGAGCATCGCCCCGCTGCAGGCGCTGCGGGCCGCGGCCGACCGGCACGACGCGCTTCTGTTCGTGGACGAGGCGCACGCCACGGGCATCCTCGGCGCGACCGGGCGCGGCACGGAGGAGCTCTTCGGCCTGCCCGGGTGCATCGACGTCCTGATGGGCACGTTCTCGAAGGCCGCGGGAGCCGCGGGCGGCTACGTCGTGGGCTCTCGAGAGCTGGTCGACTATCTCCGGTTCCACGCGAACGCCGGGCTCTTCACCGCCTCGCTCCCCGCACCGGTCTGCGCCGGGATCGCGGAGGCTTTCCGCGTGATGGAGGACGAGCCCGAACTGAGGCACCGCCTCTGGGTGAACACGCGCCGCTTCGTCGCGGCCCTCGAGGCAAACGGGCTGCGCGTCGTCTCCAGGGACTCCCCCATCCTCAGCGTCGTGGCCGGGCGGGCCGAGACGCTCCTCGCCGCCGGGCGCGACCTCTTCGACGCCGGCGTCCGCTGCGGGGTCGTCACGTATCCCGCGGTGCCTCCGGACGGGAGCCTGCTGCGGCTGACGGTGAACGCGCGCCACACGGACGAGGAGATCGACCGGACCGCGGAGATCCTGGCCCGGGTCGCGTCACGCCACGGCTTCCGGGCGCGCGGCACGTCCGAGCAGGGATCCGAGGTCTCGATCGGAGTCGAAGGGAGCGGCGCGTGAGCGCAACCGTTCTTCCGCTCCGGGAGGACGCGGTCCCGGCGAATTTCTGGCGGGGATTCGCCGTGACCCTCCGCCCGTATCTCTGCTTCGTCTCGGGTGCGGCCGGGCTCGTCGGGCTCGCCGCCGCGCCGCCGCTGCCGCTTCCGGCCTTCACCCTCGCCCTCGGAGCCTTCTTCATTTCGTACGGGCTGGGCCAGGCCCTGACGGACGTCTTTCAGACCGACACCGACTCCATCTCATCGCCCTATCGCCCTCTCGTCCGGGGAGAGATCAGCCGCGGCGCCGTCCTCCTCGTCAGCCTTTCGGGGCTCCTCCTCTGCGGCCTGACGCTCGCGCTCTTCAATCCGTGGAACCTCGCTCTCGCGGCCGCCGCCGTGGCGGGGCTCGCTGCCTACACCCCCTTGAAGCGCCGCTGGTGGGGCGGCCCGCCCTGCAACGCCGCGGTCATGGCGCTGCTCCCGGCGATGGGCTTCCTGTGCGCCGAGCGGTCCGTGCTGCGCGCGCTCACCAGCCCGACTCTCCCGTTGGCCGTGGGAAGCGTGTTCGCGTCATACGCCGTCTTCGTCCTCCTCGGCTACCTGAAAGACGTCGAGGCCGACCGCGCGACCGGCTACGCCACGCTCGCGGTCCGGTTCGGGCGGCGCACGGCCGTGCTCGCGAGCGGGGCCTTCGGCGCCGTGAGCCTCGCCGCGTCGCTCCTCCTCCTCGGGCGATTCCCCTGGAGCGCGGCGTCTCGCTGGCCCGGTGTCGCTCTCTGGCTCGCGGGCGCGCTTCTCCTCGTCGCCGCGCACGTGAAGGCGCTGGCCGTTCGGACGGACGCCGAGGCGTTTCCCGCCGTCGTCCTTTCGGTTCTCGGCTTCCTCGCGCTCCACCTCGGCGAGGCGTCGGTCCTCCGCCCCGCGCTCGCGCCTCTCGCCGCCGGCCTCCTCCTTCTCTTCGAGGCGACTCTCGCGCGCCGCCCCTGCCGGGAGCAGATATGAGCCGCCGCCCCGCGCTCGTCCTCCTCAACCCCGCGGCGCGCCACGGACGCGCCGGCCGCCTCTGGGACCGAGTCCGGCGCGAAGTCGAGCGGCGATTCGACAGCAGGGTCGTCCCCACGGATCCGGGAGGAATGTGGAAAAGAGACGTCCGATCCTCTCTTCGCTCCGGCACACGGGTTTTCGTGGCGGCAGGAGGAGACGGCACGGTCCACGCGCTGGCCGCCGCGATCGTCGAGGCGAAGGACGGCATTCCGCTCGGCGACATCTACCTCGGTGCCGTGGGGCTGGGCTCGAGCAACGACTTTCACAAGCCGTTCGAGGGCCTCCGCTCCGGGATTCCTCTGCGGCTGGACATCGATCGGGCAACGCCCCGCGATCTCGGGCGCATCCGATGGGTCGACGCGGAAGGGTGCGACCGGGAGAGCGTTCTCGTGGTCAGCGCCTCGATGGGCGTCGTCGCCGAGGGGAACGCCCTGTTCTCCTCCTGCCGGCTGGGGCGGCGCCTCCCCTCGCTCGCGATGGCGGTCGCGGCCGTTCGCGCCATCGCGCGGCACCGTCCCTCACACGCTTTTCTCCGTCACGACGGGCGGAAGGACGAGATCCACTTCTCGTCGCTCTCGGTTCTCAAGACCCCGTGGCTCTCCGGATCCCTGCGGTACGACATTCCGGTCGCCGCGGACGACGGCCTCCTGGGCGTCGGCCTCTGCGAGGCGATGGGGCGGCGGCGCCTGCTCGGAACGCTCGCCGGCCTGGCGCGCGGCCGCTTCGCCGGCCGACCCGGGACGCGCGCCTTCCGAACGGCCGCGCTGGACTTCGGGGCCGACACGCCGTTCCTCCTCGAGATCGACGGCGAGGTCGGCTCGGCCCGGCGCGCGACCTTCGACGTCTTTCCGGAAAGGCTGCTCGCATGCGCCTGAACGACGAGGTCGCCGAGAATCGCCGGCTCACGCGCTGGGCCGAGCTCCTGCCGCGCGCCCCGCAACAGGTGGGAGACGTCCACGAAACCGACGCCGAACTCGTCCCGCTCGGCGGCGGCCGGCTCCTCGCTCTCACGGTCGACACGGTGGCCGAGGAAGTGCGGCTCGGGCTCTATCGCGATCCGAGGACCGCGGGTCGGATCGCGGTCGTCGCCGCGCTCTCGGACCTCGCGGCGGTCGGCGCCGAGCCGGTCGGGCTCCTTCTCTCCGTCACGCTGCCGGCGCACGACGCCGATGCCACGCAGGAGTCCGTGGCGCTCGGCGTGGCCGAGGCGGCCGGAGAGGCCGGGACCTGGGTTCTCGGAGGCGACACGAACGAGGGGCCCGCTCTCACCGTCGGCTGCTCCGCCGCCGGACTCGTCCCGGCGGATTCCGTTCTCACCCGCATGGGTTCGAAGCCGGGAGAGGGGGTCTTCGTCGCGGGACCTCTCGGGCTCGGCGCCGCCCGGGCCGCCGCCGCCTTTCTCGGCGAGCCGTCGCTCCTTCCCGAGGACGAGTTCCGGCCGCCTTCCCGCCTCCGGCACGGGCGCGCTCTGCGGGGAGTGGCCAGCGCGGCCATGGACACGAGCGACGGGCTTCTCGCGACTCTCGACCAGCTTTCGCGCCTCAACGGAATCGCCATCCGGCTCACGCGCCCCGCGGCGGAGCTTCTACACCCGAGGGCCGCCCCGGCCGGACTCCGCACCGGCTTGTCGCCGCTGGCTCTCCTCGCCGTGCTGCACGGCGAGTTCGAGCTCGTCTTCACGGTCCCCGAAAGCCGGCGCCATGCCCTCGCCGACGCGGCCACGCGGCTCGACTGGGTCCCTCTGGAGATCGGCGTCACCGAGCCGGGACGCGGGCTCTTCGACGGCGACCGGCCCGTCGACGGCGCCCGCGTCAGAAACCTCCTTTCGGATTCCCGAGGCGACCTCGGCGCCTACGCCGCGGCTCTGGCGGAACTGGCCTGAAAAAAAGGCCCTACGCCAGCTTCAGGTCCTCCGCCAGCAGCGCGTGGTCCACGGCGCCTCGCGACGATCCGTCGAACTCGAAGATCGTCTTCCCGA
Organism: Thermoanaerobaculia bacterium; assembly: GCA_041495865.1. Lineage (GTDB taxonomy): Bacteria > Acidobacteriota > Thermoanaerobaculia > UBA5066 > UBA5066 > Fen-183. The sequence continues at coordinate 12,013 of JBGQDL010000071.1, read as the reverse complement.
CCGACGGCGCCTCGGCGAGCGCCACGTTGATGCGGATGGGCGAGAGGATCTTCGTGAAACGCTCGCGCAGCGTGTCGAGGAGCTCCGTCGACACGGCCGTTCGGAGGTCGTAAAACGTCGGCAGCACGCCCGCGATCCGGAGAGGCTTTTCGCGCGAGGCGTTCGCCTCCTTCACGAAGAGGCGCGTCTTCTCGAGCGCCGGGAGCGAGAGGAAGTCGAGCTTCGCCGGCAGGATGAGCTCGTCCACGACCTGGTACACGTTTTCGAGGAGGAGCGAGGCCGCCGGGGGACAGTCGAGGATGATGACCTCGTAGTCCTCGCCTTCGAGCGCCTCGAAGCGTTTCGCGAGTCGGGTCCGGCGTTTCTCCCTGCCCTTTTCCCGGAAGAGATCCTCGACGTCCAGGAGCCGCTCTCCGGCCGGCAGCACGTCGAGATTTTTCCGGGCTCCGCGCACGACCGATTCGTCGAACGCGGCGTCTTTCGCGACCCATGCCGCGAGCCCGCGCGCCTCGGCCGCGAGTCCGAGGGACATCCCCACGCTGCCCTGCGGGTCCGCGTCCACGAGGAGCGTCCGGCGGCCCGCGCGGGCGGCCGCGGCCGCGAGGTTCACCGCGGTCGTCGTCTTCCCCACGCCGCCCTTGAGCGCGGAGACGGCAAGCACGCGGCGGCGGCGCGTCGTCATCGTTGGATTCCCGGCGGCGGGTCTTATCATGTTTCCGTGCCCTTCCTTTCGGACGGTCCGCTCGATCCCGGTTCACTCCTGGCCGCCGTTCGGCGCGACGGTGACGGCGGGCTCGCCCTCTTCGTGGGTGTGGTGCGCGACCAGAACGAAGGTCGCCAAGTGGACCGGCTGGAATACGAGGCCTACCGCCCGATGGCCGAAGGGGAGATGGGTCGCATCGCGAGGGATCTCGCCCGAACCCATCCAGAGGCACAAGTCCTTTTTTGTCATAGGCTTGGAGCGCTCGAAATTGGCGACATCGCCGTGGTCGTCGCGGCCTCGGCTCCGCACCGAGCCGAGGCTTTCGCGGCCTGCCGGGCTGGAATCGAGGCAATCAAGGACCGCGTTCCGATCTGGAAGCGCGAGTTTGGCCCGTCGGGCGCCATTTGGGTCGAACCCTGCGGCGAGACGGCTCCTACGCGCGAAAGTGATTGAAAAGTCAACCACTTCCTTGTAAAATCCAACCCCCGGTATCAGTTCTGTTCGGCTCCCCCGGGACGGGAGGACTGCGGGCAGGCTCGCCGACGGTTCCGAGGAACCCGTAGAGCCGCCGCCCTCCCAGGAGACGGATTCGGAGGTTTGACGATGTTCCTCGCTCTCAGGCGGATCCAGGTTTCCGCAAGCGATTTTTCGCGTTCGCGCAGGTTCTACGGCGAGACCCTGGGGCTACCCGAAGCGGGCGGCTTCGAGAACGACTGGGTCGAGTTCGCGCTGGGTCCGCTGCTCCTCAAGCTCGCGCCTCTGCGTCCCGGAGACGTGCCCGCGCGCAACCAGGTCGCGGCGGTTTTCTCCACCTGGTCGCTCGAGGAGACGATCGCGAAGCTCAAAGAGCGCGGTGTGACGGTGGCCCGTCCGCCCGCGGAGGAGTTCACGGGCCGCTCGGCGGAGATCCTCGATCCGGATGGATACCGGATCATCGTCTTCCAGGCTTCCGACCTGCACCCCGACGAGGACTGGGTCCCCGCGTCGCAGGTCGACGACCTCGTGAAGCAGAAGATCCACGCGCGCAAGAAGCGCGAGCTGGCCCGCACCCTGGGTGGCGCGAAGAAAAAGCGGAAGAAGAGCGCAAGCCGGCCGGCGCGAAAGAAGGCCGCGAAGCCCGCGCGGGCGGCGAAGAAGAAACCGGCGAAAAAGAAACCGGCGAAGAGACCCGCGAAGAAGTCCGGCGCGCAGAAGAAGGCGAAGGGACGCCGCCGCTAGGCGCTATCGCAACCTATTTCGCCGGCTTCAGTCTCGCCGTGTACGCCGCCGCCTGGGCCGGCTTTCCCCAGTCCGTGTAGAGCTTGACGAGCACGCGCAGCGTCCGCTGCGTCAGCCCGGCCTCCTCGCCGTTCGCCTTCACCTGGATTTCCAGCGAGCGTCGCAGCGCGCCCTCCGCCTCCGCGTACTTCTTCTGGACCCGAAGGGTGTCGCCGTACCCCAGGAGGGTAACGCCGACGTCCGGGTGCTCCGGACCGAGCTTCCGGGTCAGCCGCTCGATCGCCTCGGGATACGCCTTCTCGGCCGCCGCGATGTTGCCCGCCAGCTTGTGGACGGTCGCCACGTTCGCGAGAGACCGGGCCACCGGCTCCGAATCGTCGCCCAGCGCCTTGCGCCGCGCGGCCAGCACCGTCTCGAGGAGAGCGGCCGTCTTGTCGAACCTGCCCATGCGGGCGTAGACGTTTCCGAGGTTCTCACGCACGGACGCGACCTCCGGGTGGTCCTCGCCGAGCAGCGCGACCTCCATGGCGATGATTTCGAGGTATGTGCGCTCGGCTCCGGCGAGGTCGCCCGAGTACATCTGCCCCAGCGCGACGTTGTTCATCGAGAGCGCGACTTCCGGGTGCCGCTCCCCGAATTGCGCCTTCACGAGCGCGAGCCGCTCGCGCGCGAGAGGCTCCAATTTCTTGAAGTCGGCCTCGTCGCCCGTGGTCTGGACCTCGATCAGGACGAGCAGCGCGTCCCTCTCGGCCTTCGCCGCGGCCTCGCCCCCCGCCTTCGTCCCCGCGGCGCCGCGGTGCGCGCGCGCGACCGCGAGCTCCTCCTCGGCGAGCGCCTTCGCCACGGCGCGCTTCCCGCCCCCCCCGAGCGCGGTCGCGAGGGCGGTCAGGGCGGGCGCCGTCTCGACGCTCTTGTCTCCGTGGATCGAGCGGACGATTCCGAGGGCCTCGCGCGCGTGTTTCTCCGCCTCGTCGAACTTCCGCCCCAGCACGTCCGCCTGCGAGAGCGCCACGAGAGACTCCGCGGCCTCCGCGCTCTTGCCGCCCGCGGCCGCGACGCGCAGGTCGAGCGCCGCGTTGAGCGCCTTGTCGGCCTCGGCGTACTCCGCGAGGTTCGCGAGCGTGGTCCCGATCGTCTGGAGGACCGATGCCTCCACGAGAGGCTGCGTCTTCAGCGACGTCTCCGCCTTGGCGCGCGCCTGCCGCAGCGCCTCGAGCAGCGTGACGTTGCGCGAGCCTTTCAACCACGGATCGGCCGCGCCCAGCGCATCCTGAAGGAACGCGTTGATCGCGCTCGCCTTCGCGGCTTCGGCGGTCGCCCGGTCGCGCTCTCTGCGCACGCGCTGTGCCTGCACCGCCATCGTGGCGGCCAGCGCCACGAGCAGCACCGCGATCGCGCCCGCCGCGGCCACGCTGCCCTTGTGCCGGGCGGCGAGCTTCCGGAGCTGGTACATCGTGCTCGGCGGGTGGGCGAGGATCGGCCGGCTCGCGAGATAGTTCTCTACGTCCTCCGCGAGCGCCGCCGCGCTCTGATACCTGCGCTCGGGCTCCTTCTCCAGAGCCTTCGCGGCGATCGTCTGCAGGTCCGGGTCGATCGGGATTCCGCCGGGGGTCGTCTTCAGGGGGCGGGGCGGCTCCTCGCAGATCGTGCGGATCGCCTGCACGACCGAGATGTTCTGCGTGTCGTACGGACACCGGCCCGACAGCAGCTCATAGAGGACGACGCCCAGCGAGTAGACGTCGGTTCTCAGGTCGATGTCGCGGCTGTCCCCGCGCGCCTGTTCGGGGCTCATGTACGGGAGCGTCCCCTTGATCGTACCCAGCTCGCTCATCACCGTGGCCGCGGCGACGTCCGCGTCCGTGATGCGCGCGAGGCCGAAGTCGAGGATCTTCACCTCGCCGGACTCCGTGACGACGATGTTCGAGGGCTTCAGGTCGCGGTGGATGACGCCGCGCTGGTGCGCGTAGTTCACGGCGCTGCAGATCGTGTCGAAGAGCCGCAGCACCTCGCGGAGCTGTTCGGGCGCCGGCCTCTCGCCGCCGAGCCGGTCTCTCACGAACGCGCTCAGCGTCCGCCCCGCGACCAGCTCCATCGTGAAGAAATGCTGCCCGTCCTCGGTGCGGCCCGCCTCGTAAATGGCCGCTATGTTCGGGTGGGCGAGCCGCGCGAGCGTCTCGGTTTCCCTCCGGAACATACGGAGGTAGACCTCGTCCACGAACTGTCCGCCGCGGACGACCTTGAGCGCGACGTTCCGGCGCGGGCTCTGCTGCTCGGCCTCGTAAACGATCCCCATCCCGCCTTCGCCGAGCTTTCCGAGGATCCGGAAGCCGCCGATCTCGCGAGGCGGAGTCTGCGGAGCCGAAGGCGGACGTCCAGCGTCGGCATCCAGCGTCGGAGCCCCGGTGACCGGTTCCTCGTTCCCGTCGCGATCCGCCATCAGCGGCGGAGTCTACGGGAGGGCGCCCGCGCAGGACACGGGTGCTCTCAGGTCGACGGTGAGGCCGGCTCACGTTTTGCCCAGCGTCTCGAGCCCCGCCGTCCCCTGAGAGCACGACCACGGTACGCTGCGCCGAACAGCCCGGCACGGTGAGCTCGAATTCGCCTTGGCCGTATGTGTCGTGGTGCTCGGAGTTTGATGGCCCACGAGGATCACGGCTGACGCCGGGGGCATGCTGTCGATCGTCGCCCGAATCCACTCGAGGCTCTCTCGATTCTCGCCTCGTCCTCCTCGCCCCGCTCCTACTTGCCGCAACGCCCATCCGCCGTCAATGCGCTGCACGCGCAGGCCCCGATTTCAACTTGCTCTTTGTCGAGTCGGAACGGTTGGGAACAGAGGACTCTCTTTTCGCCGTCGCCGCAACCGCCGACCTTCGGACACGCCAGGCTCACCCGGAAGGAGTACGGCCCGGGCGTAAGAACCGGACTCTCCGGACTCTTCGCGATCGGCGCCCTCCAGAGAGCCGCCCAGTTCCTCAGGGCGGGATGAGCCTCCTTGTTTGGCAGCCTGGTGTATTGCCTGCAGGCGAACACCTCGGGCTTCCGGCAGATCTCGCAGGCCGGCCCCGTGCAACACTCCTCGTCCGCCGCGTCGACGAGAATCGTGACGAAGTTGTCCCCGCGGTCGTCGTCTACCTGATTCCTGTCGCCTTGACGCGGCTCGAACGTATGCGGCTCCCACTTCCCGTCGCGCAGCTCCCACATCTCCACGCGCCGGCCGGCCACGGCGCTGAAGTCGAGCCTCTTCGAATCGAGCACCTCGGTCCACGTGAAGTAGGGGAGGGACCGCGCCGGGCGGCCCGAGCGGTCGACGAGGACCTTGTCGAGCTCCTCGTCCACCGCCGCTCGACGCTCGCCGCAGAGCTCCGGACCGAACGGCGATTCGGGCAGCGTGCCCGGCCTGAACACGATCGTCGGCACCGAGGCCGTGAGCTTCGGTTTTTCCCGCAGCAGATTCGCGAGCGTACAGCCGAGAAACGCGCCTTCGGACGGGCCCCAGATCGTCGACGCGCCCGCGTAGTCCTGCGCCGCGTACTCGGCCGCGGTCGTGACGTATGAGGCGTACTCGTTCGCGAGGCCGATGATTTCGGTCTTGCCGTGGGCGAGTTGCAGCTTCTGGCGTATTTCGTGGCCCATTGCCGTCGTGAGCTCTCCGGGGAAGGACACGACGCTGAAGGTCCCCAGGGATGCGGCCGAAACTGGAAGAGTCGAAGGGAAGCTCCTGGCCGGGCCGATGATGTCCGTGAGCTTCACGAACCTGAGGAGCTTGGAGTCGAACGCCTTCAGCTTCGGCCCTTGTCCGTCCTTGGGCTCCGTCGTAACGCCCTCCTTCCAGCCCAGAGAGTAGAGAACGGAGCGGTCTCCCTCGCCGCCTCCCGACGCTGCCGTGCCGAAGGTCGGCGCCTTCGCGAGCCGCACGTCCTGCCATCCGGGAATTCCGGGCGCGCTGCAGTTCGGCTCCCGGGTTGCGTCGCGATCCGCCTGCCGCGCCGCGATCAACACGGGCTCGGGCACGGTCTCGCCGTCTCGCGCGACGGTCTCCCTGACCGCAGTCGCCAGGTCCGCACCCAGCGAGGCCACGGCTCCGATGTCCCGCTTGAGGCGCCTCGCCGTGATGTCGCCCTCCGGCCCGTTGAAAAAGCCGACCACGGGTCGGACGCCCGCGGGCGTCGCCCACTCCCTTTCGAGCGCGTTCATCGCCCAACCCGTGAAATCGGAAGAAAACAGGGGCGCGTCGTGCCACAGGACCGTCGGGTGCACTGCCAGGAAGACGAGAGTGCCTATTCGGGTACCCGCCGCGGGCGAACCGCGCCGGATATCCAGAATCGTGACGTTTCGATCCACCGCGTGAAGGCGCGGGCAGTTCCTGGAGATCTCCCAGCCCCCGGGCGGCTCACAGTCGTCTTCCGCGTCACATCGAGGATCGAGAATGATGCGGTTGCAGGGATCCCCCTCGTTTCCGAGATCCTCGACGATCTTGTCGCGATCAGGGTTCAGGTTGAAAGGAGCCGGAGCCCGGTTGCGCAGAATCGGAGGCAGCCGGCCGCCGTGAACGATCAGGTGCGCGGGCTCGTTCCGGTTGGCGAGCGCTTCGGTACGGGCCTGTCTGACGGCTTCGACCACCTGGCCTGCCAGAAAGTCGAAAAGGCGCTGGTCGAACCCCGGATAAGTCGAGCCGAAGGCGTTGAACGACGGTGCCGTGAGGTAGTTCCCGGGTCCGTGGTGCGTATGCGTCGCGGCCAGAATCAGCTCTTCGCGATGAACGCCCAGGCGTCCCAGCCGGAGCGCCACCTCCGCATAAATGCCTTTCGGCAACGCGAACGAGTCCAGAGACACCAGAACGAGCTTGTGGCCGTTCTTGTCTTCAAAATAGAACGCGCGCGCGTAGAGCCGGAGCCAGTACCCGCGGGCCAGTGAGCCCCCCGGGCCGTGACCACCCGTCGGATAACCCGGCGGAGGCGTGATCTCCGTGCGGGCCGCACCGACGATGAACGTTCCGGGTCCTGTCCCTTCGGCCACCCGGTAGGACGGGATCACCAGAGGCTCGGCCGTAGGCAGGCAGCCCACGAGCATCGCGGTCATCCCTGTCATCGCTACGCACGAGAACGCGTACGACCTGCGGAACTTTCGGTGAGAAGCCCTTCTGCCAGCCAACATCTGATGGCATACCTCCTCATGCGTTCTTTTCCGACACCATTGGCCGCTGCTCATTCGGACAACTGGCCGTGTCCTGTTGACCCCCCGGGCGGCAAGAAGATCCCTTCCTTGACGAACCGCTCAGGGGCTCCCCGGATGAAGTCCTACCGCCCTTCGCCTGCTCAGGGCCACCGCCCGTCCGCCGCCGCGCGAATGACGCCCGCCAGGACGGTACGGTGGCACTCGGCCTCGTTCGCGCAATAGCAGCCAAGGGAGACCGCGGTGCGCTTCGCCACCTCGGCGACGAGCAGGACGGCCTGTCGGGCGGCGGTTTCGCGGCGGAGCTCGGCTTCGTAGCGCCTCATGAAGCCTTTCGTGCTCCGGCTCTTCAGGAGGCCTCGGCTCGGCGCGAGAACCGGGAACCAGAGGTCGAAGAGGCGGAGGCGCGCGTAGTCGGCCTTGCGGACGCCTCGCGGCAGAAATCGCGTGGCCGCCAGGCGAAGCCCTTCGCCGCGCTTCGGGGCATCGCCGATTCGAAAGGTGAGGAGCTTCAGCGCCATTTGCGATCAGGAGCGTATCAAGAGGCCGAAGCGCTTCGCGCTCGCCGCGCTCGGAAGAGCCGCCCTCAGCCCGTGACGGCCACCGCCGAGCCCGAGGCGCGCGGCGTCTTCTTCCTGAGGATCGCCGCCGAGACGACCGTCACGATCAACCCGACCGGAAAGACCTCCATGAACGTCATGCCGGCGTTGACGAACGGGTTCTCAAGACCGAGGGAGTCTTCCACACGCGGTATCGTTGCGCGCCATGAATCTCCTCGACCGCGTCCGCCGCGTCTGCCTCGGCCTTCCGGGCGCCTGGGAGAAGATCGCCTGGTCGGCGCCGACGTTCCGCGTGGGCGAGCGGCAGTTCGCGATGTTCGTGGACAACCATCACGGCGTCGGCTTCGCTGGCGTGTGGCTCAAAGCTCCGGAGGGCGCACAGGAAGAGCTCGTCGCCTCGCAGCCCGGGCGCTTCTACATCCCGCCGTACGTCGGGAAGAGCGGCTGGGTGGGTATGCGCCTCGACGCGAAGACGGACTGGAAGCTTCTCGCGGGCCTCGTCGCCGAGGCGCACCGCGAGGCCGCCTCGCGCCAGAGCGCGGCGCGCATCGCGCGCGGGCCGGCCGCGGCGCCGAAACCGCGCCCCAGACCCCGCTCCCGCAAAGCGCGGCGATAGGCTGTTCGGTGAGGCAACGCGTCGCTCGAACGCCGCCGCCTCCATCCCGGTCATCAGGGAACGCGCCTCACGACCCACGTCGTCATGCAGCGGCGGTCCTGCACGACGGTCGTCTTCAGCGGGTCCAACAGCTCGCCGCCGAGCTGGCCGGTGAGCGCCATCAAGGTCCGCTCGTCGACGAGGAAGCGCTCGCTGCCGTCGGGAAGGTGGAAGCGCCCGTTTCCCAGCGGCGTGAAGCGGCCCTCCATTCCGATGGTCGAGGCCAGGCGGCAGAAGAGAACGCCGCCGGGCCTGACGAGCCGCCATGTGCCGTCCAGCATCGCGCGGAAGTGGGCCTCGTCGCGCGCGAAATGGAGGACCGCGCTGCTGATGACGAAGTCTTGGGAGCGATCCGGGAAGCCGTTCGCCTCGACCGGCTCCGCCCTGAAGTTCGAGGCGGGAAGGCGCGGCGCCAGCTTCCCGGCGAGGGCGCGCACGGCACGAATCGCGTCAGGGTCGGGATCGACCGCGCGGACGTCGTAGCCCGCGCGCAGGAAAAAGACGAGGTTGCGTCCCTGGCCGCAGCCCGCGTCGAACACGGCGCTTCCCGCTGGAATCTTCCCGCGCAGAAGCTGGTCGAACAGGTAAATGTCGATCGACCCGACGAGCGAAGCGAGGTCCGTCACGGCTCCCTCACGCCACCCCGAACTCCTTGTCCGGGTGGATCTCCAGGAACGGGCCGTCGGTGTCGATCACGAGCGCGCCCCCGAAGGTGACGAGCATTCCCTGCGTGACGGGAGTCTCCGCGCACACCTCGTGCGCGCGCGTCCCGGGCTCCACCTCGAGGCGCAGACAGCGGCCCGCGGGCGCCGCCTCGGCGCCGACCGCCAGCTTCTGCAGCGCCACGTCGATCGTGTAGAACCCGTCCGTCGAGTGCTGCGCGTCGCGCACCGGCCTGCCGCTCCCTTCGCCCACGCAGCCCGTCTCCTTCCAGCCGCTGATCCCGAGCCATTTGAACGGCGTCGTCAGGAACGCGATGAACCGCGAGAACCATGAGAGCGCCTCCTGCGGCTCTTTCGAGAGCATCGCAACCGTCCCCGCTGCGTCGCACGCCACCGCGCGGACGCCCATCGGCGCGCGCTCCTGGAGGTGCTTGCGCCAGTAGTGGCGGATGCGCATGACTCATCGTACGCGTAAGCTCCCTCCTCCGAAGGAGGACACCCATGACGAGGACTCTCCGCGCTGCGTCGACGCTGCTCGCCCTGGCGGCGGGAGCCGCTGCGCCCGCTTTCGCCCAGGGGCGCCCGGACCCGGCCACTCTCATCGCGGCCCAGAAAGAAGCAATGGCCGTCTTCTCGGCGCTGGACGGCGTGTGGCGCGGGTCCGCCTGGACCATTCTTCCGAACGGCGAGAAGCACAACATCACGCAGACCGAGCGCATCGGGCCGTTCCTCGACGGCGCCGTGAAGGTCATCGAGGGCCGCGGCTACGATCCCGACGGCCGGGTCACATTCAACGCGTTCGGCACCATTTCCTACAACCCCGCCGCGAAGGCGTACACGCTGCACTCCCACGCCATGGGCAACGTCGGCGACTTCGCGTTCAAACCCACTGCCGACGGCTACACGTGGGAGATCCCGATGGGGCCTCGCACCCTTCGCTACACGGCCGTCATCAAGGAGGGCACGCTGAAGGAAATCGGCGACGTCCTCGAGCCTGGCAAGGAACCGTTCCGGAACTTCGAGATGGTCCTCAAGCGCGTGGGCGACACGACCTGGCCGGCGGGCGGAGCGATCCCGCCGAAGTGAACCCCTCGATGCCCGGTCGGCGCCGCGCGCCCTCCGGTCATTACCCAAATAGGGGATGCCCGCGTACCCACCGGCAACCTAGATTTCTCATCGTGAGGGACAGGGCACGAAAAAGAGATCGTGACGCTGATGGCGCGGGGGCACTGCGCTGCGCAGACCCGACGGACTGAGCCTAGGAGACGCCGCCGTGCAGGTCCGAAAGCGCCAGGAACTCGGCTCTCAGGACCGCCGCGGTCCGCGCGCGCTCCTCGACGTTCCGCGAGAGATTCCGGGCGAGCACCGCGGCCAGCGCCGCCGGGCAGTCGGGCCTGAGCTCTCTCGGGTCGGGCGCCCGCTCCGAGAGGATGCGGTTCAGCGTCTCGTGCGCGGTTCCGCCGAAGAACGGGTTGCGCCCCGTGACCGCCTCGTACAGAGAAAGCGTCAGGCCCCAGAGGTCGAAGCTGGCCTTAGCGGGCCGGCCCAGGACCGCCTCCGGAGACAGGTAAGGAATCGTCCCGACGATCGCGCCGGAGCGCGTCAGGCGCGAAACGGTCTTCTCGAGAGAGACGGGAAGCCTGTCGGTGGCGTCCGGCGCGTCGCCCGCGTGCACCCTCCGTTCCTCGGCGTCGTCGAACACCGCCGCGAGGCCGAAGTCGAGGAGCTTGGGGGTGCCGTCCGACGTGAAGCCGATGTTCGACGGCTTGACGTCGCGGTGCAGGACTCCCCCGTCGTGCGCGGCGTGGAGGGCGCCGGCGAGGAGCGCGCCCCAGCGCGCGACTTCGTGCGGCGAGCAGGGTCCCGCCTGCAGTCGCTGCGCGAGCGTGCCGCCCTCGAGGTACTCGAACACGAGCACCGGCACGCCGCGCCACGTCTCCGACGTCAGGATCGTCGCGAGATTCGGGTGCAGGAACCTCGCGGCGGCGCGCGCCTCGCGCCTGAACCGCGTGGCGGCGTCCGCGGAGATGCGCGACAGAGTCTTCACCGCCACCGACCGCCCGAGGGAGAGGTCCCTCGCCAGCCACACCGCTCCCATCCCGCCAGCCCCGAGCCGACGCTCGAAGAGATACCGGCCGGCGAGAACGTGAGGCGCGTCTCCCGCCTGAAGCGGCGTCCCGTCCTCGCCGCAGAGGCCGCCGGACGCGGAGGAGAACACCCGGAGACACAGCGGGCACCAGAACGCGAGGTCTCCGGACGCGATGGCCTCTCCCGATTCGCTCGTCGCGAAGCTTTCGACGTGAGGCTGCGAGCCGGGAGAGGACCGCAGCCGGAGGTTCTCGACGGCGAGCGACGCCGCCGTCGCCACCGCCCGCAGGGCGAGGCGGTCACCCTCCTCGAACGGCATCTCGTTGCGCTTCGGCCCGACGCCGATGAACCCGAGAAGACCGCTGCCGCGTCCGACCAGGGGCACCAGCAGGCTCAGGCCGGTGGCCTCCGCCCAGCGCGCCTGCCGCTCGGCCGCCGCCGGGTGTCCCGAGACGTCGGGGTCAAAGGCAAGACCGACCACTCCACGCTGCGAACGCATGGCCGCGACGGCGGGCGAGTCGGGCTCGAGGCCGGGCAGGTCTCTCCCCGCCGCGCGCGACATTCCGGAGCCCTCGTCGACCACGAAGAAGGCCGCCTCCGTCACCCCGAAGCCTCTCTTCACCTCCGCCGAGAGCGCCACGGCGAGGTCGTCGAGGCTCGTCGCCCCGCGCGCCCGGTCGCCCACGGCCGACACGATTCGGTCGGCGTCCGGCGGGGACGACTCCAGCCACCCTTCTACCCGCCGCTGGAACGACTCGCGCCACGCGAGACCGAGCACCGCCCCAACCGTCGCGGCGCCGATGGTGAATGGATGCGCCACGAGGACGGCCGAGAGGGGCTCGTCCCGGTGGCGCCAGAGGTGGAAGGCGAGAAGGACGAGCGGTGCGAAGCACGCGGCCCGCACCGTGCGCCGCGCGAGGAGGAAGACCGCGGCGCGCCGCACGAGCAGTTTCGC
>JBGQDL010000070.1:0-19185 GCA_041495865.1 Thermoanaerobaculia bacterium | reverse complement strand
GCAGGTCCTCGGCGTGGCCGTGCGGCGGGGCGTGCCCCGCGGCCTCGGGGGGCTGACCGACGTCGTGGCTTCGCCGGAATGGGCCTGCGCCGCGGGACTGCTGCTCTACGGCCGCGGCAGCACCGCGGCGTCGAAGAAGCGCGCGCGGGGGGCCGGTCCGGGATTTCTCGAGAAACTCAAAGGCTCCCTCAAGAACCTGTTTCCCGCGTCCACCGCTCTGTGATATCGATGGAGGAAAGAACATGATCCTTTTCGACGACGAGCCCCGCCCGTCGCTTCCCATCTCCCTGAACGACGACGTTCCTCCTCCCGCGAAGATCAAGGTCGTGGGGGTGGGCGGGGGCGGTGGCAACGCCGTCAACCGCATGATCCAGGCCGGCATCAAGGGGATCGACTTCGTCGCGGCGAACACCGACCTCCAGGTGCTGCGCGTGAACCGCGCGGCGATGAAGCTGCAGCTCGGCCTCACGACGTCTCGGGGCATGGGCGCGGGGTCGAACCCCGACGTGGGACGCAATGCCGCGCTCGAGGACGCGGAAAAGATCACGCAGGTCCTCACGGGCTCGGACATGGTCTTCGTGACGGCCGGCATGGGCGGCGGGACCGGCACGGGGGCGGCGCCCGTCGTGGCGCGGCTCGCGTCCGAGGCGGGCGCTCTCGTCGTGGCCATCGTGTCGAAGCCGTTCTCCTTCGAGGGGCGGCGCAAGCTGCGCTATGCCGAGGACGGCATCGCCGAGCTGCGCGAGTACGTCGACACGCTCATCACGATCCCGAACGAGCGCCTCTACTCGTTCGTCGAGCGGAACGTCACGACGTGGGAGGCATTCCGCATCGCGGACGACGTCCTCCGCCAGGCGGTGCAGGGCATCAGCGACCTCATCACGGTGCCAGGCGTCGTGAACCTCGACTTCGCCGACGTGAAGACGGTCATGGAGAACATGGGCATGGCCCTCATGGGCACGGGCACGGCCTCGGGCGAGCACCGTGCCATCGAAGCCGCGCAGCGCGCGATCTCGAATCCGCTCCTCGAGGAGCAGTCCATCCAGGGCGCCCGCGCCATCCTCATCAACGTGACGGGCGGCGAAGACCTCACGCTCACGGAGGTCAACGAGGCCTGCGCGATCATCCAGCAGGCGGCCGACGAGGAGGCGAACGTCATTTTCGGCCTCGTTCTGGACAAGGACATGAAGGACGAGGTGAAGATCAGCGTCATCGCGACGGGTTTCGACGCGCCCGTCGCGCTCGCCTCGCGCCGCGAGGTGTCGCTCCCCGTGACGCCGAACGGCGCGAGGCCGGCGGAGAAAGAGCGCGAGCGCCCCCGCACGGCTCCCGAAGCGCCGATCCCGGAGGATCAGGGCTACGGCGTGAACCTCATCAACATACGCGACCCGCGCGAGGACATTTTCGACATCCCGACGTTCCTGAGAAGGCAGATGGACTAGCAGGGCGCTTCGTCAGGGACGCGCGGCGGCCTTCCGGGCGCGGCGGCGCGCCCTCAGCCACGCGCGCGCCTTCAGCCACATGCGCTCGAATCTCGGGTTTTTCTGGCGGAACCTCCGCACCTTGCGCTGCACCCAGCGGCTCTCCACGTAGAGGATCGCAAGGCCCGCGACGCCGAACGGCCAGCCCTGAAGCACGGGGAGAAGGCCTCCGACGAACCCGAGCGTGAGGAGGCACCAGCCGAGCGTGAGGAGAGCGATGCGCGCGGTCTTGCCCCGCCGCCTCCCGAGGCCGCGCGAAGACGGATGCGGCTCGCTCATGGCTTCTTCGGAAAGATGCCCCGGCGCGCGTCGCGCGCGATCTGCTTGGACTCTTCCGAAAAGCTCTTGGAGATCATCCAGTCGAGGAACCCCGGGAACTTTTCGGCGACCTCCTCGAGCGTCTTGCCGCGGTGCTCGCTGAACGCGAACACGATCTCGCCGTCGCGCCAGAGAAAGCGCTTGTCCGCGTCCGCGAAGCGGCTCTCGGGCGGACGCGACAGCTCGTGCAGCGCGGCGACGTCGCGCGGGAGATCCTCGTACCGGAGGAGCTGACCCGCGAGCACCTCGGCCGAGGCGCGGGCGTCCGCGAGCGCCGAGTGGGCGCCGGTATGCTCGCGTCCGGCGAAGAAGCGGACGGCGGCGGCGAGGTCGCGCGGCTCTTTCCTGAAGTAGATCGTCTGCATGTCCACGATGCGGCGGCCTTCGAGAGGGAACGGCACGTTCGCGAGCGCGAACTCACGGAGAAGAACCGGCACGTCGAACGCGCGCACGTTGTAGCCCGCGAGGTCCGCGTAGGAGAAGAACTCGAGAACCTGGTGCGCGATCTCGGGGAACGCGGGCGCGCCGGCCACGTCGGCTTCGCTGATTCCGTGGATGCGCGTCGCTTCGCGCGGAATCTTCACCCCTGGATTCACGCGCGCTTCGAACGTGGCGAGCGCGCCGCCCGGGCCGAAGCGCAGCGCCGCGATCTCCACGATGCGGTCCGTCAGCCGGTCGGCGCCGGTCGTCTCGAGGTCGAAGACGACGAGCGGCCGATCCACCGACAGAGCGGCGAGCGATTCGAGCGTCCCGGAGGGAAGCAGCGCATCGGTCACGCTCCGGATCATGGCCCAGGAAGGGAGGGCGCGGGGAGTGGCGCCTCCCAGGTCCATGTCGTGCCTCGAGGCATTCCGGGAGGATCCGTCCAGACGAGACGTGCCGCGTGCAGGAGCGGAGGAGGATCGCCGCCTTTGCGCCCGGGATCGTAAGCGGGGTCCCCGAGGAGCGGTGTGCCGAGGTGAAGCAGGTGAATCCGGAGCTGGTGCATGCGGCCCGTCTCGGGAACCAGCTCGACGAGGGCCGACGCACCGCGGTCCTCGAGCACCCGATAGCGCGTGGCGGCCGGGCGGCCCGCCGGGTGAACGGCGGTCCGGCCGGGCGGAGGAAGAGGCTGGATCGCGAGCACGCGGCGGCCCGAGAGGAGATGTCCCGCCCGCGAAGAGCCGTAGGCCGCCACAACGGCCCGCTTCAGGAGCTCGGGCCGCGACGTTCGGTGCTCGAGCAATGGCGCGTCCACGCGCCCCTCGGGTGGATCGGGGATTCCCCTCGTGACGGCGAGGTAAGTCTTCATGACGTGTGTCGGCCAGGCCGCGTGCGCCGCGCGGAGCGCGCCCGCGTTCCGCGCGAGGAGGAGGACGCCGGACGCCTCCCTGTCGAGCCGGTGGACGAGCGCGAGCTCCGCGCCGAAGCGCCCGCGCAACGTACCGAGGAGGCCGCCGGGGCCGTGTACGGCGATTCCGGGCCGCTTGTCGACGGCGAGATACGCGTCGCCTCCTGGCGGGCACGGGAGGATCGTCGCCGTGCGCGCCGTCGCCGTGCGCGCCGTCACTCGGCCCTGCGGAAGCGCAGCGCGGAGAGAATCACGGCGAGGCTGCCCGCGATATTCGCGGCCATGCCGATCACGATCGGCGTCTGGCGGAACCGGATTCCATAGAGAAGGTAGATCACCTGACCGCCGAGGAACATCGCGTACGTGAGAATCGACACGTCCTCGGAGCTTCTCCGCTGCCAGATGCGCGCCGCCTGCGGCACGTAGGCCGCGCCCGTGGCGATTCCCACCACGGACACGGCCCATGCGAGGAAGGAGTCGAAGGGGACCGGGTTCCCGATGCCGTTACCTGCGGCGCCCGAACAGGTTGAGCATCATCAGGAAGAGGTTGATGAAATCGAGATAGAGCGCGAGCGCGCCGGAGACCGCTCCGCGCCGCCCTTCCTCGGACCCGCCGTCCACGGCGAGCGCCATCATCTTGAGCTTGCGCGTGTCGTACGCCGTGAGCCCGACGAAGACGATGACGCCCACGCAGCTCACGGCGAAACCGAGCATGTCGGACTTCATGAAGAGGTTCACGACGGAGGCGATGATCACCCCGATGAGGCCCATGAAGGCGAACGAGCCGAGGCCGTCGAGGGTCCGGCTCGTCGTGAGTCCCCAGACGCTCATCGCGCCGAACGTGCCCGCGGCGACGAGGAACGTCGAAGCGATCGAGCCCGCCGTGAACGCGAAGAAGATGGCCGCGAGCGTGACGCCGTTCAGGGCCGAATAGAAGAGGAAGACGGCCGAGGCCGCGCCGGACGAGAGCTTCCCGACGAGCCCGGACAGCCACACGACGAGTCCGAGCTCGGCGAGGAGGAGCCCGTAAAAGACGAGGCGGTTTCCGAACACGGCGGTGAAGACCGCCGGGTTCGAGAGCGTGAGGAAGGCGGTCAACGCGGTCGTCATGAGGCCCGCGGCCATCCAGGCATAGACACGCGCGAGGAAACCCGGAACCGCGAGCGATGCCGAGGGGCTGATGGGCGCCGGTCCGATCACCGGACGCGGCGGGAATTCGGTGGGCATGAGGGTCCTCCTTCGGGCCAGTAAGGATAACGCTCGGGCGCTAAGATTCATTTCCATGAGAAGACTGATTTCCGCCCTCCTTCTTTCCCTCCCTCTCACCGTCCTCGCGGGCGCCGAGAAGTTCGGCGCTCCCCTGTCCGGCGCCCCGGTGGTCGCCCTCCAGGACCTCGTGGCCAATCCAGACGCCTGGGCCGGCAGGACCGTGCGCACCGAAGGCCCCGTTTCGGCGGTCTGCTCGCAGAAGGGCTGCTGGATGACGCTGAAGGCGGGCGAGAAGATCGTGCGCGTGACGTTCAAGGGCTACGGCTTCTTCGTCCCGAGGGACGGCG
The DNA here is from genome assembly GCA_041495865.1 of Thermoanaerobaculia bacterium. Classification (GTDB taxonomy): domain Bacteria; phylum Acidobacteriota; class Thermoanaerobaculia; order UBA5066; family UBA5066; genus Fen-183. Next base: position 14,500 of record JBGQDL010000070.1, on the reverse strand, counting down.
CCGGCTCCCTGGCCACGGTGGAAGGCGTCTTCAAGGTGGCGACGCTCCCCGAGGCGACCGCGAAGCACTACGCCGGAGAGACGCCGGGCGGCAAGCCCGACGCGATCAAGGGCGAGCAGAAGGAGCTGAGCCTCGTGGCGTCCGGCGTCGAGCTGACGCGGCCGAGCCGGTAGACGTTCGGGCTTCCGAGCCGTGCCCCAGCCGGCTCAGTGCCGCATGACACCTCGTTCTGACAGGCCTCTCTGGAGGAACTCCGTGAAAGCGATCGTCTTCACGAAATACGGATCGCCTGATGTCCTGGAATTGAAGGAGGTAGAGAAACCCAGTCCCAAGGATGATGAGGTCTTGATAAGAGTCCATGCCGCATCATTGAACGATTGGGACTGGGGTGCCCTCCACGGCGTTCCGTTCGTTAACCGTCTGATGTTCGGCCTCCTGTATCCGAAGAAACAGATACTCGGCTCTGACGTCGCCGGGCGGATCGAAACGGTCGGCAAGAACGTCCGGCAGTTCCAGCCAGGGGATGAAGTCTTCGGGGATCTCAGCGGCCGGTGGGGCGGTTTCGCCGAGTATGTTTGTGCTCGTGAAAATGCATTGGCGCTGAAGGCGCCCAACATGACATTCGAAGAAGCGGCGGCCATACCTCAAGCGGGAATGCTCGCCCTGCAGGGGCTCCGCGATCTGGGGCGGATCCAGCCAGGACAGAAGGTGTTGATCAACGGTGCAGGCGGAGGCGTGGGTACCTTCGCGATCCAGATCGCGAAACTCTACGGGGTCGAGGTGACCGCTGTCGATGGTCCAGGGAAATTGGATCTGCTGCGCTCGATGGGCGCAGAGCACGTCATCGATTACACACGAGAAGATTTCACCAGGAGCGGGCAGCGCTACGACCTGATCCTCGATGTCAAGACGACCCGTTCGATACTCGATTGTGCGCGCGCGTTGAGCCCAAATGGAACTTACGTCACGATCGGAGGCTCGATGGCGCGACTCTTCCAGGCGCTGCTGTTGTGGCCGTGGATCGCGATGACCCAGAAGAAGAACATTCGTCTCCTGGCCCTGAAGCCGAACAAGGGATTGGACACTATGAAGGAGCTTTTCGAAGCGGGCAAGGTCGTACCGGTGATAGACGGGCCCTACGGGTTGAGTGAGGTTCCTGAAGCGTTCCGGCGTTTCGGAGAAGGACGCCACAAAGGAAAAGTGGTGATAACTGTGGAGCAGTTGGATGCCACCTAGTGGCCTGGAGCTGAAGCAACATGATCAGATTCGATCGCCGTAGTTCTCGCGCGTGATGTGGATTCGGGATGTGTGCACGATCCGTCCCATAGAATCCCCCTCGGCGAGGACCTTATCAGACACGGCAGATGCTCTGCCCCCCAGGAAAACCGATGAAAACACCGGCGGCGCTGTTCCTGCTTCCCACGCTTTCCATGGCGGTTGTCGCGCAACAGTCTCCGGCTTCCTCCCCGGGCGTCCTCGTCATCACACACGTGACCGTGATCGACATGACCGGTGCGCCGCCCAAGCCCGACATGACCGTCGTCATAACGGGCAATCGCATCACGGCTCTCGGACACACGGGACGACCTCGCGTGCCACCCGCCGCACAGCTCGTTGACGCCACGGGCCAGTTCCTGATTCCCGGGCTCTGGGACATGCACGTTCACTTCACCGAAACAGAGCGGTCCTTCCCGATGTTCATCGCCAACGGGGTGCTCGGCGTCCGGAACATGGGCGGTGAGCTGGACGACTTGCTACGTTGGCGCGCGGAGGTCGCTTCTGGAAAGCTTCTGGGGCCGCGCATCGTGATGTGCGGCCCGATTGTCGACGGTCCAAAGCCGGCAGCTCATGGCCCCACGGTCTCCGTCGGCACTGCTGCCGAAGGACGCCAGACGGTGGACATGCTGAAACGACGCGGCGCGGACTGCATCAAGGTGTACGACCGTCTTCCGCGCGACGCCTACTTCGCGATCGTCGATGAAGCGAAGACACGGAGCCTGCCTGTCGTCGGCCACGTCCCTCTTTCCATCACATCGGTCGAAGCCTCTGACGCCGGGCAACGGAGTATCGAGCACCTGGGAAGTATTCTGGAGAGCACCTCGACCATCGAAGCGGAATTGCATCAGCTGGAATCCTCGCCCGAGCCGGTGACAGATCCCTCGGAGTTTCCCCGCCGCATCGCGGCGCGCGGGGAGCGTATGCTCGATACATACGATGAACAGAAGGCCAGGCAGGTATTTGCGACCTTCGTCAGACATCAGACGTGGCAAGTCCCCACGCTGGAATTCAAGTGGGCGCAGACGTTCATCGACGACATAACTCGGAACGGCGATGCGCGCCTCAAGTACGTCCCGGAGTCCGAGCGGGAGTGGTGGAGCCCGCAAAAGAACTTCTTCGCCCGCTATCGCACGGCCGAATACATCGTCTTCAGAAGAAGGCTCTTTCAGAGCGAGTTGAAAGTCGTCGGCGCGATGCACCGCGCGGGTGTGCCGTTCATGACCGGAACAGATCTGAGCGGGGCATACGTCTTCGCGGGTTTCAGCCTGCATCACGAACTCGAACTTTTCGTGCAGGCCGGGTTTACGCCGATGGAGGCGTTACAGGCGGCGACACGCAATCCGGCAATCTATCTCGGTGAACGGAGATCGCAGGGCACAGTGGAGCGTCGGAAGCTCGCTAATCTCCTGCTGCTCGACGCGAATCCGTTGGAGGATATACGCAACATCCGGCAAATTAATGCCGTGATCCTCGAAGGCAAATACCTGCCGAAGGAAGCGCTCCAGAGGATGCTCGCAGGTGTTGAAGCTGCCGCCAGCGGGAGAAGCGCAAAGTGAGCTCGGCGATGACGCACGTCGGCCGTGGAGCCTCGACCGTCAGAACCGAAACGTGACCTCTCCAACGACCCGCCTCGGCGGCGCGACGTAGAACTGGCTGTCGCCGATCTCGCTGTCCGCGACGTAGCGTCGGTCGTCGCCGAGGTTCCGGCCGACGAGCGAGACGCGCCCCCAGTTGAACTCCCACGACGCCCCGGCGTCCCATTCAGTGAAGGCGTCCGTGTAGAAGGTATTCCGCCGCGTGAGCGGCCGGATGCCCTGATGGCGCACGGCGCCCCAGAAGCCGAGGCCGGCCTTCGGGGCGTACGCGAGGCGCGCGTTCCAGAGGTCGCGCGGCACGAGCTCGAGGCGGTTGCCGTCCACGACGTGGAGCTCGCCGTCGGGCGTGAGAAAGGAGAAGTGCACGAACGTGGCGTCGTGATGAGCGTACCCGGCCGCGACGGACCAACCCTCGAATCCCGGGAGCGCCCACACGAGCTCGGCATCCATTCCCTGGAAGCGCTCCTCGCCCGCGTTCGTGAGCTGGGGCCGCCCGTCGAGGCCCGCCGCCCCGACGACGAGGTTCTCGAAATTCATGTGGAAGAGCGTGACGTCGAATGACAGCGTGCCACTTGCCCAGCGGGTCTTGAGGCCGACCTCGCCCGAGCGCGCGCGCTCGGGCTCGAGGATGCGCGCGCTCTCGGCCTCGAGGATGTTCGGAGCGGCGGGCTTGAAGTTGCTTTTCGCCGAGACGTAGACGTTCAAGGCGTTCAGGACGGACGCCCGCGGCTTGTCGACGATTCTCACGAGCGCCGAGGCGCCGCCCGACCACGCGCCGTCCGTCCGGCTGTCCGAGGCGACGTCCGGCGCGGGCGCGCCCACTTCGGCGACGGTGGCGTTCAGCGACTCGGACGTGTGGTCGTAGCGCGCCCCGAACGTGAGCGTGAGAGCGTGAAACGGCGTCCACTCGTCGTTCAGGTAGAAGCCCCAGAACGTGCGGCGGTCCTCCGCGGAGCGGTTGTCGCCAACAGGGACCTGATCGAGCGTCGGGACGACGGGCTGGGGCCCCGTGAGAAGCGAGAAATCGAAGCCCGTGCCGTCGAGAGTTGTCTTGCCCGAGGTATAGGCGATCCCGCCGACGAGCTTCTGGTGGCCGCCGGCCGTGAAATCGGAGACGAGGCGGGCGTCGTTGTAGAGCGTCGTCTCGAGCGGCCTCACGGACGTGCCCGTCGCGGTGGCGGTCGTGCCGTCGCTCCCGACGATGAACGAACGCACGGCGATTCGTTCGTCGCGCGCGAGGCCGAGCGTGTTCTCGAAGCGCACGGTCTTCGAGAGCGGCTGGGAGACCGTGGAGGCGAGCGAATACACGCGGTGGTCGAGGCGACCGCCGCCGATCGCGTAGTTCCGGTCGATCTCGAACCCGGGCGCGGGTTGCCCGGCGTCGACGGGAAGCGGCGATCCGAAATAATTCGTGTCGCGAAGGACGGAGGCCGTGACGTCCACCGAGCCTTCCCTGGTGCGCTGCGTGTAGCCGACGGAAAGCCGGTCCGAGGAGTAGTCCGTTCCGTCCTGCCAGCCCTTGTTCCGCGCCATCGAGCCGAAGAGGTGGATGGTCTGGTCGCCCTGCGCGGCCGTGTACGAGAGGTTGCCGTGCTTGTCCGAGAAGGAGCCGCCGCCGAGCGTGAGCGCGGCGCCGGCTCTCTTCTGCCGGCGCGTGAAGATCTGGATCATCCCGGCGAACGCCGAGACGCCGTAAAGCGTGCCCTGGGGGCCCTTCACGATCTCGATCCGGTCGATGTCCTCGACCGAGATCTGCGCGAGCGAGGGATTGAAGGGGCCCCCCACGGGGACTCCGTCGACGGTGACGAGGAGGGCGTCGAACTCCTTGAGGCCCCAGACTCCGATGTTGGCGAGCCGCGCGCCGTTGTCCGACCCGTTCCCGGTGTCGAGACCCGCGACGTCCTGAAGCGCCTCGGCGACGGTCTTCGCGCCGCGACGGCGCAGCTCGTCGCCCGAGACCACGGAGACGGGAGCCGCGATGTCGAGCGCGTCCTCCGGATTCTTCGTCGCCGAGACGACCATCGTCGCGCTCGCGCTCGCCCTGGCCGGAGCCTGCGCGAAGAGCGTGGCGGGCGGTGAGAGAACGCAGCAGGCGAGGGCGAGACCGGTCCGGAAAAGCGTCATGCGATCCATGTTAACTAAACTAGCCGGGTGAGACTCGGCATCGACTTCGGGACCACGCATACGGTGGTTGCGCTCGTGGACCGCGGGAACTATCCCGTCGTGTCGTTCGACGGCGGCGATTTCGTGCCGTCGCTCGTCGCCCTCGAGGAAAGGACGGGCGAGCGGCGCTACGGCTGGGAAGCGTTCGCCGTGAGGCACGAGCCCGGCTGGGCCGTCGTCCGGTCGCTCAAGCGCCTCCTCGACGCGGCCGGGCCGGAAACGGAGGTTCCGATCGGTCCCCGGCATCTGCCGCTCGGCGAGCTGGTGTCGGGTTTCTTCTCCGCGCTCCACCGTGAGCTCGTGGAAAGCTCGAACGCCGGCCTCGCGGCAGACGAGGCCCTCACGGCCGCCGTGTCCGTTCCGGCGAACGCGACGACGGCCCAGCGCTTCCTCACGCTCGAGGCGTTCAAGGCCGGCGGTTTCTCGGTGGAAGCGCTTCTCAACGAGCCCTCCGCGGCCGGCTTCGAATACGCGCATCGCACCCGGCGCGCGGACAGAGGGCGTGAATACCTCGTCGTCTACGACCTCGGAGGCGGCACGTTCGACGCCTCGCTCCTGAGGATGACGGGCAAGACGAACGAGGTCGTCGCCACGAACGGCGTGAGGCGCCTCGGCGGCGACGATTTCGACGAGGCGATCCTCGCGCTCGTCCTCGACCGCGCTTCGGCCGATCCCCTCGACGGCGCCGCTCGCGCCCTCGTCCTCGAGGAATGCATTCGCCAGAAGGAGAACCTCTCGCCGAACACGCGGCGCGTGATCGTCGACCTCGCGGCGATCGGGAAGGAGCCGCTCGTCCTCTCCGCCGAGGAGATCTACGCCGCGTGCACGCCGCTCGTGCTCCGGTCGCTGGAGGCCGTCGAGCCACTCCTCAGCGACCCGGATCGCCAGAGTCCGATCGGTTGGAGCGAGATCGCCGGGCTCTACGTCGTCGGCGGCGGGGGCCTCTTTCCGCTCGTGACGCGCGTCCTCAAGGAGCGCTTCGGCGAAAAGCGCGTCCGCCGTTCGCCGCACCCGTTCGCCGCGACGGCGATGGGTCTCGCGGTCTTTCTCGACCGTGAGGGCGGCTGGGCGCTTTCGGACAAGCTTTCCCGCCACTTCGGCGTCTTCCGCGAGAGCGACGCGGGCACGGACGTCGTGTTCGACACGATCTTCCCCAAAGGCACCGCGCTTCCGTCAGCGGGCGCGGCTCCGGTCACGGTCGCGCGCCGCTATCGCGCCGCGCACAACGTGGGGCACTTCCGTTTTCTCGAGTGCACGCGCCTGACGGGCGGCCGGCCGGACGGCGATGTCGCCCCCTGGGACGAGATGTTCTTCCCGTTCGAGCGGGAGCTCAGGGGCCACACACTCTCCACGGCGGCGATCCTGCGCCGCACGAGCGGCCCCGAGGTCGTGGAGACCTACGCGCTCGGCAGCGAGGGCGCGGTGTCGGTGACCGTCACGGACGCCTCCGACGGCTTCACGCGCACGTTCACGCTTAGGCGGTGAGAGCGCCGTCGATCCTCAGGACCAGGAGAGTCCGGTCGTCCTCGGTGTCGGCGCGGGCCGTGAACGCGCGCTGCGCGCGGAGGATCCTGTCCTTCAGGGCGGCCGCGCTCTCCGCTTGCCCCGCGCGGAGCACCTCCTCGAGGCGCGTGAACCCCCAGGACTCGTCCGACCCCGCGCGCGTGGCTTCCACGAGGCCGTCGGAGAAGACGACCCAGCAGTCGCCGGGCACGAGCGGGGCCGTGACGGTGTGCCAGCCGCCGGAAAGGGCCAAACCGAGCGGGCGTGCGGGATTCGCGAGCGCCGCGACCGTTCCGTCCCGGCCCACGCGGTACGGATACGGGTGGCCGGCGTTCGTGTAGGCGACCGAGCCCTTCCCGAGGTCGAAGACGAGATGCGCGAGCGTGACGAACGTCCGCCGTTCCGTCGTCCGGACGATCTCCTCGTGGAGCAGCTCCATGAGCCGTACGCCGCCGGCACCCGTGCGGGCCAGCATGCCGAGAGACGCCTTCGCGGCGGCCATCACGAGCCCCGTCGGCAGGCCGTGGCCCGATACGTCGGCCACGGAAGCCGTGAGAACGCGCTCCGCGTACGACAGGTCGTAGAAGTCGCCGCCGATGGCGGCCGCGGGCGCGAAGTCCACGGCGATTCCGACGCCGGGACACGCGAAGTCAGCGGGCGGAAGGAGGCGCCGCTGGAGGTCTCGCGCGACGGACAGCTCGTGCTCGAGAGCTTCCTTGTCCGCCTTTTCCGTGACGTTCTGGGCGAGGTGTTCGGCCATCCCGTTGAAGCTCGTGGCGAGCGCGGCGAGCTGGTCGTGACCCTTCAGGGCGACGCGGTGCGCGAAATTGCCCTTCTCGATCTCCGTGAATCCGAGCGAAAGGCGGCGCGTCGCCCGTGCGATCCGGTAGACGAGGAGGCCGGCGAGGAGCGAGGCCAGACCGAAGACGACGACGGTCGCGATCCCGAGCCCACCCATGACGGCGAGCACGACGCGGCTCAGCTCGAGACGCTGGGAGCCCGCGACCCTGAGGTCCCCAAAGAGAGCGCGCGACTCGCGCTCGAGCGACGTCCTGACGAGGATGAGGATGAGCCGGCCCTCGAGCGGTCGGCCGGTCCCCCAGTCGAGAGCGGGCTCGGAAAGGACCAGCGGGAACGCGGTCCAGCGCGCGGACCACGGGCCCGAGCCAGTCGGCGGAGCCGCCGTCTCGCCGGACGCCGCCTTTTCGCCGCCCGAGTCCGGCGCGCCCGAGATGCTCGTCGTCTTGCCCTTCTTGCCGTCGAGCGTGAAGTGCACGCCGCCCTTGGGCGCGCCGGCGGACCCCTCCTTCACCTTGACGGCGCCGAGGAAGCGAATGATGTTGCCGGTCTCCTTCTCGAGCTGGCGTCGGAGCACGGAGTGAAGGCGCAGCGTGAGGACGAGCGTGCCGGCGGGGCGCGGCTCGATGGCGGCGGCGAAGACGTTCCTGTCAGACTTGGAGATGACGGACGCACGCGACATCATCCAGGGTCCCGGCGCGAAATCCGGGGCCACCGTGGCTCCGGCCCTCTCGACGGGTCCGCTCTTCGGCTGCCAGACCATCCCGATCTCGGACGCCGCTGGCAACGAGGCCGTGGTCTCTGCGAAAGCCCTGGAGCGCCCATCGGCGTCGCGCGCCGTCTCGAGGCGCGGCACGAGGTCGTGCGCGAGCGCCGCGAGGGCGGCGCGCTGCTTCTCGAGGGCGGCTTCGACGCGGCGCGTCCCGAGCTGGCCCGCGACGACGAGGAGGCCCGCGTAGAAGAAGACCGCCGCGAAGACGAGCGCCGAGAGAAGGAGAAGATAGGACACGGCGAGGCGGCTCCCGACGCGCCACAGCAGGCCGCGCAGGAGGTGCCGCGTCACGCTGAACGCGAAGACGGGAAGGGCGAAGACGCAGACGACGATGCCCAGGGCGCGCACGCCGCCGATCGGAGCGGCTGCGAGAAGCGCGCCCGCGAGGGCGAGGAGCCCCGAGACCTTGAAAGTCCGTGTCGTCTTCATGGGGCTGGGCCCGCGGCCCTCGCCGAGAGCGAAGTCGTGGACTCGCCGGCCACGTACGTCATCTGCGACGGGAACGCGAGGCGCGTGCCGGCCTTCTCGACGACCTCGAGCAGGATGAGGAGGAGCTCTTCCTGCGCGGCGAGAAACGTCACGTAGTCGGAAACGAGGAGATACGCGAAGACCTCCACGTCGAGACTCGAGGAGTTGATGCGCACGAAGCGCACGCGCATCGTCCCTTTTTCGACGCGTCCGTCCGCGGCGAGCCGGGCGCGCGCGGCCTGAAGGACCGCCCGCATCTGCTCCGCGGTCGTCTCGTAGACGAGGCCGAGCGTCGGGTTGAGCCAGAACTTGTCGCGGCGGCTCCTGTTCTCGATCTGGGCCGTGATGAGCGAGCCGTTCGGGATCGTGACGACGGAGCGGTCGAGCGCCCGCATGCGCGTCGCGTGGAGCGTGACATCCTCGATCTCGCCGACCGCGGTCCCGATGCGGACGGTGTCACCCACGCGGATGACCTTGTCGCTCAGGACGACGAGGCCGCCGAAGAGGTTCTCGAGACTCTTCTGCGCCGCGAACGCAAGGGCGACGCCTCCGATGCCGAGACCGGCGAGCGTCGCCGTGAGATTCACGCCGAGAACGGCGAGGGCGGCCAGGACGCCTGCCGCCAGGATGGCGCCGCGCAGCAGGCGGCGGGCGATCGTGAGCGAAGACGTCGTGGTCACGCCCGCGGCGAGGAGCTTCAACGTCGCCCGCCCGTTCAGGAAGTCGATGAGACGGAAGAAGAGCCACCCGGAACCGAGGATGAGGACGAGCCACGCGAACTGCGCGTAGTAGTAGCGGCTGAGAAGAGGGAGGGCGAGGCGCGAGACGCAGAAGCGGTGGAGAGGCACGGTCAGGAGGAGAGCCACGGGAGCGCGCAATCCCCCGGCGCCCCGAAGGAGCTCGGCTGCCCGCGCGCGCGACGCGAAGAGCCGCCGGAGGAGCGCGAAAGCGCCGAGCACGAAGAGGCGGCTCGAAACGTAGAGGAGAGGGATGAAGAGGAAGAAGCTCAGGAGCTGCCAGAGAGGGAACCTCCCGAGCCGCTGTTTCAGGAAGGAGGGGATGCGGCTTTCGATCGCCGGCGAGGTGAGGCCCTTGAAGGCTGCGGGAACCTCTCTCAGCGACTGTGCGGCGATGAGCCAGATCGCGGACCCTTCGGCGGGAGTCGTCCTCACGAGGACGAGATCGAACGAGTCGTCTCCGCAGTCGAGTCGCCCGACGAGGTCGAGATCGGGCGCGAGGGCGTCGTTGAGGTCTCCGAGAGGCGAGCGGTTCAGCTTCTCGAGATCCCCCACGAACCGCTCGTCGAGAAGCGCCTTGAGCTTCTGGGCAAGATCCTCCCGCGGCACCTTGCCGCCTTTCGGCCATTGCAGGTACTCACCGGCGAGCGTCCAGTTCTCCTTCTGCGCCGCCCGGATGTATCCGAAGAACGCGCCATACGGCGTCTCGCGCCGATACGGATCACCCGTGGGCTCGACGGCGGCGGGCGTCGGAACCGGAGCGGGCAGGAGCTGCGAGACCGCGGCGCGCGAGGCCGTGAGGCCGGCGAAAGCGGCGGCCGAAGCCGCGGCGAAGAGAAGAGCCCGAATGGGAACACGCCTCATCGACGGAGAGCGTAACTCACCGCTCCCGAGAGGTCCCCGGGCGGTCCCGGGCGAGCCCCGGTCAGATCGCTGCGGGCTCGGTGAGCTTGTAGCTCTGGAGGACGCGCGCGTAGTTCGCGCGTTCGTAGGCCGCGGGATCCGGGCACGAGAGCAGGCTCATGCTGCCTTTCATCTGGGACAGCGATTCGTATTCATGCTCCTCCAGCCAGCGGGCGACTTCGGTGCGCACGTCGGCGAGCGCCTTCGGGCCGCGCAGGAGAATCGCCGAGACCATCTGGACGGCGTCGGCACCGGCCATGATCGCCTTGATCGCGTCGCGCGCGTCGTGCACGCCGCCCGTCACCGCGAGCGATGCCTTCACGCGCCCGGAGAGCAGGGCGAGCCACCTCAGGCGGAGGAGCAGCTCGTCGTGCGTGGAGAGCCGCAGCGAGGGCGTCACGTCCAGCGTCTCGGGATCGATGTCGGGTTGGTAGAAGCGGTTGAACAGAACAAGCCCGTCCACGGACCGCGCGTCGAGCTCGGACGCGAACGAGCCGAGAGACGAGAAGAACGGCGACAGCTTCACGGCGAGCGGGATCTTCACGGCGGCCCTGACGGCCCGGACGATGTCGAGAAAGCGCCGCTCGAGCGCGAAGCCGGACTCGCCCGCGTGCGCGCCGAGGTCGTAGAGGTTCAGCTCGAGGGCGTCCGCCCCGGCCTCGGCGATGCGCGTCGCGAAGGCGACCCATCCGCCCGGCGTCGATCCGTTCAGCGACGCGATGACCGGGACGCGGACGGCCTCCTTGAGGCGGCGCACGTGGTCGAGATACCGATCCGGGCCGAGCCGGAAGTCCTCCGGCTCCGGGAAGTACGTGAGGGCTTCCGGGTACGCGCCGGAGACGACCTCCATCTGCCGGATCGTGCCGACCTCCTCGCGGGTGATCTGCTCCTCGAAGAGCGAGTGCATGACGATGGCGGCGGCGCCGGCGTCCTCGAGGCGGCGCACGAGATCCAGGTCGTCGACCATCGGCGAGGCGCCGGGCATGAACGGGTGGGGAAGGGTCAGGCCGAGATAGCGGGTCGTGAGGTCCATCGTCGTCTCCTCAGGCCTTCCCGGCCGGCGCCTGCGGCACGGGCGGGGCGGGTGGCTTCGCGGCGGCTGGCGGAACGCCCGCGCGGCCGAGCGTCAGCTTCGCCAGGTTCTCGTACACCTGGAACCGGTTCTTCACCTCGCGCTCCGCCTTCACGAGCAGTTTCTGGAAGCGCTGCGCGTCCTGCTGCTCGACCATGCGGAAGCGCGACTCGTTTCGCATGAACGCCGCGAGCGAGCCCTTGATCTGCGCCGTGTCCATGAGCAGCGGCGTCTCGCCGGTCGCGATGCGGCGGGGGTCGAACCGGTACATCGGCCAGTAGCCCGACTCGGCGGCGAGCTTCTGCTGATCGAGGCCGAAGGCGAGGTCGTAGCCGTGCGCGATGCACGGGCTGTACGCGATGACGATCGACGTGCCCGGATAGCTCTCGGCCTCGAGGAGGGCCTTCACCGTCTGGGCATCCTTCGCGCCGAAGGCGACGTGCGCGACGTAGACGTTTCCGTAGGTCATCGCGAGCATGCCGAGGTCCTTCTTCGGGGTCTCCTTGCCCTTGGCCGCGAACTTCGCGGCCGCGCCGAGCGGCGTCGCCTTGGACTGCTGGCCGCCGGTGTTCGAGTAGACCTCGGTGTCGAGGACGAGGACGTTGACCTTTCGGCCGGATGCGAGGACGTGGTCGAGGCCGCCGTAGCCGATGTCGTAGGCCCAGCCGTCGCCGCCCACGATCCAGACGCTCTTCTTCACGAGCGAGTCGGCCACGAGGAGGAGGCGCCGCGTCTCGGGCGTGTCCGCGCCCTTGAGGGCGTCGCGGAGCGCGAGAACCCGCTTGCGCTGCGCCGCGATCTCGGCCTCCGAATCCTGCGGAGCCGTGAGGAGGGCGTCCGTGAGCGTGTCGCCGACGCGCGACGCGAGCCCCTTCACCAGGGCGCGCGCCTGTGCCGCCAGGGAGTCCACCGCGAGGCGGAAGCCGAGGCCGAACTCCGCGTTGTCCTCGAAGAGCGAGTTCGACCAGGCCGGGCCGCGCCCTTCCGCGTTCATCGAGTACGGGGTCGTGGGGAGGTTGCCGCCGTAGATCGAGGAGCAGCCCGTGGCGTTCGCGATGAGCGTGCGGTCCCCGAAGAGCTGCGTGAGGAGCTTGATGTACGGCGTCTCGCCGCAGCCCGAGCAGGCGCCGGAGAACTCGAAGAGCGGCTGCAAGAACTGGGCGCCCTTCACGTCGAGGCGGACGGCCGTGCGGTCCGCCTCGGGGAGGTCGAGGAAGTAGGCGAAGTTGTCGCGCTCGGCTTCCCGGAGCGGCTTCTGGGGCGCCATGTCGAGCGACTTGTGCTTCGGGTTCGCCTTGTCCTTCGCCGGGCACACGGCGACGCAGAGCGTGCAGCCCGTGCAGTCTTCCGGCGCGATCTGGATCGTGTAGGCGTGCCCTTGGTACTCGGTGCCCTTGTACGGGATGGACTTGTACGTGGCGGGCTTGCCGGCGAGGAGCGCCGGGTCGAAGACCTTGGCGCGGATGGCCGCGTGGGGGCAGACCATCGCGCACTTGTTGCACTGGATGCAGATCTTCTCGTCCCACACGGGGATCTCGAGCGCGATGTTCCGCTTCTCCCACTGAGCCGTGGCGAGGGGCCATGTCCCGTCGGGCGGGAACGCGCTCACGGGAAGGAGGTCGCCCTTCCCGGCGAGCATGACGCCCGAAACGCGCTTGACGAAGTCCGGAGCGGCGTCGGAGACGATGGGCGGGCGGCGGCGCGCCGACGTGATCTTCGCGGGAACCGGCATCTCGGCGAGGTTCGCGAGGGTTCCGTCCACGGCCGCGAAGTTCCGGCGCACGGTCTCCTCGCCCTTCTTGCCGTACGTCTTCTCGATCGCCTTTTTGATCTGGGCGATCGCCTCCTCGCGGGGCAGGACGCCCGAGATCGCGAAGAAGCAGGTCTGCATGATCGTGTTGATGCGCCCGCCCATCCCGAGAGCCTTCCCGACCTTGTAGGCGTCGATGAGCCAGACCTTCAGATGCTTCTCGAGGATCTGCTCCTGCATCTCGAGGGGGAGCTGGTCCCACAGCTCGTCGGGCGCGTGCTCCGTGTTCAGGAGAAAGACCGCGCCCGGCACGGCGGCCTCCAGCATGTCGTAGCGGTCGAGGAACTGCTCCTGGTGGCACGCGATGAAGTTCGCGCGCGTGACGAGGTACGCCGAGCGGATGGGCTTCGGCCCGAAGCGCAGGTGCGAAACGGTGATGGCGCCCGACTTCTTCGAGTCGTACACGAAGTAGCCCTGCGCGAAGTTGTCCGTCTCCTCCCCGATGATCTTGATCGAGTTTTTGTTCGCGCCCACGGTGCCGTCGGCGCCCAGGCCGTAGAAGAGAGCGCGCACCGTGTCGGGAGGCTCGATGTCGAACTCCGCGTCCCAGGGAAGCGACGTGTACGTCACGTCGTCCACGATGCCGAGCGTGAAGTGGTTCTTCGGCTTCGGCTTCGCGAGCTCGTCGAAGACGGCCTTCACCATGCCCGGCGTGAACTCCTTGGATGAGAGGCCGTAGCGTCCCGCCGTCACGAGGGGCTCCGCCGCGAAGGGCAATGTGCCTTCCCGCCGCGCCTCCACGAGCGCGGTCACGACATCGAGGTAGAGCGGGTCGCCGATGGCGCCCGGCTCTTTCGTGCGGTCGAGGACGCCGAGCGACTTCACCGTCTTCGGCAGCGCCGCGAGGAACGCCGGAACGTCGAACGGCCGGTAGAGCCGCACCTTGAGGACGCCCACCTTCTCGCCCTTCGCGACGAGCCAGTCGACGGTCTCGTGCACCGTCTCCGCGCCCGAGCCCATGAGGACGACGACACGCGTCGCCTCGGGATGTCCGACGTAGTCGAAGAGGCGGTAGGAGCGCCCCGTGAGCTTCGCGAAGCGGTCCATCTCCCCCTGCACGTGTCCCGCGCACGCGAGCGAGTACGAGTTCCCGGCCTCGCGCGCCTGAAAGAAAGCGTCGGGGTTCTGCGCGCTCCCGCGGAGGACCGGGTGGTCCGGCGTGAGGCCGCGGCGCCGGTGCGCCGCGATGGGCGCCTCGTCGAGCATCGCGAGGAGGTCGTCGTTCGAAAGCTCCTCGATCTTCGCGACCTCGTGGGACGTGCGGAACCCGTCGAAGAAGTGAAGGAAGGGGATCCGGGACCTCAGGCTCGCGGCCTGCGCGATTAGCGCGAAGTCGTGCGCTTCCTGGACCGAATTCGCGGCGAGCAGCGCGAAGCCTGTCTGCCGGCAGGCCATGACGTC
>JBGQDL010000069.1:0-19228 GCA_041495865.1 Thermoanaerobaculia bacterium | reverse complement strand
GGTAAAGCGCGAGCGTGAGGTCGCGGAGGCGGCCCGCGAGCGCATCTCCTGCGCCGCGCGCCATCGCCTCGAAGGAGACGTTCTCGTCGTGGCCGCTCTCGGCTTTCGTGGCGGGCGTGAAAATCGGCTCGGGCAGGCGGTCGGCCTCGAGGAGGCCCGCCGGCAGGCGGTGGCCGCAGATCGCGCCGGTTCTCCGGTAGTCCTTCCAACCCGACCCGGCGAGGTATCCGCGGGCGACGCACTCGAACGGCACGACCCGGCACTTCCTGGCGAGAACGGCACGCCCCGAGAGAAGGTCCAGATGCCGGGCGAGAGGCTCCGGGAAACGCGAGGCGTCCGACTCGAGCAGGTGGTTCGGGACGACGCCGGCGAATTTCCGGAACCAGAAATTCGAGAGGCCGGTCAGGATCTTTCCCTTGTCGGGAATGCCGGGGCTGAGCACGGCATCGAACGCGGAGATCCGGTCCGTCGCCACGAGGAGGACGCGATCTCCGAGGTCGTAGACGTCGCGCACCTTGCCGCGGCGCGGCGGGGGCAGGCCGGGCAGTGAGGTCTCGAGGACGGCTTGGGCCATGGAGCGATTGTAAGGGCACGCGCCGCGCTAGACTTCGCGGGATTCCCGGCTTCGGCCTCACGGAGGTTTCATTGCTCAAGATTTCGATCCAAAGCGGTGGAGCCCGCGCGCCTCGCGCGGACGCCCACGTAGTGTTCGCGGCCGGCAACGGCCGCAAGGAGGCCCTCTCCTCGCTCCCGTCGGACCTGCGGGCCCTCGTGGCCGCGGCCGCGCCCGCCGAGCCCTCGGCGGAAGGCGCCGTTTTCACGCTCCCGCTCCGCGGAGCCAAGGAGGCCGCGCGCCTCTACGTCCTGGGCGCAGGAAAGGCGACCGAGATTTCGCCGCGCAAGGCGCGCGGTCTGTTGCACTCCGCCGTGAAGATCCTGAACCGCAGCGGCGAGTCGTCGGCGATCCTCGACTTCCCGTTCGCGCTCAAGCGGATGAACGCCGCCGAGATCCGGGAGTTCCTGCTGCGATCGCTTTTCCTCGCCGACTACGGCTTTCCCCGCTACAAGTCGGTCGATCCCGAGAAGAAGCCGCTCGAGACGATCGCCGTCGAGCCGCGCGGCGCCTTCGCGGGAGTCGAGGCCCTCGAGGTCGAGAATGCCCGCGCGGTGGCCCGCGTGGCGCGATTCGTGCGCGACCTCGGCAACACCCCCTCGAACGACATGCTCCCCCGCGACTTCGCGGACTGCGTGAGGAAGGAGGCGAGGTCCCGCGGGGTGAAGGTGTCGGTCCTCGACAAGAAAGCGATCCGGAAGGAGAGGATGGGCGGCCTCCTCGCCGTGAATCGCGGCGCCGTGGAAGAGCCGCGGGTCGTCGTGCTCGAATACCGGGGCGGCAAGAAGGGCGCGGCACCCGTGGCGCTCGTCGGGAAGGGAGTCACGTTCGACTCCGGCGGCATCTCGATCAAGCCCTCCGAAAAGATGGGCGAGATGAAGTGGGACATGATGGGCGCGGCCACCGTGATGGGCGTCGTCCTCGCGGCCGCGGACCTTCGCCTCGAGGTCAACCTCGTCGCGATCGCCGCGCTCACCGAGAACCTGCCGTCCGGGTCGGCGTACAAGCCGGGGGACATCGTGCGCTTCCGCAACCGCAAGACGGCCGAGATCGACAACACCGATGCCGAGGGGCGCGTGATTCTCGCGGACGCGCTCGACTACGCGGCCGAATGGAAGCCCGCGGTGATCCTCGACTACGCGACCCTCACGGGCGCGGCGCTCGTGGCGCTGGGACTCGAGGCGGCGATCCTGTTCACGGACCACGACGCCCTCGCGAAGGAGCTCGTGAAGGCGGGCGAGCAGACGGACGAGCGCCTGTGGCGCCTTCCGATGTGGGAGGAGTATCGCGAGAACATCCGCTCCGACTGGGCGGACATGAAGAACACGGGCGGCCGCTGGGGCGGCTCGATCAACGGCGCGATGTTCCTCAAGGAGTTCGTGGATCCGAAGACGCCGTGGGCTCACCTCGACATCGCGGGCACGGCCTACTACGACCGCGACTACGCCGGATACCCGGCGGGGGCGACGTCCTTCGGGATGGGTCTCACGCTGCGCTGGCTGCGCGAGCGGCAGTCGGGCACGGGCGGCCCTCGCCGCGGCCGCTGACGCGTGCTCACGTCGCTCCGCGTCCGTGACCTCGCGGTCCTCGAGGACGTCGAGGTGGTGTTCGGCGAAGGGCTGACCGTCCTGACGGGGGAGACCGGCGCCGGCAAGACTCTCGTCGTGGACGCGCTGGCGCTCCTCGCGGGCGGGCGGGCGGACCCCGCGCTCGTGAGGGCGGGCGCCTCGCGGCTCGTCGTCGAGGGTGCGTTCGACTGCGACGACCCGCAGGCGGGCGCCGCTCTCGCCGAGGCGGGTCTCCTCGAGGGCGGCGGTTCCCGGCCGTTCGAGGTCGTCGTACGGCGCGAGATCGCGGCGGGCGGCAAGGGCCGACTCCTCGTGAACGGGTCCCCGGCGGCCCTCAGAACTCTGCAAGAGATAGCGCCGCGCCTCCTCGTGCTCTACGGGCAGGCGGAGGCGCGGGACCTCCTCGATCCCGACGCGCCGCGCGAGCTCCTCGACCGCTTCGCGGGCCTCGAGGAGAAGGCGGAGGCGACGGCGGCGCATTTCCGCGAGTTCGTCGGGAAGGAGCGCGACCTCGCGCGCCTAGGCGAGGCGGCGAAGGACCGGGTTCAGAGGCTCGAGCTGCTCGATTTCCAGATCGGAGAGATCGACGGGGTGGGGCCGAAAGAGGGAGAAGACGAGGAGATTTCTTCTGAAAGGAAGAAACTGGCTAGCGTCGAGAAAGTGGGCCAGCTGCTCGCGACGGCCACGGGCGCGCTGGAGTCCGACGAGAACGGCGCGATCCTTGCGGCTTCCGCCGCGCGCCGCGCTCTTCAACTCCTCGAAGAAATCGACTCTTCGTACGCTGCCCGGAGCGCAGCGCTCGCGAGCGCAATCGAGACGATGCTTCAGGTTGCCTTCGAAACTTCCCGTGACCTCGAGAGCCTCGAAGCCGACCCCGCGCGTGCCGCGTTCGTGGCCGAGCGGCTCGACGCTCTCGCGAAGCTGAAGCGGAAGTACGGTCCGACGCTTTCCGATGTCCTCGAACGGCGTGCTTCCCTGGGCAGGGAGCGCGAGGAGCTTCTCGATCTCGAGGGCGCAGTGAAGAAGGCCGAGGAGGCGGCGGACAGAGCCTTTTCGGCGTATCGAAAGGTCGCGCTCGAGCTGTCGGCGGCCCGCGAAGCGGCCGCGCCGCGGCTGGGCCGCGCCGTCGAGGCGCATCTGCGCGACCTCGCGTTTCTCAAGTCGTCGTTCTCGACGTCCGTGGGCCGCCAGCAGGAGGAAGGGAGCCGCTTCGTCGCGGGTGGCGCGCGCGTCTCGTTCGGCGCGCACGGCATCGACCAGGCGGGCTTCGCCTTCGCCCCGAACCCCGGAGAGCCCGCGCGGCCGCTCCAGAAGATCGCGTCGGGCGGGGAGCTGTCCCGCATTCAGCTCGCGCTGGCGGCGGCCCTCGCCGCCGAGGAGGCCTCTCTTGAGGAGGGCGCCTCGCCACACCGCGGCGGCCCCGTTCGGACGTTCGTGTTCGATGAGGTGGACGCGGGCGTCTCGGGCGCGACCGCGGAGGCCGTGGGGAAGAAGCTGCGCGGCCTCGCCGCCCGGGAGCAGATTCTCGTCGTCACGCATCTGGCGCAGGTCGCGGCGGCCGGCGAGCGGCACCTTTCGGTTTCGAAGGAGGCGGCGGGGGGCCGCACGCGCACGCGCGTCGAGGCGCTCGACGGCGCCGGACGCGTTGAGGCCGTCGCGGCGCTCCTCGCGGGGGCGTCCGTCGGGGAGGCGGCCCGCGCCCAGGCGCGGCAGCTCCTCGGGGTATTCGCTCAGGGAAGGGGAAGGAGGCGTCCTTGAACGGCGCGGTCGAAACTGGATCCCGGCCTGTGAAGCCCGTTCGAAGAATCCCCCGTAATTTCGCGTCTCACCATGCGTAAGCTACTCATTGTGAATGATTTGTTACATTTCAACGTAACTGTGGAAAAGCCTGTGCGATTCGGTTCAAGAAGGGGCTCTTAGCGGCGTCTTTACGTGGGTTTTTCCGCCTCGCACAGGAGTCTGTGCAGCCGCCCGATTTGGGCCCGCCGACCCTCTGGTATCGTGCGATTTCGATGACGATCCGCCCCTATCGCGGCATCTCTCCGAGGATCGGCGCACGCGTCTTCGTCGCGCCGACGGCGGCCGTCATCGGGGACGTCGTCCTCGGCGACGACGTCTCGATCTGGTACTCCGCGGTCGTGCGTGGTGACTGCTGCCACATCCGGATCGCCGCGCGCTCGAACGTTCAGGACAACTGCACGCTGCACGTCACGAATTTGACGGGCCCTCTCACGCTCGAAGAGGAAGTGACGCTCGGGCACCACGCGGTCGTCCACGCGTGCACGATCCGTCGGGGCGCGCTCATCGGCATGAACGCGACCGTCCTCGACAATGCCGATGTCGGCGCGAGCGCTCTGGTCGCGGCCGGAACCGTCGTCCTGCCCGGCACGGTGATCCCGCCCGCCACGCTCTGGGCCGGGAATCCCGCGAGAAAAAAGCGCGACCTCACGCCGGAGGAGGTCGAGAACCTGAAGACGTACTGGAAGAATTACCTGGAATACAAGACCGAGTACCTGCGCGACGACGAGGCGAAGGGCCGGGTGGACGTGAACGCCCCTCTTCGCCGCGCGTGAGGCGGACGGCCCGCGAGGGCCCGCGATGATCACGAGCGTCAAGGGGACGCGCGACCTCCTCCCGCCCGCGACGCGCGTGTGGAACCGCGCCGAGGCCGTCGCCCGCGACGTGTTCGCGCTCTACGGCTTCGACGAGATCCGGACGCCGGTGCTGGAGTCCACGGAGCTTTTCGTGCGAAGCGTCGGGGAGTCGACGGACATCGTCCACAAGGAGATGTACACGTTCACCGACCGCGGCGATCGCTCGGTCACGCTCCGCCCCGAGAACACGGCCGGTGTCGCGCGCGCCTACGTCGAGCACGCCATGGCGCAGGCCGGGCGGCCGTGGAAGCTGTATTACATCGGGCCGCAGTTCCGGTACGAGCGCCCGCAGAAGGGCCGCTACCGGGAGTTCCGGCAGATCGGGGCGGAAGTCCTGGGCGCGGCGGACGCCGCGGCGGACGCCGAGCTGCTCGTCATGCTGTTCGACTTCCTCGGGCGGCTCGGATTCACGGGCCTGATGGTGTCGCTCAATTCCGTGGGCACCGAAGCCACGCGGCCGGCTTACGTCGAGGCCGTTCGGTCGTTTTTTTCTTCGAATGAGAAGACCCTCGGTGACGACGACCGGCGGCGCCTCGCCGAAAACCCGCTGCGCGTCCTCGACTCGAAAGATCCGGCGGTCCAGGAGCACCTTCTCAGAAGCTCTTTTCCGAATATCCTCGATTTTCTCGACGAAGAATCGCGGCGACACCACGATGAGGTGTTGCAGCATCTTCGGAATGCCGAAATCCCCTTCCGGCTCGAACCGAAGCTCGTCCGCGGCCTCGATTACTACACGCGCACGGTTTTCGAGGTGACGGCCGAAGGCCTCGGAGCGCAAGACGCGCTTCTCGGCGGCGGCCGCTACGACAGGCTCGTCTCCGACCTCGGGGGACCGAAGACGGCCGGCATCGGCTTCGCCATCGGAGAAGACCGCCTCATCGACGTCCTCCCCGAGGCCGTCCGCACGGCGGCGGTCGACGCCGTCCGGCCCGTCGCGCTGGTCCCCCTCGACCGCGCAGACATGGAAGACGCGCTCGCCCTCGCCGGGGAGCTCCGGAAGGCCGGGATCATCGTCGACCTCGTCACGGCGGCGAAAGGGCCGGGCCACGGACTCAAGGTGGCGGAACGATCGGGGGCCGCGCTCGCGATTCTCCTCGGGCAGAAGGAACGCGAGGGGCGGATCGTCAACCTCAAGGATCTCGCGGGGCGTACCCAGGAGGCCGTCCCGCGCGCGGGGGTCGTCGCGGCGGTTCGCGCGCGTCTGTAAGATCCGACTCCATGTCGCCCCATTCCCGCACTCCCGCCGGAACGCTCCGCAAGACACACGTCGGACAGACCGTACGCCTGCAGGGCTGGGTGAACCGCCGCCGTGACCACGGCGAGCTCGTGTTCATCGACCTGCGCGACCGCTCCGGCCTGGCCCAGGTGGTCTTCGATGCGCGGTTTCTGCCCGCGCCCGAGCTGCTCGCTCTCGCCAAGGAGCTCCGGAGCGAGTACGTCCTCGACGTGACGGGGACGCTCGTGGCGCGCGGCGCGGACGCGGTGAACGCCGACCTCCCCACGGGCGAGGTGGAGCTGCGCGCGACCGGGCTTTCCATCCTGAACCGGGCCGACACGCCGCCGTTCCCGATCGAGGACGGGATCAAGGCGTCGGAGGACCTGCGCCTCACGCACCGATACCTCGACCTCAGGCGCCCCGAGATGACACGGAAGTTCATGACGCGGAGCGCCGTGACGATGGCGATCCGCGAAGTGATGCACGCCGAGGGCTTCCTCGACGTGGAGACCCCCATCCTCACGAAGTCGACGCCCGAGGGCGCGCGCGACTTCCTCGTCCCGTCGCGCGTTCACCCGGGCGAGTTCTACGCCCTCCCGCAGTCGCCTCAGCTCTTCAAGCAGCTTTTGATGGTCTCGGGAATGGAGCGCTACTACCAGATCGCCCGCTGCTTCCGCGACGAGGATCTCCGTGCCGACCGCCAGCCCGAGTTCACGCAGGTGGACATCGAGATGTCGTTCCCGAGCGAGGAGGCGGTTTTCGAGCTCGTCGAGAAGGTCTTCGCGAAGGTGTTCCCCGCCTGGGGGATTCCGTGCCCCGCGAAATTCCCGCGGATGACGTACGACGAGGCGATGGAGCGCTTCGGCATCGATCGCCCGGACACGCGCTTCGGCCTCGAGCTCGGAGATTTTGCCGGCTTCGAAGAGAAGATTTCTTCGAAGGTGGAGAGAGTGAAGGGTCTGCGCGTGCCGGGAGGCGGCTCGTTCTCTCGAAAGCGCCTCGACGATCTCGAAAAGGGCGCGCGGGCGGCGGGTGTCGAGTGGTTCTTCTGGGTGAAGACGGCCGCCGCGGGAAGCTGGAACTCCAATTCGAAGAAGATCTTCAGCGACGCTTCGGTCGAGCAGCTGCGCGCGGCGTTCGGCGCGGGCGACGGTGATCTCGTTCTCCTCGCGGCCGGAAAGGCCAAGCAGGTCTTCGACTTTCTCGGGTCCCTTCGCGTGCAGCTCGCCCGCGACGAGAAGCTCATCCCCGAGGGACGTTACGACTTCCTCTGGGTGACGGGCTTCCCGCTGCTCGAGTGGCACGAGGAGGACGCGCGCTGGTACGCGATGCACCACCCGTTCACGTCGCCGCGCGAAGAGGACCTGCCGTTCCTCGAAAGCGATCCCGGCCGCGTGAAGGCGCGCGCGTACGACGTCGTCCTGAACGGGATGGAGCTGGGCGGCGGGTCCATCCGGATCCACCGGCCCGATGTGCAATCGCGTCTTTTCACGGCACTCGGCATCGGACCCGAGGAGGCGCGCGCGAAGTTCGGCTTCCTGCTCGACGCGTTCCGCTTCGGCGCGCCGCCGCACGGAGGCATCGCGCTCGGCCTCGACCGCATCCTCATGATCCTGACGGGCTCGTCGTCCATCCGCGACGTGATCGCGTTCCCGAAGACGGCCTCCGGCACGGATCTCATGACCCAGTGCCCGAACCCCGTGTCGCCCGAGCAGCTCGCCGAGCTTCACATCGCGCTCGCGAAACCGCCGAAGGCGTGAATTTCAGAGAAGAGGAAGAAAAGATTTCTTAGAAGGTGAAGAGAAGAGAGGAAGAGGTGCGGTTGGGGAAGGCTCGGCATCTTTCGTCCTTCTCGTTCGAGGCGGCGGGAGCCCGCACCGACGTTCTCGTCGGCGAGGGGGCCTACGCCGGACTGAACAGGCGCCTGCGCCGCATCGCGCCGGGGCGCTGGTTTCTCATCTCTTCTAAGAAAATCTTTCTCCTGCATGGCGATTCGCTCCTCGCTGGAGGCGCAAGGCCGCTGGAACCAACGCCTCTCTTCGTCCCCGACGGCGAAGCAGCGAAGACCTGGTCCGTTCTCGGCCGCCTCCTCGAGGAGCTCGTCCGGCGCGGGCTGAGGCGCGACGGAGGCATCGTGGCGCTCGGAGGGGGGACCGTGGGCGATGTGGCGGGCTTCGCTGCGGCCCTGGCGCTGCGCGGCGTTCCGGTCGTTCAGGCGCCCACGACGCTTCTCGCGGCTTCCGACAGCGCCCTCGGCGGGAAGACAGCCGTGAATCTCCCATCGGGAAAGAACCTTGCGGGCGCGTTTCATGCGCCCCGACTCGTCGTCGTCGACACGTCTGCGCTCGAAACGCTCTCGTCGCGCGCCTATCGGTCCGGCCTCGCCGAGGTCGTGAAGACGTCGATGCTCGACGCGGGCTTCCACCGAAAGATGGCGGGCCTGGAGACGCCCCTGGCCGCGCGCGAGCCCGCCGCCGTCGCGGAAGCCGTGCGCCGCTCGCTGGTCGCCAAGGCGCGAGCCGTGGCGGGCGATCCCTTCGAACGCACGGGAGAAAGGGCCGCCCTGAACCTCGGCCACACCGTGGGGCACGCCCTCGAGACGGCGTCGGACCACCGCCTCGAGCACGGCGAAGCGGTCGCCTGGGGGCTGCTCGCGGCGCTACGCCTTTCGGTGGCGCGCGCGGGGCTCGCGCCGGGGACGGCCGAGGCGCTGTCGGGACGCGTCTCCCGCCTCGTTTCGCCGCCCCGGCCCGGCGCCGCGGCGGTGCGCGCCGTGCCTGCGCTGCTCCGCGCCGACAAGAAGGCCGACCGGACGGGCCTGAGGGCCGTTCTCCTCGCCCGGCCCGGGCGGGTCCTGCTCGCGAGAGTGGAGGCTGGAGAGCTCGTGGAGGCTCTTGAAGGCGCTCTCGGGCGTTACAATGTGATGGGATGAGTGTGGCCCGGGTTCCGCGCCTGAGGATTGTGACGGCTCTGCTCGTCGCTCTCGTTCTCGTGTCGATCGTCCCGCTCGCCCTCCTGCACTTCAACCTCATCCGCATCAACCGGGACGCCCTCGAGACCGCCGAGAAAAAGTACCTGAAGAACAGCTCGGTGACGCTCGCGGAGAGCTTCGACGCCTACATAATGAACGCCCAGTCGCAGCTCAAGAAGATCGCCGATGGCATCCGGCTCGCGAGCTCCATGTCCACGGACCCGTTCTTCTACCTGACGAAAAAGCAGCTGCTGCGCGAGTATGCCGACGCGGAGTCGAGCTTCCCGGTGCTGCGCGCCCTCGATCGTGACGGCGTCGCGTCGGCTTCCGACTCCGGTGCGCTCGACCCGGACGTGGAGCGCCCCCTCCGGCAGGCCTTCAACGCCGCGATGCGCGGCGAGGCCTACGTGGCCGACCCCATCTTCGCCAAGTCCCTTCCGGAGGGCGCCCTCGTGCTCGCGGTGCCTGTACGGCCCGCGGAGGGCCAGGAGCCGATCGGCGTCGTCGAGGCGCTGTTGTCGCTCAAGTTCATCAAGGCGAAGCTCGACGAGGAAGGGCGGGGCGGCGTCCTCGCCTATGTCGTGGATCGCTCGGGCTCTCTCATCCTGACGAGCGACCCCTCGGCTTTCCGCTCGAAGGACGTGCACCAGCTCGACCTCGTGAGCGAGTTCATCGCGCACCCGGTCCGGATCACGAAGTCTTACATGCGGGGCGAGGGAAAGGCGGCGCGTCGCGTCCTGGGAACGCTCGCCACGATCCCGACGCCGGACTGGGGCGTCATCGTGGAGAAGGACGAGGCGGCGGCCTACGCGTCCGTGACCCAGATGCAGAAGGCGTCCTCTCTCCTCGCTGTGTTCTCGCTTCTGTTCGCCGCCCTCGTCGCGCTCGTGGCGGCCCGCCTGCTCGCGCACCCCCTCGTCGAGCTCGTCGACAAGGTGCGATCGATCGCCGACGGCAACTTCAAGCAGCGCGTCGAAGTGCGCGGCGTGCGCGAGCTCGCGGAGCTGTCCGAGACGTTCAACTCCATGTCCGACTCGATCGAGAAATCGGTCGACAAGCTCAAGCTCGCGGCGAAGGAAAACCAGGAGCTGTTCATCAATTCGGTGAGAACGCTCGCGGCCGCGATCGACGCGAAGGACCCCTATACCCGCGGCCATTCGGAGCGAGTCGCCCGCTACGCCGTCGTCCTGGCGCGCCACATGGATCTTTCGCCCGAGGAGGTGCGCGTCGTGCGCCTGTCCGCGCTGCTCCACGACGTGGGCAAGATCGGAATCGACGACCGCATCCTGAGAAAACCCACGGCGCTCACGAGCGAGGAATTCGAGATCATGAAGACGCACCCGGCGAAGGGGGCGGTCATCATGGGCCAGATCCCGCAGCTCAAGAACGTCATTCCGGGCATCAAGTATCACCACGAGAAGTGGGCGGGCGGGGGCTATCCGGAAGGCCTGAAGGGCAAGGGCATCCCGCTCGTCGCGCGTGTCGTGGCCGTGGCCGACACCTTCGACGCGATGACGACGACGCGTCCCTACCAGAAGGCCATGCCGATCCCCTACGTCATCAACCGGATCATGTCTTTCGCCGGGAAGTCCTTCGATCCCGCGGTGATCGCCGCGCTCGACAAGGCGCGGTCCTCCGGCGACTTCGAGTTTCTCGGCGAAGAGGTCCCGCTGAAGGTCTCTGCGTGAGGACGTGGAAACGGGGAGGCACGACCATCGCGTCGGCGGTGCTTCTCGGCCTGTGGGCCGGTCTCGCCGGATGCGGGAGCGCCTCGGCTCCCCCCAAGGAAAACCCGGTCCTTGCCGACCTCGTCGACTACCGGAGCGGCCTTTCGATGCTGCGGGAAGGCCGCGCCGACGAGGCCATCCAGCTCCTCATGCGGGCGCGCACGAGCTCGCCGCGGGATCCGCACGTCCCGAATGCGCTCGGCCTCGCGCTGCTCTTCAAGAAGGACTACCCGGGAGCGATCCGGGCCTTCTCGGACGCGCTTCGTCTCGACGGCGGCTTCGTCGAGGCGCGAAACAACCGAGGTGTCGCGCAGATGGAGGCGGGCCGTTTCGCCGACGCGGAAGCCGATTTTCAGGAAGTTCTCGACGGTCCCGCGACCCCGGAGAAGGCGAACGCGCACTACAACCTCGGGCTCCTGCACAGGAGGCGGGAGGCCTGGCGCGACGCCGAGCGCGAGTTCTCGCTCGCCCTCGCCGAGGTGCCCGACAACGACCGTGCGTTCAGGGAACGAGGTCTCGCGCGCATGAAGCTCGACGACACCAAGGGCGCTCTCGAGGATTTTCTGACCGTCCTGAAGAACGAGCCGCGGGATCCGGTGGCGAACTATCAGGCGGCGGTCTGCCTGCTCTCGAGCGGCCGTCGCGACCTCGCGGCGCGCTACATGCAGCGAACATTGAGCGTCGCCCCCGAAAGCGACGAAGGGCGCCGTGCGCGCCGCTTCCTCGCGAACGAGCCCGCGGCGCCGGAGATAGAACGATGAGTTTCGCCGATGCCCTCGAGGGCCTCGTCGGCGCGCCGGGCGCCCTGGGCGCGGCCTTCATCGACCCGCAGGGCGAGATCATCGCGCGCGTGGGCGAAGAGAGCGCGACAGAGGTTCTCGGCGCCTACCAGTCCGTCTGGCTGGGAGAGCTTCGCCGCGCCGCCGAGCGGTCCGGTCTCGGCGAGATCTCCGATCTCTCGTTCCAGTTCGCGAGCCGGCGGGTTCTCACGGTTCACGTGAAGGCGGGCTACTTCGTCCTCGTCGTCTTCGACCAGGGCGGCCTGCCGCACCTGGTGCGCCCGCGGCTCGACGAGGCCCGTGCGCGCCTCGTCGCCGAGATCTCCTGAGCCCCGGCTCCTGCTAGGCTTCGGGCCGATGGCGCCCGACGAGCGCGACCCGTCCTCTGTCTTCGCCCGCCTGAAGCGCGGGCTCTTCATGACGCACACGGAGCTCTTCGCGAAGGTGGGGAGCGCGGTGAAAGCCACGTTCGAGCCGGATCCCGCCGCGCTCGACGCGCTCGAGGAAGGGCTCCTCGCGGCCGACGTGGGTCCCTCGACGGCGAAGGAGCTGGTCGCGGCCGTGCGGGCCGAGGCGGGCCGGCGCGACGCGGCGGAGCAGGACGTCGTGAGGCGTGTCCTCAAGGCCGAGATCGCGAGGCGGCTCGCCGTCCGGGGGCCGGAGGGTGCGCCCGGGTCTCCGCACGTCGTGATTTTGGTCGGGGTGAACGGCACGGGCAAGACGACGACGGCCGCCAAGCTCGCGGCCCGCGCGGTCGCCGCCCGGAAGTCGGTCGTCCTCGCCGCGGCCGACACGTTCCGCGCCGCCGCGGTCGAGCAGCTCGAGGTATGGGCCAAGCGCCTGAACGTTCCGCTCGTGAGGCAGAAGGCCGGGGCCGATCCGGCCGCCGTCGTCCACGACGCGTGCGCCGTGGCGCTCGCGCGCCGGGCCGACCTCCTTCTCGTGGATACCGCCGGCCGCCTCCACACGAAACACAACCTCATGGAGGAGCTGTCGAAAATCCGGCGTGTCGCGGCGCGGAGCATTCCGGGCGCGCCGCACGAGGTCCTCCTCGTGCTCGACGCCGTGACGGGAATGAACGGCATCGCCCAGGCCCGCGAGTTCACGAAGTCGGCCGGCGTCACCGGCCTCGTCCTCACGAAGATGGACGGAACGGCGAAAGGCGGCGTGATTCTGGCGATCGTACGCGAGCTGGCGCTGCCGGTTCGTTACGTGGGAGTCGGCGAGACGGCGGACGACCTCCTCGACTTCGATGCGGCGGTATTCGCCGAGGCGCTCTTGGATGAGTGAGTCCGCCCAGGCCAGGTCCCTCGACGTCCTCTGGCGTCGCGTCTTCGAGCTCGCCGGGCGCGGACGCTTTTCGACGTCCCCGAACCCGCGCGTCGGAGCGGTTCTCGTCAACGCGGCCGGAACGGTGGTCGGAGAAGGGGCTCACGAGCGCGCCGGCGGCCCGCACGCCGAGGCGATTGCCCTCGCGGCCGCGGGCGCGCGGGCAAAGGACGCGACGATGCTCGTCAACCTCGAGCCCTGCTCTCATTTCGGGCGCACTCCGCCCTGCACGGAGGCGCTGCTCGCGGCCGGGGTGTCGCGCGTCGTCTGCTCGATCGAGGACCCCGACCCGCGGACCGCCGGCCGCGGGGTCCGCCGCCTGAGGGAGCGCGGTGTCGACGTTCTGGTCGGGGCGCTGGCGGACGAAGCCGAGACGCTGAACGAGGCGTTCCTGAAGTCCATTCGCGACCGCCGTCCTTTCGTCCACGTGAAATGGGCCGCCTCGCTGGACGGGCGCACCGCCACGCGGGCGGGCGACTCGAAGTGGATCACCGGCGAGCCCGCGCGGACGGACGCCCTGCGCCTGCGCGAGGAGTGCGATGCGATCCTCGTCGGGGCAGGCACCGTTCTCGCGGACGACCCTCTCCTGACGCGTCGCCTCGCGCTTTCCTCGGCGATCACGCCGCATCGGCGCATCGTCCTCGACGGGGTTCTCCGCGTGCCGGCCGCGGCGCGGGTGTTCTCCGCGGCGGGAGGGGAGGTCTGGCTCGCCACGGCGGTGCCAGCCGACGATCCGCGCCTCGAGCCGTTCCGCGAGAGAGGCGTGCAGGTGTTCTCGAAACCCGCCGCGGACGGCGGCGTCGACCTGGGGGCTCTCCTTGGCGCGCTTCACGCTCTCGAAGTGCGCTCCCTGCTCGTCGAGGGCGGTGGCGTGACGGCCGCGTCGTTCCTTTCGGCGGACCTCGTCGACCGAGTCACCGCCTATATCGCTCCGATCCTCGTGGGCGGCGCGGAGGCCCGCTCGCCTCTCGCGGGAGACGGGCCGGCCTTCCTCACGGGCGCCCGCCGCCTCGGTGGCCTCGACGCCGTCCGGATCGGGACCGACCTGCGGGTGTCGGCGCGGATCCTCCCGCCCCCCGTCGGATAGGATCGCAAGGTGTTCACGGGCCTCGTCTCCGCCGTCGCCCGGGTCGTGTCGCTCCGCGCGGGCGTTGCCGGCGCGGTTCTCGCAATCAGCCGGCCGGCTGCCTACGGAGACGTGGTCGTGGGGGAGAGCATCGCCGTTTCCGGGGTCTGCCTGACGGTCGTTCCCCCGTCGGCAGCCGGCCAGCCGCTCTGCTTCGACGTGTCGCCGGAGTCGCTCGCCCGCTCGAGCCTCGGCCGCCTGACCGCGGGGGTGGGCGTGAACCTGGAGCGCGCGCTCCGGGCTTCCGACCGGTTCGGTGGGCACGTCGTCGCCGGCCACGTGGACGGAACGGCCGAGGTGCTCGCCGTCGAGAAGTCCGGCGACTCGTGGACCTTCCGGTTCTCGCTCCCGGCTTCTCTCGCGCGCTACGCGGTGGAGAAAGGCTCGATCGCCGTGGACGGGATTTCGCTCACCATTGCGGCGCTCGGCGAGGCGAGCTTCGACGTGGCCGTCATTCCGCACACGTTCACGGCCACGACACTGGGCGAGCGTAAGGCCGGCGACCGCGTGAACCTCGAGGTGGACGTCCTCGGAAAGTACGTCGAGCGGCTCCTTGCCGCGCGCCTCGGGGACGCAAGGGAAGCCGCCGAAGCGCGGGATGAAAGGCTGCGCGGGCTTCTGATCGACGGCGCGTGACCGCCGACGGCCTCCCGCCGGGCGCCACCTCCGGTCCTGGCGCGTATGTCCACGTGCCTTTCTGCGCGCATCGCTGCACGTACTGCTCGTTCATCGCCCTCGAAGGAAGAAGAGAGGAAGAAGATTTCTTTGAAGGTGTCGAGAGGGAGGTTCGCTCGAGGGCGGGCGAGGCAAGAGGAGGGAGGCCCGAAGAGGAAGATTCCTTGGAAGGGTGGGAGGGGGCGGCTCTCTCGAGGGCTCCCGCAGCTTCGGGCGGGCGCCTCGCCTTCGATTCTGTCTACTTCGGAGGCGGAACTCCTTCATACGTCGACGCGCGCCGGCTCGGCCGCGTGCTCTCAACACTCGAAGAAATCTTCGGTCTCTCTTCGGACGTCGAGATTACGGCGGAAGCGAATCCGGACGATCTCGGCTCCGAAAAGCTGTCTGCTCTTCTCGCTCTGGGCATCAACCGCCTTTCGATCGGTGTGCAGTCGCTCGTGGATGAGGAGCTCGTGCCTCTGGAGCGGCGCCATGACGCCGCGGCTGCGCGTCGCGCGGTATCCGAGGCCGTCCGGAGCTTCGGGAACGTCTCGGCCGACCTGATGATCGGCATCCCGGGGCAGACGAAGGGGACTCTTCTCGCCAGCGTGGACGGGCTGCTTTCCCGCGGGATCACCCATCTGTCCGCTTATCACCTCGAGCTGGAGAAGGCGCCGCGCCTCGTGGCCCTGAAGCGGGAGCGGCCCGGGCTCTTCCCGGACGACGACGAGTTGGCGGACCGCTGGGAGGCCGTGGACGAGCGCCTGACCGCGGAAGGACTCCCGCGGTACGAACTCTCGAACTGGGCGCGGCCGGGGTTCGAGAGCCGGCACAACCTAAAATACTGGACGCTCGTTCCGGTCCTCGGCTTCGGCGTCGGCGCGCACTCTTTCGACGGCAGGAAGCGCTACGCGAATACCGGGATGCTGGCGGAGTACCTCCGCCGCACGCGAGAAGGCCTCTCGACGACTGTCACGTCCGAAGAGACCCAGGAGGATTCGGATTTTCTTAGAAGGAAAGAGGGGTTGATGCTGGGCCTTCGCCTGTCGCGCGGGGTCCCCTCTTCCACCTTCGAAGAAATCCGAAAAAGCCTGTCCTCCGATTCCGCCGCCCGCATGGAAGACGCGTTTTTCGCGGGTCTGCTCGAGCGCGCCGGCGAGCGCGTGCGCCTCACGCGCCGCGGGGTGCTGCTGTCGAACGAGGTGTTCTCGCTGCTCGTCTAGGCGTCCGCTCCGGACGCCCGGGGGCGTCAGGCCGCCGTCCTCCTCCGGAACACGAAGTACGCGGGGACGCCGAGGGCCACGATGACGAGGCCGGGGATCGTGTAGGCGGGCTTGTAGAGCGCGAGGGCGATGGTGACGTAGCCGGTCGCGACGACGTAGAGGACGGGCACGATGCGGTCTCCGAACGACCGGGGCGCGAGGGCGGGGTTCGTGCGCGCGAGCTTCCAGCGCCCGACGATCGTGAAGATGTAGAAGATGAGGACGGTCGCGATGACGTAGTCGAGGAGGTCGCCGTACTTTCCCGAGAGGCACAGCAGGGCCGACCACAGGAACTGCGCGGCGAGGGCGTTCACCGGGATCATCGTGCGCGGGGCGACCTCGGCGAAGGCCGGCAGGAAGAGGCCGTCGCGCGACATGGCGTAGAGGACGCGGGCGCCCGACAGGATCAGCCCGTTGAGGCACCCGAAGGTCGACACGAGAATGACGCAGGCCATGATGAGCGCGGGGGTGCCCGCCTCCGCCGTGCCCGAGACCGCGCCGATGGCGGCCGTCGCGACGCGATCCTCGGGAGCGCCCGCGATACCGGACAGCGGGAGCGCGTTGAGGTAGCCGACGTTCGCGAGGACGTAGAGGAGGGTCACGAGACCGGTTCCGTAGACGAGGGCCTTCGGCACGTTCGTCTCGGCGTTCCGCACTTCCTCTCCGAGAAACGTCACGTTGTTCCATGCGTCGGCCGAGAAAAGCGAGCCGACCGTGGCGACCGCGAAAGCCCAGAGGAGCGGGACCTTGAGGTCTTGCGCGGCGGGCAGCGCCCACGAGATGCCCGTGAGGTTCCCGCCGGCGACGAAACACACGGACAGGAGACCGATGAGCGAGAGGACCTTTGCCGCCGTGAAGACGTTCTGGAGGCGCGCCCCGTTCTCGACGCTCGTCGTGTTCCACCACGTGAGAAGTCCGATCAGGAGGATCGCGACGATCTCGAGAGGCGTGACGCTGAGGAACTTCGCCTTGAAGAAGACGTGCTTCGAGGAGATGGCCGGGATGAGCACGCCGAGGTACTTCGCGAACGCGACGGCCACGGCCGCGATCGTGCCCGTCTGGATGACGAGAAGGGCCGCCCAGCCGTAGAGGAACCCGCCGAGGTCGCCCCAGGCCTCGCGCAGGAAGACGTACTGACCGCCGGCCTTCGGAAACGCCATGGCGAGCTTCCCGTAGCTCCAGGCGCCCGCCACGGTGACGAGCGCCGTGAAGACCCACACGAGGACGAGGAGGCTCGCGCTCCTGACCTGCCGCGCGATGTCGGCCGACGTGATGAAGATGCCGGATCCGATCATCGAGCCCGCGACGATCGTCGTCGCGTCGAAGAGCCCGAGCCTCCTCGGGAGCGTCTTCGGGGAGGCGGGGCGCATCGTCCCCGACTTCGTCATCGTGCCCATGGATCTCTCCTCAGGACGCGGTCGGGGCTATCTCGATTCGCATCGCGTAGAAGGAGCGGTAGACGAAGACGACGGACACGGCGAAGAAAACGAGCGCGAGGGCCAGGCTCGTGCGGCGCGAGAGGCCGATCGCGAGCTCCACGGCGAGAAGGCCGAAGAGAGTCGTGAACTTGATGATGGGGTTCATGGCGACGGACGACGTGTCCTTGAAGGGGTCGCCCACCGTGTCGCCGACGACGGTCGCGTCGTGAAGCGGCGTCCCCTTCTCCTTCAGCTCCACCTCGACGATCTTCTTCGCGTTGTCCCACGAGGCGCCCGCGTTCGCCATGAAGATGGCCTGATACAGGCCGAAGACGGCGATCGAGATGAGGTAGCCGATGAAGAAGAAAGGCTCGAGGCATGCGAAAGCGAGCGTGGAGAAGAAGACGACCAGGAAGATGTTGAACATGCCCTTCTGCGCGTACTTGGTGCAGATGGCGACGACCTTCTTGCTGTCCTCCACGGACGCCTTCTCGACGGAGGCGTCGAGCTTGATGTTCCTCTTGATGAACTCGACCGCGCGGTAGGCGCCCGTCGAAACGGCCTGCATCGAGGCGCCCGTGAACCAGTAGATGATCGCGCCGCCCGTGACGAGCCCGAGGAGGAACGGAGAGTGGAGGATCGAGAGCTTCTCGATGTCGCTCTTCAGGCCGTGAGTCAGGATCACGATGATGGAGAAGATCATCGTCGTGGCGCCGACGACCGCGGTTCCGATAAGGACAGGCTTGGCCGTGGCCTTGAAGGTGTTCCCGGCGCCGTCGTTCTCCTCCAGGAAATGCTTGGCCGTATCGAAGTTCAGGTCGAAGCCGAAGTCGCGCTTCACCTCGGCCTTGACGTTCGGCACGCTCTCGATGAGCGACAGCTCATAGACGGACTGGGCGTTGTCCGTGACGGGGCCGTACGAGTCGACCGCGATCGTGACGGGGCCCATGCCGAGGAAGCCGAAGGCCACGAGGCCGAACGAGAAGGTCGCGGGCGCGATCATGATGCCGGACGGGAACGCCGTCGAGATCAGGAACCCGATGCTCATGAGGGACACGATGGCGAGGCCCATCCAGTAGGCCGAAAAGTTGCCCGCGGTGAGACCGGCGAGGACGTTCAGCGAGGCGCCGCCCTCGCGGGAGGCGGTGACGACTTCGCGCACGTGGCGGGACTCCGTGGACGTGAAGACCTTCACGAGCTCCGGAATGATGGCTCCCGCGAGCGTGCCGCACGTGATGATGGCGCCGAGCTTCCACCAGAGCGTCCCGTCGCCCAGCTCGGGGATCAGGAGGTACGACACGACGAACGTGATCGCGACCGAGACGAACGAGGTGATCCAGATGAGGGACGTGAGCGGCGCCTCGAAGTTCATCTTGTCGGCGCCCTGGTACTTCGCCTTCGCGAAGGCGTCGTTGATCCAGTAGGAGCAGACGCTCGCGACGATCATCATGATGCGCATCGCGAAGAGCCACACCAGGAGCTTGACCTGCGTCGTCGCGTCGGGCACCGCGAGGAGGATGAAGGAAATGAGCGCGACGCCCGTGACGCCGTAGGTCTCGAAGCCGTCGGCGGTCGGCCCCACGGAATCTCCGGCGTTGTCGCCGGTGCAGTCCGCGATGACGCCGGGGTTGCGCGCGTCGTCTTCCTTGATCTTGAAGACGATCTTCATGAGGTCCGATCCGATGTCGGCGATCTTCGTGAAGATGCCGCCCGCGATGCGGAGCGCCGAAGCGCCGAGGGACTCGCCGATCGCGAATCCGATGAAACACGGCCCCGCGAGGTTCTTCGGGATGAAGAGGAGGATGCCGAGCATCAGGAGCAGCTCGGTCGAGATGAGCATCGTGCCGATCGACATGCCGGCCGACTACGCGGGTCCGTGCTTCATCGGTTTCGCGATCGGCGAGTCGCTCG
>JBGQDL010000068.1:0-19265 GCA_041495865.1 Thermoanaerobaculia bacterium | reverse complement strand
GCGCTGAAGCGCCTGCCCGCCCTCGCGGGCGGCCCGCCGGACGTCGTCCTCATGGACATTCACCTGCCGGGGATGTCGGGGTCGCAGGCCGTCTCGCGGGTGCGGGAGGCGTACCCCTCCGTCGCGGTCCTCATGCTGAGCGTCTACGAGGGAGAGGAGCAGATCTTCGAATCCCTCTGCAACGGAGCCTCCGGCTACCTCCTGAAGAAAACGGCGCCTCCGAAGCTCCTCGAGGCCGTGCGCGACGTGAAGGAGGGCGGATCTCCGATGTCGCCCGAGATCGCCCGAAAGGTCATCCGCCTTTTCCGCGACCTGGGGCCGCCCCCCGTGCCCGGCCACGACCTGACGCCACAGGAGGTACGACTCTTGCGCCTGCTCGCGGACGGCGCAAGCTATCAGGCCGCCGCCGACGGCCTCGCGATCAGCATCAACACGGCGCGCAACTACGTCCGTTCGATCTACGAGAAGTTGCACGTCAACTCGAAGTCGGCGGCCGTGAGCAAGGCTTTGAGAAACCGCATCATCTGAAAAAAGAGGCTTCATGAGCGAAGAGACCCACGGGACCGAAACGCACGGCGACGCCCCGCCGAAGAAACACAGGACACGCAACATCGTCCTCGTGGCCGCGGGCGTCCTCGCCGTGGCCGCGACCGCGCGCGCCCTCGTGAAGACGGGCGGCAAAGGCGGCCCGCGCGCCGAGATCGTGCCCGTCACCGCGGCGGCGGTCGTTGAGATGTCGGTCCCTCTCACGACGCGCGCGATCGGCAACGTCGAAGCCTTCTCGACGGTCGCGATCCGCGCGCTCGTCGCCGGCGAGCTCGTGAAGATCCACTTCAAACAGGGCCAGGAGGTGAGGAAAGGCGACCTCCTCTTCACGATCGACCAGAGGCCGCTCCAGGCGGCGCTCGACCAGGCCGTGGGCACGCTCGCGAAGGACAAGTCGCAGCTCGCAAACGCGCGCGCGCTCGAGGTCCGCTGGAAGAGGCTCTTCGAGGAGGGGATCGCGTCCAAGGAGGACTGGGACCAGTACCGGACCAGCGCCGACACGTCCGCCGGGCTCGTCGCGGCCGACGAAGGGGCCCTGGAGAACGCGAAGGTCCAGCTCTCCTACGCGACGATCCGCTCGCCGATCAGCGGGATGACGGGCAACCTCCTCGTCTACGAGGGGAACCTCGTGAAGGCGAACGACACGACGCCGCTCGTCACGATCACGCAGGCGACGCCGATCTACGTCACGTTCGCGGTGCCGGAGGGAGAGCTCGGCAAGGTGAACCGCGCGCGCGCCGCGGGCCCCGTGCGGGTCGAGGCCGCGCTCCCGAGCGACGAGGCCCACCCGGTCGCGGGCGTCCTCTCGTTCGTGGACAACGCCGTCGACTCGACGACGGGGACGATCCGCCTCAAGGCGACGTTCGACAACCCGGAACGGCGTCTCTGGCCCGGCCAGTTCGTGAAGGTCACGCTCACGACCGGCATCGAGGCGAACGCCCTCGTCGTTCCCTCGCAGGCCGTCCAGACGGGCCAGGACGGCCCTTACGTCTACGTCGTGAAGGCCGACCTCACCGTCGAGCCACGGCCCGTGAAGCCCGGTCCCACGGCCGAGGGGGTCGTCGTGATCGCGAAGGGTCTTTCGGCGGGCGAACGCGTCGTGACGGACGGGCAGCTCCGCCTCTCCCCGGGCGCGAAAGTCGAGCTCAAGACCAAGGGATGAGCATCACCGAGCCCTTCATCCGGCGGCCCGTCATGACGACTCTCGTCATGGCGGGGATCCTCCTGTTCGGGGCGATCGGCTTCCGGTCGCTGCCCGTGAGCGACCTCCCGAACGTGGACTTCCCGACGATCCAGGTCACGGCGAGCCTCCCGGGCGCGAGCCCCGAGACGATGGCCGCCTCGGTCGCGACGCCCCTCGAGCGGCAGTTCTCGGCGATCGCCGGCCTCGACTCCATCAACTCGACGAGCTCGCAGGGCACGACGCAGGTCACGCTCCAGTTCGCACTCGACCGCAACATCGACGCGGCCTCGCAGGACGTCCAGACGGCGATCGCGGCCGCCGCGCGCCAGCTTCCGCCCGGGATGCCGTCGCCGCCGACTCTCAAGAAAGTGAACCCGGCCGACCAGCCGGTCCTCTACCTCGTCCTCTCGTCGCCGACGATGCCCCTCACGGCCGTGGACGAGGTCGCCGAGACGCTCATCGCCCAGCGCCTCTCGACGATCGGCGGCGTCGCGCAGGTGCAGGTGACGGGCGCGCAGAAGTTCGCCGTCCGCGTCCGGCTCGACCCGACGCAGCTCGCGGCACGCGGGATCGGGATCGACGAGGTCGCGACGTCCATCCAGCGCCAGAACTCCAACCTGCCCGTCGGAACGCTGTTCGGGATCCACCAGTCCCTCACGGTGCAGGCGAACGGCCAGCTCTTCGACGCGGCGGCCTACCGGACGATGATCGTCGCCTACCGGAACGGCTCGCCCGTCAGCCTCGGCGACCTCGGGAAGATCGTGGACGGCGTCGAGAACGACCGGATCGGAAACTGGTACGACGACAGGCAGGTCGTCACGCTCGCGATCCAGAGGCAGCCCGGCTCGAACACGATCGCCGTCGTGGACGCGGTCAAGGCGAAGCTCCCGGCGCTCCGGGCCCAGCTCCCGGGCGCGCTCAAGCTCGAGGTCCTCTTCGACCGCTCCGTCCCGATCCGCGATTCCGTCCACGACGTGGAGTTCACGCTCGTCCTCACGATCGCCCTCGTCGTCCTCGTGATCTTCCTGTTCCTGCGCAACGTCCGGGCGACGCTCATCCCGAGCCTCGCGGTCCCGGCCTCGATCGTCGGGACGTTCGCGGCGATGTCTCTCCTGAACTTCTCGCTCGACAATCTCTCGCTCATGGCGCTCACGCTCTCGGTCGGCTTCGTCGTCGACGACGCGATCGTCATGCTCGAGAACATCGTGCGGCGCATGGAAGGCGGGGAGGACGTCCTCACGGCCGCGCTCAAAGGCGGCAGGGAGATCGGCTTCACGATCCTCTCGATGACGATCTCGCTCGTCGCGGTCTTCATCCCCGTCCTCTTCATGGGCGGGCTCCTCGGGCGGCTCTTCAAGGAATTCGCGGTCACGATCAGCGTCGCGATCCTCGTCTCGGGATTCGTCTCGCTCACCTTGACCCCGATGCTCTGCAGCCGCTTCCTGAAGGCCTCGCACGTCTCGAACGAGGGGCGCTTTTTCCGGGTGACGGAGCGGATCTTCAAGGCCTGGCTCGCGCTCTACGAGCGGACGCTCGGGTGGGTCCTCGCCCGGCAGAAGGAGACGCTGATCCTCTCGGGCGTTCTCTTCCTCGCCACGGCTCTCCTCTTCGCCGTGATCCCGAAGGGCTTCCTGACGAGCGACGACACGGGGCAGTTCATCGGCTACACGGAGGGGCTGCCCGGCGTCTCGTTCGCGGAAATGGCGCGTCACCAGCGCGAGCTCACGGATGTCGTCCGCCGCCATCCCGCCGTCAAAGGCATCTCCTCGACGGTCGGCTCGAGCGACGCCAGCCCGGCGGGCAACTCGGGGAACCTGCTCGTGCTCCTCAAACCGCGCGGGGACCGGAAGCAGAACGTCGACGAGATCATCGAGGAGCTGCGGCCGAAGCTCGCTGCCGTCTCCGGCATCCGGGTCTTCCTCCAGAACCCGCCGTCGGTCTCGATCGGCGGCCAGGTGACGCGCAGCCCCTACCAGCTCACGCTCCAGGGCTCCGACCGCGCGGAGCTCGCCCGGTATACGGAGCTCCTGGAGGCGAAGGTCAAGACGCTCCCGGGTCTCGTCGACGTCACGACGGACCTCCAGAACAAGAATCCGCAGCTCGCCGTCACGATCGACCGCGACAAGGCGTCGGCGGTCGGCCTCACGGCCTCGCAGGTGGAGGACGCGCTGAACAACGCGTACGGCACGCGGCAGGTCTCGACGATCTACACGTCCACGAACGAATACCAGGTCATTCTCGAGCTGCTCCCGGAATACCAGGCGAACCCCGCGGCGCTCGCGCTCCTCTATGTCCGCAACTCCGCAGGCACCCTCATCCCGCTCTCGTCCGTCGCGCGCTTCGAGGAGAACGCGGGGCCCCTCGCCGTGAACCACCTCGGGCAAGTCCCGTCGGCGACGATCTCCTTCAACGTGCGGCGGGGCGTCTCGCTCGGCGACGCGACGGCTCGCGTCCGGAAGGCCGCGAACGCGATCCTCCCGATCACGATCCCCGCGACCTTCCAGGGCACGGCACAGGTCTTTCAGTCGTCCGTCTCAGGCCTCGCGTTCCTCCTCGTGATCGCGATCCTCGTAATTTACCTGGTGCTCGGCATCCTGTACGAGAGCTTCATCCATCCGCTCACGATCCTGTCGGGCCTCCCGTCGGCGGGCCTCGGCGCGCTCGTGACTCTTCTCCTCTTCGGCAAGGACCTCAACGTCTACGGGTTCGTCGGGCTCATCATGCTCGTCGGCATCGTCGAAAAGAACGCGATCATGATGATCGACTTCGCGATCGAGGCCGCCCGGGCGGAGGGGAAGGGCCCGGCCGAGGCGATCCGCCGGGCCGCGGTCGTGAGGTTCCGGCCGATCATGATGACGACGATGGCGGCCCTCATGGGAACGCTGCCGATCGCTCTCGGGATCGGCGCCGGCGCCGCGTCGCGCCAGCCGCTCGGACTCGCGGTCGTCGGCGGCCTCCTCGTCTCGCAGGTCCTCACGCTGTACCTCACGCCCGTCGTTTACATCGCCTTCGACTCGCTGCAGGCGAAGCTGACGCCCGCGCCCCTTCCGGACCTGCCGGAGGAGGCCGTACCGGAGCCGGCCGCGTGAGCGGGGGCGGCCTCAAGCCGGTCCAGGCGAACGTCTCCGGCCTCTTCATCCGGCGACCCGTCATGACGACGCTCGTCATGGCGGGACTCTTCCTCTTCGGCGCGATCGGCTACGTCTCGCTCCCGGTCGCGGACCTGCCGAAGGTCGACTTCCCGACGATCAACGTGGGCGCGAGCCTGCCGGGCGCGAGCCCGGAGACGATGGCCGGCGCCGTCGCGACGCCGCTCGAGCGGCAGTTCTCCGGCATCGCGGGAATCGACTCGATGAACTCGACGTCGAGCCAGGGCTCCACGAACATCACGCTGCAGTTCTCCCTCGACCGCGACATCGACGCGGCCGCGCAGGACGTCCAGACCGCCATCGCGGCGACGCTCTCGCAGCTCCCGCCGTCCATGCCGACGCCTCCGAGCCTGCGCAAGGTCAACCCCTCGATGCAGCCGGTCCTCTTCATCGTCCTGTCCTCGCCGACGCTGCCGATGTCCGAGGTCGACGAGTGGGCCGAGACCGTGCTCGCGCAGCGCATCTCGACCGTGAGCGGCGTCGCGCAAGTGAATGTCTACGGCGCGAAGAAGTACGCCGTGCGCGTGCAGGTCGACCCCGGAGTCCTCGCGAGCCGGAAGATCGGGATCGACGAGGTCGCGTCCGCGATCGCCTCGGGCAACTCGAACCGACCCGTCGGGATCGTGTACGGCCCCGAGAAGGCGCTCTCCGTCCAGACGAACGGACGACTCCTGAACGCGGCCGCCTACCGGCCTCTCGTGGTGGCCTTCAGGAACGGCGCCCCCGTCCGCCTCGGCGAGATCGCGAACGTCCTCAACAGCGTCGAGAACGAACGCCAGGCGGCGTGGTTCCAGGGCAACCGGTCGATCGTCCTCGCGATCCAGCGCCAGCCGGACTCGAACACGATCCAGGTCGTGGACGCGGTCCGCGCGCTCCTGCCGGCCTTCCGGATCCAGATCCCGGCCGCGATGCGGATGGACATCATGTTCGACCGCTCGCAGGGGATCCGCGAGAGCGTGCGCGACGTCCAGCTCACGCTCGTCCTCACGATCTTCCTCGTCGTCCTCGTCATCTTCCTGTTCCTCAGGAACCTCCGGTCCACGTTCATTCCTTCGATCGCGCTCCCGACGTCACTCTTCGGCACGTTCGCCGTCATGGCGGTTCTCGGGTTCAGCCTCGACAACCTCTCCCTCATGGGGCTCACCCTCTCGGTCGGGTTCGTCGTCGACGACGCCATCGTCCAGCTCGAGAACATCGTCCGGCGGATGGAGAAGGGCGAAAGCGCCGCGGTGGCGTCCCTGCGCGGCTCGAAGGAGATCGGCTTCACGATCCTCTCGATGACGATCTCGCTCGTGGCGGTCTTCATCCCGGTCCTCTTCATGGGCGGGCTGCTCGGCCGGCTCTTCCAGGAGTTCGCGGTCACCATCAGCGCCGCCATTCTCGTGTCCGGTTTCGTGTCGCTCACGCTGACGCCGATGCTCTGCAGCCGTCTCCTCCGGCAGGAGCGGCCGGGAGCGGGCGCCCACGGGCGCGTCGCGACCGCTCTCGAGCGGTTCTTCGACCGGATCCTCCACGCCTATGAGCGCACGCTCCGCGTCGTCCTCCGGCACCGGCGGGTCACGCTGGCGACCCTCGTCCTGATGGCCGTGCTCGCGGGCTTCCTCTTCTGGGTCGCGCCGAAGGGCTTCATCCCGAGCGAGGACATCGGGTTCCTTCGGGCGAGCGTCGAGGGCTTGCAGGGCATCTCCTACGAGGACATGCGCGACCGCCAGAAGGTGGCGGCCGAGATCGTGCGGGCCGACCCGGGCGTTCTGTCCGTCCAGTCGTCAGTGGGGGCCGGAGGGCCGAACGCGACGACGAACTCGGGCTCGATGTTCGTCACGCTCAAGCCGCGCGGCGATAGGCCCTCCTCGGAGGAGATCGTCGAACGGCTCCGCCCGAAGCTCGCGAGGGTCCCCGGCCTGCGCTTCTATCTCCAGATCCCGCCGTTGATCAGCATCGGCGGCCAAAACACGCGGAGCCAGTACCAGCTCACGCTCCAGAGCACGGACACCGCCGCCCTCTACGAGAACGCGGGCCTCCTCGAGAGGAAGATGCGGGGAATTCCGATCATCCGCGACGTGAACAGCGACCTCCAGATCAAGAACCCGCAGCTCGACATCACGATCGACCGGAACAAGGCCTCCGCGCTCGGCGTGACGGCCGGGCAGATCCAGCGGGCGCTCGCCCTCGCGTACGGAACGAGCCAGATCTCCATCATTTACACGGCGACGAACGAGTACCAGGTCATCCTCGAGGTCAAGCCGCAGGACCAGCGCGACGCCTCATCCCTCTCGTCGCTCTACGTGCGGTCCTCCACCGGGACGCTCGTCCCGCTCAACGCGGTCGCCACGTCGGCGACGAGCGTGGGCCCGCTCCTCGTGAACCACCTCGGCCAGCTCCCGTCCGCGACGATCTCCTTCAACCTCGCCAAGGGCGTCGCGCTCAGCCAGGCGACGGCCGCCGTCGCGAAGCTCGCGAAGGAGACGCTCCCCGGGGCGATCACGACGAGCTTCCAGGGCCAGGCGCAGGTCTTCCAGTCGTCCCTCAAGGGGATGGCTGTTCTCCTGGTCGTCGCCGTCCTCGTGATCTATCTGGTTCTCGGCGTCCTGTACGAAAGCTTCGTCCACCCACTCACCATCCTGTCCGGCCTGCCTTCGGCGGCGGTCGGCGCCGTCCTCACGCTCATCCTCTTCGGCAAGGACCTGAACGTCTACGCGTTCTTCGGCCTCGTGATGCTCATCGGGATCGTGAAGAAGAACGCGATCATGATGATCGACTTCGCGCTCGAGGCACAGCGCGGCCAGGGGATGGAGCCCGAGAAAGCGATCTTGACGGCCTCGATCACGCGCTTCCGGCCGATCCTCATGACGACGATGGCGGCCCTCGCGGGGACCCTTCCGATCGCGCTCGGCCTCGGACGCGGGGGAGAGTCCCGCCAGCCCCTCGGCCTGGCCGTCATCGGCGGGCTCGTCGTCTCGCAGGTCCTGACGCTCTACATCACGCCGGTCGTCTATCTCGCGTTCGAGTCCTTGAGTGAAAGATTCCGCGCGAGGCGGCAGGTGCCGGCTGCGCCCGTACCGGGTTTCGGAGTTCGGATTTCTTAGAAGGGTGAGTGGGCGATGCGCTCGCCCGGGACGCACCGGCGCGGCGCTCGGCTCGGGACGATTCGAAGAAATCTTCGGTTCTTCTCTTTACTCAGGGTCTAACTCACAAGTGGCCTGTTCAGCTCCGTGCGCCACGTCGCCGGGTCGGGTCCCGACTCCGGCCCCTTGACGTAACGCTCCCAGAGGTCCGGGGCGGGCTTCAGGCCCTCGCCCTTGATCCACTTGTCGAAGTCGCCCCACGCCTGACCGAGGCCCTCGTAGGGACCGCGGTACACGGTGCGCGCGACGCGCGCCGCGGGAAGCTCGCCCGGTTTCACTCGGCCGGCGGGGGAGACGCGTCCCGCGACGGGCACGCCGACCTCGAAGTCGAACATACCCGGATCCATGCTGAGGTGATGCGCGAACACGGGCCCCGCAGGAGACACGCCCTGCGCGCCGAGAGCCGCCATGACCTCTCCGATGGCGGGACCCATGACCTTCTGGATGTCCGACCGCGGGATCGTGAGGCGGATGACGGCCGCCGGCTGCGCGTCCGTACTGACGATCCGCGGCTCGTCGAGGATCGCGTCGAGCCGGTCGTAGCTCACCGCGACTCCGCTCTCCATCCCGGACTTCAGGACGCCGTCGCGCGCGTCCTTCGAGACGAAGAGCATCGTCATCGTGACGGTCGTTCGTCCGCCCGTTTCCGCGAACTCGGTCGTGACGACGCTCTCGCCGGGATACCAGGACTCGTCGAACTTCTCCGTGTGGACGAGCCTTCCGGGCGCGGACACCTCTCGATAGGCGCCGCTCACGCCCATCGTGGATCCGTCGGCGTCGCGCTTCCACACGTACCGGTACCTGCCGCCCACCTTCAGGTCGATCTCGCAGACCGGCATCGACCAGCCGTCGGGGCCGAGGAGCCATCTCCTGACGAGCTCCGGTTTCGTGAAGGCGTCGAAGACGAGGGGACGCGGGGCGTCGAATTCCCGGGTCATGACGATCTCTCGCTCTCCGAGCGCGGCGGTCTTAAGCGGTCCGGGAAGAGCCATGGTCAACTCCTTTTCTCCTGACGGCGTCTCCGTGTCTTCGGTTTGGAAGTCTTGATCTCCTCGAGGAGGGCGTCGAGGCGCCCGAAGCGGCGCTCCCAGAACCTGCGGTAGTCCTCGAGCCACTCCGTGGCCGCTTCGAGGGGCTTCGCCTCGAGCCGGCTCGGTCGCCGCTGCGCGTCGCGGCCGCGCGAGATCAGGCCGGCACGCTCGAGCACCCGGAGATGCTTCGAGACGGCGGGCTGGGTCATCTCGAACGGCTCGGCGAGCTCCGAGACCGAGGCGTCGCCCTGCGCGAGCCGGG
The DNA here is from genome assembly GCA_041495865.1 of Thermoanaerobaculia bacterium. Lineage (GTDB taxonomy): Bacteria > Acidobacteriota > Thermoanaerobaculia > UBA5066 > UBA5066 > Fen-183. The sequence continues at coordinate 9,969 of JBGQDL010000068.1, read as the reverse complement.
CGAGGATCGCGCGCCGCGTCGGGTCCGCGAGCGCCGCGAACGTCGCGTCGAGCCGGTCGGGAGCGCCATGACCATAACCAACAGGTTCCATAACTGAAAGGTAAGGTAATGTCGAGAGCCAGGGTTGTCAAGGGGCCGGAACGGAAATCATGCCGAGCGCGGAACCCGGGAAAAGAAGAAGAGCCCGAGGGGCGCCGGCTCCCCCGGGCTCCGGTTCACCCCGAAAAGGGGCCTGCCGGCGGCGGAGTGGCTTTGCGCGTGCTGTGCGCTGGTCTTTAGCGGCCCTTCCGAATCCCGGACCTGCTGGGCGGCTGGGACACTTTGCCTGTAAGCCTTCCGACCGGCCCCGCCGTGTATTCCGGCGCACGGGGCTGTCTAATCAATAGGGCCCGGATCGCGCGGCGTCAAGGGGAGTTTCGACGCCGCCCTCCTAGAAGAACGCACGGGCCGTGAAGCCGACACTTCCCGGTGAGATCGCGGGCGCGATGCGGAAGCCGTATGCCGGCGGCGCAGCCTCTGGCTCCTCCTCTTCCCGCTGATGACGCCGCACGATCGTGCGCCCGATGAGGGTTCCCGCGAGGCCTCCTGCGATCACGTCCGAGGCCCAGTGCGCCCGGTCGTGCACGCGGGCGTACCCGACGCCGCTCGCGAGCGCGTACGAGAGGACGGGCACGATCCAGCCGTCGGCCCGCGCCGACAGCACGGATGCGACCGCAAACGCCTCGGTCGTATGACCCGAGGGAAACGAGGAGTCGCCCGACAGAGGCCTGAATTCGTCCGCGTCGGATCCATCGCTCGGGCGGACGCGTCCCACGGCGTACTTCAGGGCTGGTGTCACGATGCCGGCCGCGAGAATCTCGGCCTCGACCGCGTCGCGGCCGGTGTCGAGGAGCCGCTTGTTGTGTGAGAGGAGGCCGCCGCCGAGCGCGACGGCGGACACGCCGATCGCCGCCCAGCTTCCGAAGGGCGTCACCCCGCGGGCGAAGCGCTCGGTCTGCTTCGAGCCGTGGCTCTTGACCCACGCGTCGAGGCGGTCATCGCGCGTGCCGACGAACACGAGGCCGCCCGAAATCGCAACCGCCTCGGCCCAGTCCCGGCCGTCGAAGCGGGCGGGTGCGGCCGCGATCGACTCGCAGTCGCGCAGATACCGTTTGAGCTCCGCCACGAAGGCGGAGTCCGTCGATTGGGCGATCCCCGGGCGCGCGAGTGCAAGAGCCGCGAACGCGAGGACCGCGCACGGCCGGAGGAGCGCGGGGCGGATCAGTTCGCCAGCCCCTCGGATTTCAAAAGGCGATACAGCTTCTTCATGGCGAGCGGAAGGGCTTCATAGGGACGTGGAAGTGAACACGACGTTTCGACGTTGGCGGACCACACGTCCCGATCGTCCTTCAGGGAGACGAGAACGGTCCGGGTCTTCAGCAGAGCGAAATCCCGGAGGTCTCCGCCGGGCGCTCCGGGACTTCCGGTCGCCACGACGGGCCAGTCGGAGAGGGGAACGACCTCGATCGACGTCATGAGGATCCCGTCGAATCCTCGCGAAGCGGCCTCTTTCTTCAGAGCGGAGATGTCGTGACGCTTTTCGAGGGACGTGTCGAACGGGACTCGAAGCCCGTGCGCCGCAGTGGCCCCCACGCCCGGCAGAAGCCTGACGAGGTCGTTTTCCGCCTCGAGCCGGATCGCCACCACATCGCCTCGGATTTCCCAGGAGACGGCGGGGTTGTTCCGAAGCTGGGCCTCGAGCCGTGCCGCATCCGGCGCGAACACGAACACGAGAAGGCGGGAGAAAACCTGCCGGGGGCCGTCGGCGACGCGGCGCTCGACAGCTGCCGCTGCGCCGACGGCGAGGCCCGGGGCCAGGATCGCAAGAGCCCAAAGCATCTTCGCGTTCAAGCCGCGACGCCGGCGGCCCGAAGTCATTTGACGGTCGGCGCGGCCACGAGGATTTCGAAGCTGCCCGCGACCACCTTGCGGCGTGAGCGCGGGCTCTCCGCGGTAGGGGGCGGCGGCGCCTCGAAGCGCGCCGTCGGGAGGAAGAGCGCGTGTGTCTTCGGGTCGAAGGCCATCGTCCGAGCGCCCTCCTTCGTCAGGAGGTTCTGAACGACGCGAAACGCGTCGGGGGAGTCCTCGTGGATCACCGTGAGGGTCCCGTCGCCGTTCGAGCTGAACACGAGGTTCGCCCCGGCATCGAAAACCACGGCGTCGGTGCCCTTCCCGATGGGCAGCTTCGCCACGGCGTGGCCGTCGGCCGCGCTCAGGACGGCGAGGATCTGGTTACCGCAGCCCGCGAAAAGGCGCTTTCCCTTCACGTCGATCGCGAGGCCGGTGGGCGCGTCGCAGCCCGCGAGAGGCCAGCGCCCCTCGACCTTCAGGCTGCGCGAGTCGAAGACCACGATCTCGTTCCTGTCCTCGATGTTGACGTAGACGCGGCCGGCGAGATCCGTGACCGCGAACTCGGGCTTTCCCCCGACCGCGAACGTGCCCGCCACGGCGCCCGTCGCGCCCTCGACCGCCGTGACGTTCGCGCTCCGGCCATTGAAGGCGAAGACACGGTGCGAAAGCGGGTCATAGAGGATCGCGTCGGGGTTCTCGCCCGTCGTCTTGACGATCCCCAGGGTCGCGAGCGTTTTGGGGTCGAAGATCGTGATCGTGTTGGCGCGGCCATTGCTCGTGAAGCCCCGGCCGAGGTCGGGAGCGAGCGCGACCCCATGCACGCCGTCCGTGTTCGGGATCTCGCCCTCGACCGCGCCCGAGTCGGCGTTCAGCACGAGAACGCGCGTGCCCCGCGTGACGTAGAGTCGCCGCGCCGCTGCGTCCACGACGAGGTAGTCCCATCCGCCCTCGCCGCTCGCGGAAATGGTCCTTGTGAGGTGGTACGACGGGTCCGCCGCGCGAACCGTGAGGCCGACGAGAGGAGACAGAGCGAGGAGGACCGAGGCCGGGCGAATCTTCATGAAGAGAGTCTGCCACGAACGGTGCCCGCCGGACTCGTCGAGGCAGCGGGCGCGCAGGGCAATTGAGAACCGGTCAGGGACCCGGCGGGCTCTTGAAGCGGCGGCTCTCGAACCGGACGGCGAGCGCAAGGACGGCCCACGTGAGGATGGCGGCGAGCGCCGGAAGCCACAGCGGGCCGACACTCGCGGCCACGCCGACCGCCGCGGTCACCCAGATGGTCGCGGCCGTCGTCAGGCCGTGGACCTCGCTGCGCTCGGCGAGCTTCAGGATCGTGCCGGCGCCCAGGAAGCCGATCCCCGCGACGATGCCCTGCACGACGCGGCTGACGTCGGGAGTCGAGAAACCGGCCTCGCCGCCGGCGAGCACGAAGAGCGCGGCTCCCAGGGCGACGAGGATGTGGGTGCGAAGACCCGCGGCGCTGTGGACTCGCTCGCGCTGCGCGCCAATGAGCCCGCCCAGGGCCGCCGCCGCGAGAAGCCGCCCGCCCGTGGCGAGCAAGTGCGCCGCGTCGGGGAAAGCGAGGGGGCTTTGATCGGGCGGCATTCGGGATTCGACCGCGATGATAGTGCGGCGCCCGCGGCCACGGTAGAATCCCGGGGAGAGATCATGGTGTTCGCGCTCGTGCTCCTGGCCCAGCTCGCCACTTCGCCCGCGCCGACACCCACGGCGGCCCTGGGCACCACCGCCGGCTCCGTCTCGGCGAGACCGAGAACGCTCGCCGACTTCGCACGGGAAAAGAAGCTCGGAAAGAAGAGCGTCGGGGGCGGAACGCTTTCGGTGGCGGGCGCGTCCGGATCGACCGGCAGGATGGACCCCGAGGAGGCGCAGTCGCCCGGCGCGTCCGCCTCGCCGGCGAAGGCGCGCGTGCGCGCCGCGGAGGCCGAGGTGCAGGCGGCGCGCCGGGCATTGGACGACGCGGCGGTGCGAACGGGGATGACGTCCGAGAACACGGCGGCGATGCGGGCGCGGCTCGCCCAGGCGCGCAGAGACCTCGCCGACGCGAAGGGCGCTGCGGCCGCCCGCTGAGACTCGATCGAGGCGAGAAACGGCTCTTACCCCGTGATCTTCCTGACGAGCGCGCGCCCGACGAAGCGAATCCTGTCGCCGAGCGGGAAGCGCCGGAGCACGGTGGCGACGACGCCCTGCGTGAAACGCGTGCGCTTTCCGTAGTCGATCTTCACGTCCACGACGACGGGCCGTCCGGTGCCGGCCACCCGCAGCGCCTCGCGGATTCCCTCTTCGATGGCCGCGTCGTCCGCGATCGCGACGAACCCCGCGCCGGTTCCGAGCGCGAGGGCCTCGAGCTTGATCTCCCCGAGCACCGTGCAGGTCTTGCGGTTGTAGGGAATCTCCTGCCCCTGCGAGATCTGCGACAGCTCGCCGTCGTGAAAGACGAAGAAGGCGACGCCCGCCTGATGTGCCGCCGCCGTCACGATCTCGAGCCCCGTCATGAGAAACGCGCCGTCGCCGACGATGGCGACGACCTGTTTGTCCGGGCTGGCGAGCTTCGCTCCGATGGCGGCCGGCACCGCGTAACCCATGCAGTTGAAGTCCGTCGGGCTCACGAAGTGCCGGGGCACCGTGACGGGGAAGAGCTCGGCCGCGAGGAAGGTGTGGTTGCCGTCGTCGACGACCATCAGGGCGTCGTCCCGAAGCTGCCGCCGCAGCGACTCGAAGAAGCGGGCGGGGTTGACCCGGCCGCTCCGTCGGGCGAGCCATTCCTCGCGATAGGCCCGCTTGTCGTCCGCGATCCGTGCTTCCTGCTCCCGGCGCCGTTCCGGGCGGTCGATGCCGCGCTCCACGAGGCGGGAAAGGAGCTTCGGCACGACGGCTCGCGCATCCCCCGCGATCGCGACTTTCGCGGGAAAGTTCGCGCCGAGGACGCTCGGGTCGATGTCGACGTGGATCAGGTTCTCGGGGACCGTGCAGCCGAAGCTGCCCGTCGGAATCTCGGCGAACCGCGTTCCGACCGCGAGCAGCGCGTCGCATCTCTTGAAGGCGTTCTCGGCGGCCGGCACCGCCGCCCGCGAGAAGCCCATGCCCGTGTGCAGGGGATGCGTCGCCGGAAACGCAGAGAGGCCCTGCAGGGTCGTCGACACCGGCGCGCCGAGCCGCTCGGCGATGCGCGCCACGTCGTCCGCGACATCGACCGCGCCCCAGCCCACGAAGAGACCCGGCGCCTTCGCCTTCTCGAGGAGATCGATCGCGGCGTCGAGAAGGCCGGCCGCGGTGGCCTCCGGCGGCGGGGGCGGCTCGAAGGCGGGCACCTCGTCGATCGGCTCCTGGAAGAGCTGGAGGTTCACCGGGATCTCGACGAAGACGGGGCCGGGCACGCCCGTCACCGCCGTGCGGTACGCCTCGAAGATCGCGGGCACGATTTCGGCATGCGTCCTCGGATGCCACGAGCCCTTCGTCAGGCCCCTCACGAGGGCGTGCAGGTCGAGCTCGTGGAGCTGGTAGCGGAAGGGGACGTCGGTGCGCGTGCCGCCGGAGATCACGAGCATGGGAATGCCATCGAGGAAGGCCTCTCCGATGCCGCTCATCGCATGCGTGAGGCCGGCGGCCGGGACGATGACGAGCGTTCCGATCGTGCCACCCGCCGTGCGGCTGATCCCGTCCGCGGCGAAGGCGGCGCCCGCCTCGTGCGTGACGAGCACCGGCTGGATCTTCTCGGACAGATTGAGCTCGTCGTAGATCTCGGTGTTGTGCACGCCCGGGATGCCGAACGTGTGCGTCACGGGAAGCTGCTCGAGGGCGTGGCGGACCAGCCACGCTCCTGATTTCCTCGCGCCGATCTTCACCTTTCCCGTCATGCGGACACCCCGGCGATCGTGCGTCCCGCGACACGTCCCGTGAGGACGCAGCTCCCGAGGAAGGTCCCCTCCAAAGAGCGCAAGCCATGGATGCCGCCGCCGCCGAAGCCCGCCGCTTCGCCGACGGCGTAGAGACCGTCGATCGCCGAGCCGTCGGCACGCAGGACCCGGCAGCCGAGGTCCGTCTGGATCCCGCCGAGGCTCTTGCGCGAGAGGATGAACTCGCGGATCGCGATGAGAGGCATCGCGTCCTTGTCGAGGATCTTCTGGAGCTTGCAGAGGCGGATCCGGTCGCCGTGATACTGGCGGAAGCTCCAGAGGCGGCGGAGCTGGTCGTCGCCGAAGTAGGCCGGTCCCCGGCCGATCTGCGCGTCGTAATCGCGCACGACCTGCTCGACCGTTGCGAGGTCCGTGCGCAGGCCGTCGAGGTTGCGCTCGTTCATCCTGTCGACGAGCTCGGGAAGCGAGCGCGCCGTGACGATGTCGTCCGGGCACTCGCGTGCGAGGCGGTCGACGAGCTCCTGGTTCCCGAGCAGCAGCTGGCCCGCCATCTGGAGCTTCCTCTTGTGGCGGAAGGCGGTCATGTAGTCGCAGCCCGAGACCGCGAGCTCCTTTTTCGCGATCGCGTTGTTCAGGAGCTGCCACGAGTACTGGCCGGGCTGCCGGAGGATGCTTTCCACGAGGAAGCGCGTGTCGGTCGAGCCGACGAGGGGCATGGGGCCGATGCGCTCTCCCACCGCGTTCAGCCAAAGCGCGGAGCGGGGCGGCACGAGGGACAAGCCGTCGTTCGGCCTGCGCTTCGCGGGATGGTGCACGCCTGCCGGGTAGTGCCACTGCTTGTCGAGGTGCGTCAGGTTGCCGCCGGCGCGCGCGACCGCGTCGTGCACGGCGCCGTCGCCGTAAACGTGGGCGCCGTTGAGCAGAACTTTCGGAGGCGCGCCCCAGGGCGCATACCAGTTTGCGCGCACTCTCGAGAGGTCGCCTCCGCAGATGCCGCCCGTCGCGATCACGACCTGGTCGCCGCGCGCGGCGAAGCGCCTGCCGGTCGCGAGGTCGGTGCCGACGAGTCCCGTGACGCGGCCGCCGTCGACCTCGACGTCCTCCACGGCGTGCCGGAAGCGGACCGTGTGGCGGGCCGACCGCGGGTGGGTGGCGAGCGCGCGCAGAACCTGCTCGACGATGCCGTAGCCCGTGCCCCATGCGATGTGCCAGCGCGGGACGGTGTTACCGGGCGCGAAGACGCCGCGCTCGAGCCAGTTCACGACCGGCAGGAATGTCACGCCGACGCCGTCGAGATAGGCGTGGATCAGATCGAGCGAGCGATCGCAGTAAAGCCGGGCCCAAAGGCGCGGCCACACGTCGCCTTCGCCGAAGCTCGCGGTGCGGAGCCAGTCACCGAGCGCGAGCTCGGGCGAGTCGGCGATGCCCGTCTTTCGCTGCTGCGGCGTGCCGATGAGGTGCACGCCGCCGAACGACTCGCGGGCGAGGCCGCCGAGCTTCTCGGGGACGTCCTTGTCGAGGAGGAGGACCGTCTTCCCGTGCTCGAGCAGCTCGTGAGCCGCCACGAGCCCGGCCAGCCCGGCGCCCGCGATCACGACGTCCGCCCGCAGGATGTTCTCAGTCATCGACCAGGATCGGACTCCGGCATCTTCGGCCCGCGGGCATCTTATCCGGATTCGCGGGAGCGACCTCCTAGAATCGCGCGCGTGTCCACGCGACGAGCGGAGAAGGGGATCCCGAGCGCGCTCGCTCGTTTCGGTTTCTTCGCGCGCGGAATCGTGTACGTCGTGGTCGGCGGCCTCGCGGTGCGCGTGGCGGTCCTCCAGCGGGGCCGCGCCCTCGGGCCGACGGGCGCGCTCGCGAAGATCCTCGCGGGGTGGAACGGGCGGCTCGCCCTCTGGATCGTGGCGGCGGGCCTCCTCGCGTTCGTGCTCTTCCGCGCCGCCCAATGCGTGAGAACGCGGAGCCGACTCGCGCGGATCGGGTACGCCGCCGGCGCCCTGGGCAGCTTGTTTCTCGTGGTCGCCGCCGTGCGCGTCCTCCTGCATTTTCAGGCGGGTGGCGACGCCGAGACGCTACGGGAGGCCGCCGCCCGCCTGGTCTCTCACGCGTGGGGCCGCGGGGCGCTCGAGCTCGGAGGAGCGATCGCCGTCGTCGTGGGCGTCCTGGAGGCCCTGCGCGCGGCCGTCGGCAAGCTCCCGGCCGACTTCACCGCGGCGATCTTGGCTCGCGATCAGAAGAGATGGACCACGGTGCTCGCGCGCGTCGGGGTGCTCGCGCACGGCGCCGTCGTCGCCGTGACGGGGTATTCGGTCTTACGGGCGGGACTCGAGGGGAATCCGCGCGGCCTCAGCGGCACGGCGGCCGCGCTTCGCACGATCAAGGGCGCGGAAAACGGGCCCGTGCTCTTCGCCCTCGCCGCCGCCGGGCTCATCGCGTATGGCCTTTCGCTTCTCGTGCTGGCGGCCCACCGGCTGAAACGCTCGCGCTGAGAGCCCCGCCCGCCTCGGCCATCGACCACGAGACGAACGATCCGAGAAGGCCTCTCCCGAAGTAGAGTGCAGGCTGCCGGGAGGGCTCGCGGGTCATGACGGCGAAGAAGAGAACGGGGAGCGCACGGATCGAGGCCGCGGTACGCGAGCTCGCCGAGATGCACGTCGATGTGCCGTGGCTCCTCGAGCAGCTCGTGTCGGACGAGCGCAAGCTCATGGACGGGGGCGGCAAGGGCTCCAGGCTCGCCGCGGCATTCGATTTTCCGCGCGAGCGCGCGCTCGAGTTTCCGCTCCTGTCGCCGACGCTGTGGGGCCTGTTGTGGAGCGTGCGGACGGCGATTCTCTTCCGCGAGGAAAGGTACGACAACCCCATCTTCGACGGCTATTCGACGGCGACGTTGCAGAGGATCCTCGGCGCATTCGTGACGGCGATCGGCCTCAAGCAGGGTAGGGGCGGTCACGGCGGCAGGAAGCGCCCGCTCATCCCGCGGTTGGAAGCGATCGTGCGGGCATTTCGGCGTGACATCTATGTCCTGTTCCTCGAGTCGGAGCGGACGGCGCGGGAGGTGGCGGACCGGCTTCCCGCCGAAGGCATCCGCCGCCTGCTCGGCGCCCCCGCGCACGCGGACGTCGCGTTCGTCCGTGCGCGGCTGGCGAAACAAATCGACGAGAAACGCGCCCAGGTCGAAGCGTTCCGCCGCGGGAGACGGGGAATGTCGTTCGCCCGGGCGGCGCGACACGTCGCCGACGCGTGGGCGGAGTCTCACGCCGACCGTGTGGCGGGACACACACGCCCAGCGTCCCCGTAACGGAATCCGCGCCTCGATCCTGGCGTTGAGGGTCACGCATTTTGCTTCTCAGAGGGTCAAAAGGGCCTCTTTGCGTGTCTGAGTTGATAAGGACCCTAGCGTGAGGTCTCCGTATCGTCGTACGCCGAAATGCACTCGGGGAAAGCTGCCGACATCAGCGATCAGTGCGCCGTTCTACGACTGCGGCGGAGCCCTGGCGGTCACGAACCTCGCATCGTCGTCCGGAGGACTTGCTGTGCTCGCCGCTGACCCCGGTCTCGTCAGGCGAGACCGAAAGAGGATCGGGGCGAACCACTTCTCAAGAAGGGAGGCTCCATGAGCGTTCAACGCACATACGAAGGGGAATCGCGGGACGGCAACATGCAGGAGGCGGTGGATGAGGTTCTTCAGCGGCTCGATGCTGACCTTGGCGAGGGCGGCGTCCGTGATGCTTCTGCGTCATGGGTCGTCACGGAGATCTCAGGTGAGCGTGGAGGGATCGCCGGGTTCCGCAGAGTCAAGGTGAAGATCACCGCCAGCCGCTCCCCGAAGTGGGGCCCCGGCTAGCGTGGACTCGCTGGAGCGGGTGATGGGGATCGAACCCACGACATTCAGCTTGGGAAGCTGACGTTCTACCGCTGAACTACACCCGCTCGAGGTTGCAGCATCGAGGAAACTACGTGCATCGAGGAGCTTCGTCAAGCCGGCCGCGCCGGAGCATTCCGGGCGAACCGCGGTCGCAGACCGCCGGGCCCGCGCCATTCAGCGCTTCAGGGCGAACGCTCCCTTCAGGATGACGACGAGCCACGGCGCGCCGTGCAGGGCGAGGTCGAGCCAGTCGATCGGCCTCACGAGCGTCCCCTTGAAGAGCATCTCGAGCTTCTCGACGACGTGCGGCGGGCGGAACGGCGCGAGGCCCAGCGT
>JBGQDL010000067.1:0-19337 GCA_041495865.1 Thermoanaerobaculia bacterium | reverse complement strand
GGCCTCGGCTCGGCGATGGCCACGTACACCTGCGCCCTCGACTACGCGAAGAGCCGCAAGCAGTTCAAGGACCGCCCGATCGCGTCGCACCAGATGGTCCAGGCGAAGTTCGCCTTCATGATCACGGAGATCACGAAGGGGCAGTTGCTGGCTCTGCGGCTGGGCAGGATGAAGGACGCCGGCACGATGAAGCCCGAGCACGTCTCGATGGTCAAACGCAACAACGTGTGGGTCGCGCGGGAGTGCGCGAAGCTGGCCCGCGAGATCCTCGGGGCGAACGGAATCGTCGGCGAGTACCCGGTGTTCCGGCACCTCGCGAACATCGAGTCGGTCTTCACGTACGAGGGCACGCACGACATCCACACGCTGGTTCTCGGGCAGGCGGTGACGGGCATTCCCGCGTACAACCCACCGATGGAGTAAATCCCCTACGCTCAGGGCCTTACGCGTTACAATCGCACCGCATGGCCATCGCAGGAAATCTGCGCACGATGCAGTTGTCGGAGCTGCTCCAGTGGCTCTCGGCGGGCACGAAGACGGGGACGCTCGTCGTGCGCGGGGTGCCCGGCGAGAAGCGCATTTACTTCAACAAGGGCCGCGTCACCTCGTCCTCGTCGACGCTCGAGCGGGAGCACCTGGGGCGCTTTCTCGTGGGCTTCGGCTTCATCACCGAGGAGGAGCTCATCCGCGCGCTGGAGGTCCAGCAGGAGTCGCGGATCCTCCTCGGCAGAATCCTCGTGATGATCGGGGCCATCAAGGAGGACGAGCTCGCGGACCTCGTACGGCTGAAGGCCGCCGAGACGATCTACGACATCTTCCTGTGGACGGAAGGCTCCTTCGCGTTCATCGACGGCGAGATCCCGAGCCTCCCGATGGTCCCGATCTCCTCCGACGTCACGGGAATCGTCATGGAGGGACTGCGCCGCTACGACGAGTGGCAGCGCATCAAGACGCGGATCCCAACGATGCGCGTCATTCCCTCCGTCGTCATGCAGGTGGAGGAAGACCTCGGCGAGCGCGACAAGATGATCCTCGGCGCGGCGAACGGCCACCGCGCGATCGACCAGATCGCCCTGGAGACGCACAACCCCGACTTCCACGTCGCGAAGCTGATGTACGACCTGATGCTCACGGGTCACGTGAAGCTCGTGGGCGAACGGGAGGGGACGGCCGCGGAGCCCGTGTTCCAGGAGATCGAGCCCGTGGAGGAGTCCTCCTTCGATCCTCTGATGTCGGGCGACCTGCATACGGTACCCGGCGGGGCGCCGCCGGCCGCGGGCCTGGAGGACTTCGTGCTCGCTCCGTTCGCTCCACCCGCTCCACCCGTTCAACCCGCGCCTTCTCCCCGCACGCCCGTGCCGACCACGTTCAGCCAGTTCCTCAAGCGCGGGTCCGATTCCGGCGCCATGCGCCGCGGGTCGCCGCTGCCGGCCGACAGCTCGGACACCCGTCCGAACGTCAAGACGGCGACACCTCCGGCGGTGTTGCCGGCAGCGAAGGCCCCGCCGCCGGCACCGCCCGCCGGGGCCGTGCCGCGGCCCGCGGAGATCCCGGCCGTTTCCGAGCTTCCTCCCAGGCTCCCCGCCGGGGCTGTCCCCGTCCTCACCAAGCCGATGGAAGAACTGATGTCGTTCCCCTTCACGCCGCCCGAGGCCTTCATCGTGTCGCGCATCAACGGCATGTGGGACGTCCGCTCGATCGCCCGCATCTCGCCGTTTCCGGAGTCCGAGGTGATGCGCGTCTTCCACAAGCTCGAGAAGAGCGGCATCGTCTTGTTCAAGTGATGTCGCCTTTCGACTTCCGTCCCATCCTGGTCGCGGCGATCGCGCTGGGACTCCTCGTCGCCGTCATCGACGTCACGCGGAAGCTCGCTCGGGCCCGGTCCGGCGCGGCCGAGCTCTCGCGCAAGAACCGCGAGCTCGCAACACTCCGCGAGCTCACCGCGATCGTGTCGAGCGTGGCTCCCGGAGAGGAGATCTTCGCCCGGCTCTTCGACACCCTGCGCCAGGCGTTGCCCATCCGCGCCCTGGCGGCCGTGTCGTACGAGGAAGATCCGGACGGGCAGGCTCTCGTCTCCTTCGCAGGTGACGTGACCCTCGAGCGGCGGTCGTTCCTCGACTGGCTCGCCGCCCAGAAGGACCTCGAATCGCCTTTCCTGCCGGCCTCGCCCTCGCCCCGCGTGGCGAGCGGCCCGGACCGCGACCTCGTTCTGAATCCGCGCTTCGCCTACCAGGTGTTCCTGCCGCTCCAGACTCCCGCGCTCATCGCCGGTATCCTCATCGCCGAATCCGACGACCCGTCTCTCCTCACGCCCCAGACGCTGCAGGAGCTCTCCGTCGTGTCCGACCACGTGGCGCTCGCCCTTCAGGATCGCAACCTCAGGCGCCAGATGCAGGCCGTGAACGAGCGGCTGCAAGGGCGCGCTGAGATGCTCCAGCGCATCCTCGAGGTCTCCAACGAGCTGAAATCGCACCTGACGCTCGAGCACCTCGTGCAGAGCATCGTGCAGGCCGTCCACAGCTTCGGCTACCGCGTGGTCGTGCTCTCCTTCTTCGATCCCGTCGAGAACGTGTTCGAGCGCCGCGCGCATGTCGGCCTCGACGACGCGTCGCCCGGCGCCCCGCCGCGGAAGGTGCCTCGCGACGAGATCGCGCGCTGGTTCGGCGAGCAGTTCCGGATCTCGAAGTCCTACTTCGTGAGCAACCTCGACCGCAAGGTGTCGGCCGAGGTTCCCGGCCGGATCGTCCGTCGCAGGCGCACCTCGTCGGCAGGGGCATGGCACCCGAACGACCTGCTCTTCGTCCCGCTCACTGCCGGCGACCAGCTCGTCGGAACCCTCCAGGTGGATCAGCCGAGGAGCGGACTCAGCCCGCGCCTCGAGGACGTCCAGGCCCTCGAGATCTTCGCGAACCAGGCCGTCACGGCCATCCAATCGGCGCGCGTTTACGAGACGACCCGGCAGATGTCGGTGCGCGACTCGCTCACCGAAGCGTTCAATCACCGATATTTCCAGGAGACGCTCTCGCGCGAGCTCGCCCGCCACGAGCGCAGCGGGCAGCCGCTCACGCTGGTCATGCTGGACATCGACGACTTCAAGAAGATCAACGACCGCTGGGGGCACCCCGTGGGCGACTTCGTGCTGCGCGGGCTCGTGGAGGAGCTGACCAGGGGTGTCCGCGATATGGACACGGTGGCGCGCTACGGGGGAGAGGAGTTCGCTCTCATCTTTCCGGAGACCACGCCGGAAGAGGCCCGGGTCGTTGCCGACCGCCTTCGAAAAAGCGTGGCGTCTCGTGTCTTCGTCGCCCCTCAGCTCGAGCACGTCCTCGCCGTGACCATCTCGCTCGGGCTTTCCAGCTTCCCCGAGGACGCCGGCACGAAGCGCGACCTCATCGAGCGCGCCGACCAGGCTCTCTACCAGGCCAAGCGCAGCGGCAAGAACTGCCTCGTGGCGGCTTCCGCGCTCGCCGACCTCAAGACGCTCTAGCGCATGGCAGGGCTGCTCGCCCCCACCCTCGTGGCGGATCTGCTCCTTCCGCTGCAGGAGGAGCTCGTCCGCGTCCTGCGAGGCCTTCCGGCCGGTGCCTGGGACCTCCCCACGACGAGCCGCCGCTGGCGCGTGCGGGAGATCGCCGCGCACATCCTCGACGGCCAGCTTCGGCGGATCTCGGCACAGCGTGACGGCCACCCGCCTCCGCCGCCCCTCGCGCCCCTACGGGGACACGCCGACCTCGTCCGCTTCCTCGACGAGCTGAACACGGGGTTCGTGGAGATGAGCCGCCGGCTCAGTCCGCGCCTCCTGATCGAGCTTCTCGAATGGGCGGGCCCGCGCCTCGCGGAGACCGCGCGCGCGGCGGACCCTTACGGCACGGCGGTCTTCGCGGTGTCGTGGGCCGGCGAGGCGCGCTCGGCGGCGTGGTTCGACCTGGCGCGCGACCTCACCGAGCACTGGCACCACCAGCAACAGATCCGGCTCGCCGCCGGCATCCCGCTCCTTCTCGAGGCGCGCTACTCGGTGCCCGTCATGGACACGTTCGCCCGCGCCCTCCCCTTCGCGTACCGCGACGTCTCCGCTCCGGACGGCACGGCTGTCGAGATTTCCGTCGGGCCGCCGGTCGACCGCGTCTATGCGCTCCGCCGCGAGGGCCGGCGCTGGCTGCTCCTGGACGGCGCCGCGGATGCGCCGGCGGCGCGCATCTCGGTCGACGCCGAGAACGCGTGGCGCATCTTCACGGGCTCGCTTTCCCGCGAGGAGGCGAAGGGGCGCGCCACGGCCGGCGGCGCCCCGGCGCTCCTCGACGCCTTCTACGACGTCGTCGCGGTCGTCAGGTGACGAGGAGGCCGCGCCGCGTCACCGCCGGGCAGCCCGCGACCGCGAAGCGCAGCGGCCAGGCGGCGGCCTCCCCCGCGTAATCGACGCCCACGCGCGGACCGACGAGCACGTCGAAATCGCGGCGGGGCCCGCGGGAAATCTGAAGTTCGGGGCCTCGAAGAGAGACGCCTGAGAGAATCGCCGTCACATCGAGGCCCGCGCACAGCTTTGCGGGGCCGGAGTAAAGAGGGATTTGCTTAGAAAGTGAAGAGGGAAACCCCCTGCGCGCGGCCGCGCCTTCGCCGAGCGCCGCCCGCGCAGCGCCGCCGCCTCCTCCTGCCCTATTCACCTTCAAAGAAATCTTCCTCTTCTCTCTCTCTTGTCTTCTCCACTCTGCCCACCACTCCTCCGAAACGGCCGCCCTGAGCAGCACGGCCTCGGGCACGCCCTCTCGGCGCGTCACGACGTTCAGGCAGAAGTGCATGCCGTAGACGAAGTAGACGTACGCGTGGCCGCCGGGGCCCCACATGGGGGCGACGCGCGGCGTCCTTCGGCCGTTCCAGGTGTGCGCGGCGCGGTCTTTCACTCCGAGATACGCCTCCGCCTCGACGATCACGACGGCAAGCTTCTTGCCGTCCGGGAATCGTCGCGTTAGCCGGCAGCCCAGGAGATCGCGCGCGACGACGGCCGTGTCGCGGCGATAAAAGGACGCGGGGAGCGGTCGGGGGAAGGGCACGCTATCCTCTCAGGCATGATGCCCGAGACGCGTTCCGTCCTCGTCACCGGAGGGGCCGGTTTCATCGGCTCCCATCTCGCCGACGCCTTCCTCGCGAAGGGCAAACGGGTCGTCGTCCTCGATGACCTGTCGACGGGCCTGAGGTCGCGTCTCCCGGCTCCGGCCCGGTTCGTGGAAGGCGACCTCCGGCGCTTCGACCTCGAAGGCCTCCTCCGCGCCGAGAAGATCGACACGATTCTGCATCACGCGGCGCAGATCGACGTGCGCAAGTCCGTCGAAGACCCCGTCTTCGACGCGGAGGTCAACGTCCTCGGCACGATCCGCCTCGTGCAGGCGGCGCTCGCGGCGGGCGCGGCGCAGATCGTCTTCGCCTCCAGCGGCGGCGCGATCTATGGCGATCCCGAGGGCTTCGCGGCCGGCGAGAGCCACCCGACGAACCCCGTTTCACCCTATGGCGTCGCGAAGCTGGCGGGCGAGAAATACCTCTTCGGCCTCGCGCACGGCTCTTCCCTCGTCGTGACCGCGCTCCGCTACGCGAACGTCTATGGCCCGCGCCAGGACGGCCGCGGCGAGGCCGGTGTCATCGGCATCTGGATGAAGAAGCTCGTTGCAGGCGAGGCGTGCGTCATCAACGGAGACGGGGAGCAGTCGCGCGACTTCGTGTTCGTGGACGACGTCGTGCGGGCCAACGTCGAGGCCGCTGCACGGCGGATGACCGGCGTCTGCAACATCGGCACCGGCATCGAGACATCGGTGAACCGGCTCTACGACCTGGTCGCCGCCGCGTGCAAGACGGCGCGTCCCGCGCGGCGCGGACCGGCGATGCCGGGCGAGCAGAAGCGCAGCGTTCTCGACGCGGCGAAGAGCCGCACGGCCCTCGGCCTGACGACTCTCGTGGACCTGCCGGACGGCCTCAGCCGGACAGCGGCCTGGTTTCGTCAGGCGTCGGTCCCGGCCTGACGCGCGGCGGTGCGGCGTGCCGGCGCGAGGCCCGCCGGATCGCGACCGCGGTCATGTCGTCCTCGGGGGGGGCGCCGTGCGACCACGAGCGCGCCGCGTTGACGACGCGCTGGACCACCTCGCGCGCCGACTCGCGCCGCGCCGCGACGAGAAGGCGCTTCAGGCGGGGGACGCCGAACTCGTTCCCCTTCGAATCGTGCGCCTCGACGACACCGTCCGAGTAGAGAAGAACCAGGTCGCCAGGCTCCATGTGCGTCGCCCGGCGGCTGTAGACGGCGTCGGGCGCGGGCCCGAGAACCATCCCCGTCGACTCGAGCTCGGTGAACGCCCGGCTCGCGGCATGCAGGTGGAGGGGCGCCGGATGCCCGGCGTTCACGTACACGACGTCGCCGTTCGTCTCGAACTCGCCGTAGAAGAGGGACACGAACTTCGTCGTGAGTCGGCTCTTGTTCAGGATCCGGTTCAGCCGCTCGATCGTGCGTGCGATCTTGAAGTCTTGTCCGATCCCCATGCGCAGTCCGACGTAGATGTCACGCACGAGGAGCGCCGCGAGGAGGCCGTGCCCCGAGGCGTCGGCGATCGCCGCGCCGAAGCTCAGGTCGCCGAGCGGAAGGAAATCGTAGAAATCGCCGCCGACGGCCTCGGCGGGCAGAGAGAGCCCGTGGACCTCGAAATCTCCCACCCGCGGCACCGCGCGCGGGAGGATCGACTGCTGGATGCGCCGGGCGTCCTGCATGAGACCCTCGAGCCGCTCCGTGCGCACCTTCGAGTCGACGACGGTCCGGATGATTCCGAGCGCGAGGAGGAGGTCCTCTTCACGGGCTTTCGGATGGACATCAAACGAGAGGAGGTAACGCTCCTCGCCGAAGGAGACCGCCGCGAAACGCGAGACGCCGAGGCGCGTCTCCAGCTCGCGGTCCACGGACGGATCGTCGAGGTCGGCGAGCGCCATCCCGTCCTCCTCCGCACGCCGGATGGGTCCGTACTCGGCGGAGACGACGATGCCCGTGGGGACGTGGCGCGAGCGGCCGAATCCCCGCTCGAGCAGGTACTGGTTCTCGCGCCTTACGTAGAGCCGCCCGCCCAGGATGCCCAGCTCGTTCCGGAAATTCCGGACGATCGCCTCGCCCACGCGCACGATCGTCGCGAGAACGTCTTCCCCACCCTCGATGGCTTCGAGGGTCCTCTCGACGTTCTTCAGGAGGAGGCGGTAGTCCACACGGCAGTGTAACCGGCGGCGCGGCACCCGCCACGCTGCTCGGCGTTCCTCCGTTGGAGAGTGTTCTGTAGCGCACTACACTGTGGTGTCTCACCGCAAGCAGCAATCGTCGGGTCGATCCGGTGGGCAACAGTACGTTCAGACACGATTTCGCTTTGGAGGTGGAGAGTGCACATTAATAGGGAGATCGTTCAGGGCGCCTTGATTACGCTCCTTGTCCTTGGATGCAGCTCGGCCGTGGCCCAGGATCTCCAGCCGCTTTACGTTCCGCTTGTCCATGCCACGGTCGGGTCAACACTCGATCCGGGCGGGCATAGCGTGGACACCGAGAGCTGGGAGAGCACGATGTCCGTGTTCAATCCGACGGATTCTCCGGCGGACATCGTGAACGCGGCCGTGTACGGAAAAGGGGCTGTGCTCATGCAGGAGTCGCGACCGCCGATCCCGCCGCATCAGGGGCGAGGGATTGGCGCGTCCGTGGGGTTGTACCCAGAACGAGGTGTCGGATTCCTCGAGGTGCGGACGTCGCCAGGTGTGGTGTTCTACGCTGACGTCGAGAGGGTCACTCAGCGATGCGAGGTCGGCGCACCAAACTGCATATCCTTCTTGCACGGTGCGGTGAACATCCCGTTCTATCGGGCCCTATTCCCGGCGGGGAGCGTCGCAATCAGTGGTGCGGTCGAGATAGGCCAGTTCGGTTCCCCGGAGTTCGAGCGTCGCAGACGCATGAATGTAACCCTCTTCAACGCCGGGGACGCGCCGGCGACGTTCGTCGTGCGGACGTTTCCTCACAACTTCGCCACAGGCCCTCTCGCGGAACACACGGTGATCGTCGAGTCCAGAGACGTTCTTCAGGTCAACGGCTTTCCGGTCCCAACAGAGTCCTCCTTTTCCGGCGAGCTGACATCCGTTCACGGATCCGCCATCTGGGTCACGATTACAGCTGACCAGCCGTTTCTTTCCTATGTTTCGACCATCTTCAACGCCGTCGATCTAGGAGATCTCCCATTCCAGGTCTATCCGTCTTACCTGCAGAACTGAACGTGAATAGGCTTCTCGTCGCGAGGCCGCGAAAGACGACCGGCAGGCTCACCGGCTACGTTGCAGCGAAGGGCGAACCTCGGGCCACGGCCGTTCGTCGGTGGGGTTCGACGCTGCATCTGAGAGCCGCCGGTCGAGTTCGGCGCGCTGCTCGTCCGTGACCACCACCGACGCGGACTCCGCGACGATGCTGTCCCAGATGGCCTGAACCAGCTCGATTCGTTCCGGTACCGGTAGGCAAAGGGCCTCGTCGAGGACGGGAGTCGACATGCCGGGATTATAAGGCGCCTGACCGGTACTCGGTTGCAAAGCGGTTCGGTACATCTGGGAGGTTCCGCGCCCATTCTCGCGCAGGAGGCTTGATCCGGGTGCAATCTCGTCCACTGCAAGGTGGTGGGGTGGAGACGGCCGTCGACGGGGCGGCGGCGCGCGCTAGCCGAAAGTAGCCAGCTGGTTCAGGAAACGATCCTGATACGCATGGCCGCGCGCATCAGAGCATCCCCCGTTCAGGAGGATGCTGAAGGCGTACATCTGCCCGCTCTGCCCCTGCACGTACCCGCACAGCGTCACGACGCCGGCGACGTTGCCCGTCTTCGCCCAGACTCTCCCCGCCGTAGCGGCCCCCGAAAGCCGATGGCGCAGCGTGCCGTCCGGCTCCGCCGCGATGGCGAGCGTGGACTTGAATGTCTCGAAGCGCTCCCAGCGCGTCGCGAGCGCCGTGAGGAAATCCACGTACGCCGCCGCGGAAGCGCGGTTCGTGTGCGCGCGCCCCGATCCGTCGGCAAGCTGATAGCGCGAGGCGTCGAGTCCGAGCGACCCGAAGAAGGCGGCGACTTCGGCGTGCCCGTTCTCCCACGTCCCCCGCCCGCGCTTCTCGGCACCGAGGGTCTTCAGGATCTGCTCGGCGAAGAATGACTGTGAACGCTTGTTGCAGACCGCGAGAGCGGAGAGAAGGGGCGTCTCGTGCGTGTGGAGAAGCACGCGGCCGGAGAACGGGAGCGGCACGCTCGAGGCCTCGGTTTTCACGGTGGGCGGAGCGTCGACGCGGATACCGCTCTCGCGCAGGACCTGTGAAAACGCGGCTGCGAAATAGAGCGGTGGGTCGGGGACGGTCACGTCGCCCACCCACGTCCGGTTTTTCCCGACACGCCCCGCGGCCACGACCGTGTGGCTTCCGGCTCCGCGGCTCACTCCGACCCAGGTGCGGCGGGAAGCGGTGACGACGTTGGAGATGAGGTTCAGAAGAGGAGGTCCGAGCGGGTCGAAGCCCAGGAGCGCGGGGCTCCCCGGCCGGATCCCCCCCGACGCCCGCACGAGGACGATGTTGTCGTTGTAGGACAGGGCCGAGACCGGCGCCTGATACCAGCGTTGCTCCTGCTCGCTCGGCCAGTCGGGATGCGACTGCACGTCGTCGAAAAACGACACGTCGAGAAGGAGGCCGTCCCTCACGGCGCGAACCCCCTTGTTCGCGAGCGACGCCGCCCACGGCCGGAAGACGGCGAGAGGGTCGTCCTCATACCAGCGGCCGGAGAGCCCCGGATCGCCGCCCCCCGTCACGACGAGGTGCCCGGGCAGGACGCCGTCCTCGCCGATCTCCGCGTCGCGGTACAGGCGCGTTCGGAACTTGTAGTCGGGTCCGAGGCGGTCGAGCGCGGCGGCGGTCGTGAAGAGCTTCGTCGTGGAAGCGAGGACGAGAGGCTTGCCGGGGTTGAGCGCGACGAGGGGCGCGGCGTCGCCGATCCGCGTGACGACGACGCCAATTTCGGAGCGCCGGACGGGACCCCTTCTGAGCAGCGCGTTGAGGCGCTGTTCGAGCGTCGCCGGCCGCACGGGCTTCCTCGCCGCATCCGCCGGGGATGCGCACGAGAGAAAAGCAGCGACGCACGCGCCGCCAATTAGCCGGTGAACCCAGAGCATCGAAGTACATATTACCTGAACAACACGTCCGGCGCAAGGAGGATCGACCGTACAATCGGCCGTGGCGCTCACGGTCGACCTCGCGAAGAAGACGATCACGCTCTCACCCGGGACGCTCCTCGGCGGCGTCGCGCGCCGCGCCGGCTTCGACCGGGGCGAGGGCTTCGAGCGGCTGTGGATCGGGCAGGCGGTGCACCGGCGCGTGCTCGGCGAGCATCTCGCGAGCGTGCCCGGCTACGCCGTCGAGAAGTCGATCCGTCTCTCCTACGCCGTGGACGACTTCACCGCCGTGCTGGAAGGGCGCCTCGACGGCCGCTTCGAGGAGAACGGCCGCGTAATCGTGGACGAGGTCAAATCCCTGCATTTCGCCGAGGACCTCGCGAAGCTTCCGGGGTCCCCGCGCCTCGAACGCTTTCAGCTCCAGCTGCGCTGGTACATGCAGGCAGTCGCGGCGGCGGAGGGCCGGCCCGTTCACGGGCGCCTCGTCCTCGCCGACATCGAGACGGGCGCGACGGAGTTCCTCGACGTGCACGCCGAGCCCGAGAAGACGCTCGAGGACCTGGTCCGAAGGACGCGGGTCCTCCTCGACGCGTTCCTCGACGAGCGGGCCCTTTCCGAAGCGAAAGCTGCCGAGGCCGCGACGCTCGTCTTCCCGCACGCGCGCTTCCGGCCCGGGCAGCGGGAGATGGCCGCTGCGGTCGCCCGCGCCGCCGCGCAGGGCGAGCACCTGCTCGTCGAGGCCCCGACCGGCATCGGGAAGACAGCGGCCGCTCTTCTCCCCCTTCTCGTGGGCGCTCTCGAGACGCACCGGCGGCTCTTCGTCCTGACGGCCAAGACGACGCAGCAGGACATCTACATGAAGACGCTCGCGGGAATCGACGGCGAGTCGTTCCGCTCCGTGAGACTCCGCGCGAAAGAGCGCATGTGCGCGAACGATGTCGTCCTTTGCCACGAGAACCACTGCCGCTACGCGAAGGACTATGGCGCGAAGATGGAGGCCTCGGGCCTTCTCGAAAGGCTCGTCGAGAGCCACCGCCACCTCGACCCGGACATGGTCTTCGAGGAGGCCCGAAACGAGGAAGTCTGCCCGTTCGAAGTCTCCCTCGAGCTGGCGGAACAGGCCGACGTCGTCATCGGCGATTACAACTACGTTTTCGACCCGGTGGTCGCGCTCACGGCGGCGCGCGACCCGTCCGCTCTCCATGAGTCGTTCCTCCTCGTGGACGAGGCGCACAACCTCGTGGACCGCGGGCGCGGGTACTACTCGCCCGAGCTCTCCGACGCCGCCCTCGCCTCGCTCGAGGGGCGCATCGGGGTCTCGAACGCGAAAATGGCCTGGGACGCGGGTGAAGCCGCGCGGCGCCTGCGCAGGCTCGTGTCGGACGCGGCCGCCGGACTTCCCCAGGACGAGCTCGAGCCCGTGGACCTCGTGACGCTGGACGAGGCGCGCCTCGACGACCTGCGTCTCGACTTCGAGTCGCTCCTCGTGCGCCATCTCGCGGACCTCCGCGCGGGAGGCGAGCGCGTGCCGGACGACCCCGTCCTCGATCTCTATTTCTCGTTCGCGCGCTTTCACGACGTGTCGAAACTTGTGCCCCCGCCGGGCCGTGCCATGTCCGAGGGGGCCTTCGACGTCCTCGCCGCGAGGGGCAGGGGCGGCGCACGCCTCGCGATCCTCTGCAAGGACCCGTCGAAGCTCCTCGGCGAGACCCTGAACGCGGCCGCGGCCACGGTCTCGATGTCGGCGACGCTCTCTCCGCCGGAGTTCTACCGCGACCTCCTCGGACTCGACGCCGACCGCACGTCGGTGCTCCGGCTTCCCTCTCCCTTTCCGCGGGAGAACCGCTCGATCCTCGTCGCTCCGGACGTGGACACGACGTACGCGGCGCGCGGGCGGGGAGCCCCGCGCCTCGCGGCCCTCGTCGCGGACGTGGCGCGCGCGTGCCCGGGCAACGTGCTGGCGCTGTTCCCGTCGTACCGCTTTCTCGACGAAGTGCGCGGCCACCTGCCCGCGCTGCCCGGGCACCGCGTCGTTCGCCCGTCCGACCGCTCGACCGAGCCGGAGCGGAACTCCGTCCTCTCGGCGATGAGGGACGGCGGCCCGCCCGTCCTCGTCTTCGCCGTCTCCGGAGGCGCGTTCGCCGAAGGCGTGGACTATCCCGGCGAGATGCTCCAGGCGGTCGTCGTGGTCTCGCCCGCGCTGCCCATGGTCCGCTTCGAGCAGGAGCGCATGCGCCGCTACTTCGAGGAGCGCTTCGAGCGCGGCTTCGAATACGCGTACGTCATCCCCGGCATGACGCGCGTCGTTCAGAGCGCCGGGCGCCTCATCCGCTCGGGCACGGATACCGGCGTCGTCGTCCTCGCCTGCCGGCGCTTCCTGCAGGAGCCGTACAGCCGCTACCTGCCGGCCGACTGGTACGTCGACGATCCGGGCGAGCTGGCGTGCATCGAGATCGGCCGGGCCACCGAGGCGTTCTTCCAACGCGTGAAGACGGGCGAGCTGCCCGTGACGGACGGCGAGAGCGCGGCTAGTCAGCGTCCGGCGACGGACGCTTCGAAGACCTCGGAGAGGAGGCCGTCCTCGGTGAGAGCGAGGACGCGATAGCGGTAGCGATGATCCGGGACGGCATCGCGGTCGATCCAGAGATAACCCGTCGCGCTCTCGGCGTCGCTCGTGGCGGGCAGCGTGTCGCGGACGAGGACCACCGCGTCGGGGTCCGTCTCGTCACGCCGTTCCACGATCCAGCCGAGAAGGTCCTTGTGACGCGAGGTCTCCCAGGCGATCTCGATGCCTCCGCTCGCCCAGCCGGCGCGCGAGCTCGCGAGCGCGACCGGATAGTCCGGGACGCGGCGCACGCGCAGCGGCGCCTCGACGGCTCCGTCGCCGTCCGCGAGCACGATCTGCACGCTGGCGGTCCCGGCGGCGGGGACCACGCGCGTCGCCCCCGAGGAAACGGGCAGGGAGTCGAAGCCGCCGTCGCCTCGATACAGAAGAAGCAGTCTCGCGGCGCGCGCGCCGGCCTCGGGCAGCCCGATCTCGAGTCCGGCCCGCTCATCCTCGGTCTGCAGCGAAACGCGCCTCCAGCCGAGCGGGATGGGCGCGGCCGGGACGACGTCTCCCGCGAGCCAGGCCCGTCGCGAAAACGCCGGCGAGGCGCCGGAAGGGGCGTCCGCCGCGGCGAGCCGCGAGGCGACGATCTCGGCCAAGCGAGCACCCAGGCTCGCGGCACCGCTTCGGGACGCGAGGTCGCGGAGGAACGCCTCCGCGTCGTCGCCGCCACGCTCCCCCGCCTGCTCCCATGCCTCGCGCACGTCGAGCGCGCCCTTTGGCAGCCGCCGCTCGAGCGACTCGAGGAAAGCCGCGAGGACCGCGGGCGCAGCGAGAGTGCCAGCTTCCTCGAGGAACGGGTCGTGCGCCGAGGCAGGCGCGGATTCGGGTCCGAGCACGCGCCGCGAAAGCCACGCGGAAACCCCTTCCACCGCCCAGGACGACTCGACCGGGGCCGCCTGCCTCACGGACAGGAGCGCGACCTGGTTCGCGGCGTCGAGAAGCGCGGATCCTCTCTCGCGGGTTGCGGATGCGATCACCACGACGGGGGACCGGAGCGAGCCGTCCCGCTCGCGGCCGTCCCAGCCGGAGGCCGTAACGCCCGGCCCCGCCGAGAAAAGAAGTAGAAGGGGCGATCGGAGAGAGAGCGGGCGCGGCCAGCCGTCCCGGTCGACGAGGGAGGCTACGAACGCGGTGAGGTCGCGGGACAGGTCGTCGCGAAGGACAGCCGGGACGCCCGCGTCGAAACTCACGACGAGCTCGCCGCCGCGCAGCGCCCGGCGCTCGGCGGAGCGGGCATAGGGCGTGCGCAGGATTTCCAGGCGCCGCCGCGCGGCCGCCACGTCCGGCGAGTCCACGGGGGCGCCCGCCCGCGCCAGGGCGCCTGGAAGCAACGCGGCCAGGGACAGAAGGACCAGCGAGCCAAAGCGGGCCGAGGCGGACATCAGCGCCTTGGTTCCGAGCCGGAATCGCGCTGCGGGACGCCCGGAGCGTCGAGGCTCACCGCCGTGCTCTCGCCCGACGTGACGGCCGGCCGCCGGACCGACTCGCCGCTGGCGCGGCCCCGGTCCTTGGCGGCCGCGTCGGCCCCGACCTCGACGAGGATGGCCGTGATGTTGTCCACGCCCCCGCGCTCGTTCGCGGTGTCGATCAGCTGCCGAACCGTCTGTTCGAGACCGTCCCCGGACCCCAGACGAGCAAACAGGTCCTCGTCGGGAACCATGCCCGTCAGCCCGTCGGAGCAAAGCAGGAACCTGTCGAGAGGACGCACCGGAACCTCGATGAGGTCGACGGAAACGTGCGCCGCGCCGCCGAGCGCGCGCGTCACGACGTTCTTGAGGGGGTGGCCCTTGGCCTCGTCCTCGCTGAGGATGCCGGCGTTCACCTGCTCCTGGACCCACGAGTGGTCGTCCGTGAGGCGGCGCAGCTCGCCGTCTCGAAAGAGGTACGCGCGGCTGTCGCCGACGTGGACGAGCGTGGCACGGTCGGCGTCGAAGAGCGCCGCGACGACCGTCGTGCCCATGCCCTTCAGCTCGGGCCTGTTCTGCACGGCCCGCATGACCTTCTCGTTCGCCTTCTCGACCGCCGTCGTCAGACGGTTTCCCTCCAGCGAGACCCGGCTGTTGAAGCCGAAGGGCCACGAGCTCTCGCGCTCCTCCTCGGTCGCCGCGATGTACTCCTGGATCGACTCGACGGTGATCCGCGAGGCGACCTCGCCCGCGGCGTGGCCGCCCATGCCGTCGGCGACCACGAACAGGCCGCGCTCGGCATCGAGGAGGTAGGCGTCCTCGTTGTGACGCCTCTTCCGTCCGACGTCGGTGAGTCCGAATGCAGACACGCTCACGCGGCGATTATCCCTTCCGCCCGAAGATACCGCTCGGACCCTTGCGTTCGCCGCTCTGCCCCTTCTTCGGCCTCACTTCCTTCAGCAGCCTCAGGGTCTCTGCGTCCTCGGGAATCCAGGTGAGCGCCTGCTCGAGGTGGCGCTCCGCTTTCGAATTCAGTCCGGCCTGGGCGTAGAGCTTCCCGGCATCCCGGTAGAAGAGAGCGTTGTTGCCGTCGAGCCGGATCGCCGCCTCGATGGCGTCGACCCCCCGGCGGATCTGCCCGACGACCTTCATGCACGCGAGCGCGAGGTAATGGAAGGCCTTGGCGTCCTTGTCGTAGTGCTTGACCGAGAGGTCGAATTGAGCGATGGCTTCCGGGAAGTTCCCCTCGCGATAGGCCCTGACCCCCTTGGCGAGATACGCGCGCGCCTGTGCAGCCGGGTCCTGGGAGAGGGGCCGGTTCTTCTCGAGCTCGAGGTCGTGGGCCTTGCGCCGCGCCGGGTTCGTGAGGACGTTCATCGCCTCGGTGAGAAGCTGGAACCGCTCCTCGGCGACCTTCTTCTCTCCGGGCTCCCGAAAACGGTCGGGATGACCCGCTCGAGCGAGAAGGCGGAACCTCTCTCGAACTTCCGACTCGGAAGCGTCACGAGAGACCCCGAGCACGTCGTAATGGTTGATCAAGGGAACCTCGCAGGGGACCCTGCAATCCGGGCTGTCGGCACGAGTCAGATTCTCACACCGGGGACCTCAATTTCAAACACTCCGTCACCCGGCTCATCTCTCCTTGCGGGCGACCTCGCGGCGCGCGTAAGACCGGACGGCCTCGGGCACGTTGCGGTCGCTGGCGAGAAACTTCTGGTCTCTGGCCGAGAGGCGCCCGACGAGCGAAAGCGTGACGTCGATGGGCGAGCGCGGGTTCCTGACGATGGCCCGCATGATCCCGTAATGGCGCATCCAGTCGCGCCTGAAGGTGATGGCCCGGAGGACGTCCTCCGAGACGCTCTTCATGTTCGCGATGCTCTCGGCGTCGGCATCCCGGGTCTTGGGGGACTTCAGGACCGCGGACGAGACGAGCCGGTTTCGGTCCTGCACGAGGAACATCCGCTCCTCCTTGTTGCCCCGATAGGCCAGGCGGATCCGCTGGACCACCGACATCGTCGAGACCCGCGCGAAGAGGCTCGCCTTTTGGTCCTCGTCGAGCTCCGCCTCGTCCGCGGCCTCGTCCGGGGCCGCCGCCTCCACGGCCACCGCCGCGGGCTGCTCCTTCACATGCGTGCCTTCCTCCTTCTCGCGCTCCTTCTTGAGAAAGAACTCCTCGAGGAACTCGTCGGCCCGGCGCCTTATCTCGGGAGAGAGCTTCGGGTTCTCGAAAAGACGCTCGACGATGACCGGGGCCGCGAGAAGCCGTGCCTGGTTCGTGACGAGGATGTCCTGAAGCGGGGCTTCCACGCGCTCGGCGAGCCATGCGAGCGTTTCGTCCGGGACCTCGTGGTGCCGGATCAGGGGCTCGAGAACGGACGGCTCGTGCGTCCTCCTCGCCACTGCGTCGAGCTGCTCCGGCCTCACGCCCGGGCTCATCACGGCGCTCTTCAACGAAGCGGCGTCGAGCGCCTTGAAAGACTCCTCGGCGAACGCCGCGAGACGGGCGTCGCCCGAGGCCAGGATGCTGGCGATCGCCCTGACGAGCTCCTCGAGCGGCAGGGGGACCATGCCCCGCGCGGCGAAATCGAGGATCTGGGGCGAGGCCTCCCCCCGCTCGATGAGCGTGAGGAGGTCGCCTTCTGGCGCGGCGTGGGTCACCATGGGAGCTTATCCCGCGCCCGTCCTCCTCAGCCGTCGCGGGCCGCGTCGATGACGTAGTTCTTCACGGTCTCGTGCTCGCGGCCCAGAGCGCCGAGCGGCCGCCCGTCCACGACCACGTCCACCGCGCCCGCGTTCCCGAGAGTGAGCGTGAACGTGCCGCCGTTCGCGAATTCGCGATGCGAGCCCTTCGGGAAGAGCCCGCGCACCACGAGCTTCCCGTCCACGAGGACCTCGGCCCAGCAGTCGCCGCGAAAGCTCAGGGTGAGCGTCCGCCCCCGCGAGCCCGCGGAGGAGACGGCGCCGGACATCGCAGTGCCCGCCGGCAGCGCCACCGTGGCCGCTGCGACCGCGGGCGGGAGGGCGAGGGACGCCGGACCAGTTTCCAGGCGCGCCACCGGGGCCGTCGACGCAGCGGACCCGCGGTGGTCGGCCCCGCGCGTGCGCAGGAAGGCGGCACCGCCGGTCACGGCCGCGAGGACGAGCGCGATGGCGAGGCCCCGCAATGTCGTCGAGGACGACACCGCGCGCCGCGGCTGCGATAAGCGCAGGACGGCGGTGCTCATGGATGCCTGGCCCTGTCTCTTCGCGCAGTCCTCTTCCCAGCCCGTATGCACATGCCGGAAGGCGGCGACCGTGCGCTCGGCATCGAGGCCGAGGTGCAGCGCGATCACGCGCACGAAGCCTTTGGAGAAAACGCCGCCGGGAAGCTGTTCGTACCGGCCGGATTCGAGGGCGGCGATGTGCCGCATCGAGACTTTCGTCGCCGAGGCGAGCTGCTCCCGGGATACGTCGCGCAACTCACGTTCACGGCGAAGTTCTTCGCCGAATTCCTGAGCGGTTTCGGCAGTCACCCGGTTCCCCGTAACACGTTAGGCTACGGTGACTTACTGCCTCTGTCAACGGAATTCGATCCATTTTCGAGCAAGTTGCGCGCGCAGGCCGCGAGGAGCAGGTCGGCCGAGGGGTCCTCCGCGAGCCGTCGCCATTCTCCGCGCGATGCCGAGGTCAGCAGCGAGAGCGCTGTGGCACGCGGCGTCGAACGGTGCGTCAGGAGGGCAATCCGGACCTCGGGCCGGCCCGCCCAGCGCAGATCGCCCGCGACGAAAGCGAGCGCTTCGGGCCGCGGATGCCCTGTCGCGAGCCAGCGCTGGAGGTCCTCGGAGGCGAGCCGGGGATTCGATAGCACGGCTTCGAGCACGTGCATCTCGGGCTCGTCCAGGAGCGCCGGAAAGAGCACCGGGGGGGCGAGACGCGCGAGCGCGATCTTCTCTCCCGCGGCCAGGAAGCGCATCGCCTCCACGAGCTTGCGGTTCGCCGCCGTCCGGACGGGCGCGGGCGTTCGCGCGTCGCGGCCGAGATCGAGGAGGTCCCTCCAGAGAAGGTCGTCGAGACACCGGAGGGACGCGTGCCGCGGGGTGAGCGGATGCGCGGCCAGAAGCCTCCTGACGCCGCGCGATGCGAGAAGCGTCCGCGAGGAGAGGATCTCCTCGAGAACGGCTTCCGAGGCATGCGGGTGCCGGAGCACCTGGAGGGCGTCCCTTTCTGTGAGCGCCGCGAGGTTCTCCGAGACGAGGGCGACGAGACCCCGGCGGTCGGCCTTGGAGATCCTCTCGGGCAGGCCCGGGCCGCCGCCGACCACCTCAGCCTTTCGTCGTCGCGAAAGCGAGCGCGCGGACGAGGACCACGGCCGCTTCCACGGGGTCCCTGCCACCGGCGACGGCCGCCTCCATCGCGGCCACGACGGCGCTTCCCACGACGATGCCGTCCGCGAAGGCCGCCACCGTACCCGCCTGCTCCGGCGTCGAGACTCCGAAGCCCACCGCGATCGGGAGGCGCGGGACCTGCTTCCGGACGCGCGCGACGAGCGCCTCGAGCCCCTCGGGAAGCGCGGCGCGTGTCCCGGTGATGCCCGCGCGCGACACGACGTAGACGAAGCCCTTCGACAGCGCGCCCGCCCGGCGGACGCGCTCGCCCGGCGACGTGGGCGCCACGAGGTACACGGGGTCGAGCCCGACGCTCTTCAGGACCGATGCGAATCCGCGGCCTTCCTCGGGCGGCAGATCCGTGACGAGGACGCCGTCCGCGCCCGCGGCGGCCGCGCGGCGCGCGAACTCGGCCTCCCCCATCGCGAGGATCGGGTTCGCGTAGCTGAAGACGACCAGGGGCGCCGCGAAGCCCCCGGCCCGCAGCTCCGCGAGAACCGCGAGCGCACCCGAGAGCGTCGCCCCGGAGGCGAGCGCGCGCTCGCTTGCGCGCTGGATGACGGGCCCGTCGGCGAGGGGGTCGCTGAAGGGAATGCCCAGCTCGATCACGTCCGCTCCCGCGGCGGCGAGCGCGGGCAGAAGCCGCCGGGTCGTGGCGAGGTCGGGGTCGCCGGCCTCGACGAACACGACGAGCGCCGCCCGCCCCGAGGCCCTCGCCACCGCGAAGGCGCGGGAGATGCGGCTCACAGCTCGACGCCCTCGCGCCGCGCG
>JBGQDL010000066.1:0-19365 GCA_041495865.1 Thermoanaerobaculia bacterium | reverse complement strand
GCGCACGGCGCCGTCAACCGCCGATCTCACTCATGTTGCGGGCGTGCAGCGGCAGGGCCGACTTGCTCATGCCGACGAACATGGGATGGCGCTCTTCCTTGATCGCCGCCGCGCGCGCCACGAGGGCGCGCAGCTCCTCGTCGCTCGCCCCCGCGCGCATCGGCTTGAGGAGGTCGACGTCCGCGTGCCCGAAGAGGCAGCCCTTGAGGAAGCCGTCCTGCGTGAGCCTCATGCGGTTGCACGTGTCGCAAAAGCGGTCGGAGACGGGCGTGATGAACCCGATCGTGCCCGTGTGGGCGCCGGCGGGCGACACGACGGAATACTCGTCGGCGGGCCCCGCAACGAGCGTCTTCTGGATCGGCGTCAGGACGTAGCCCGTGGCCGCGAGGCGGTCCCACACCTCCTCCCAGCCCACCCAGTCCGATTCCTTCCAATCGTTGTCGCCGAACGGCATGAACTCGATGAAGCGCACGCCGAGCTTCTTGTCCTTCGTCATCGCCGCCAGCGGGAGGATCTGGTCGTCGTTGAGGCCGCGGATGACGACCGCGTTGATCTTCACGGAGTCGAACGGGAGCGAGAGGGCGAGGGCGATCGAGTCGAGCACCGGCTGGAAGTGGTCGCGCCGCGTCATCTTGCGGAAATGCTCGGCCTCGGCCGCGTCGAGCGAGACGTTCACCTTCGTGAGGCCCGCCGCGAGGAGATCGTGCGCCTTCTTCGGAAAGAGGACGCCGTTCGTCGAGAGGGCGATGCCGCCGGGGAAGCCGATCTGGGCGAGATCGCTCACGATGTCCACGAGATCGGGGCGCGTCGTGGGCTCTCCGCCCGTGATGCGGATCTTCTCGACGCCGAAATCCGCGAGCAGGCGCGCCGCGCGCCGGATCTCCTCGCGCGTGAGGAGGTGCGCCATCGGCCGGAACTTCTGGTCCTCCGGCATGCAATAGATGCAGCGGAGGTTGCAGCGGTCCGTCACGGAGATCCGGACATACGTGATGCGGCGTCCGTGCCCGTCGATGAGCGCCTGGTTCATACCGCCCCCTGAGAACCAGTCTAACTCAGCCAGACCTGTCCCGAAGCCAACGTCCGCTCTTGCCTCCTGTCTTCTCGAGGAGGGCGACCTCGCGGATCTCGATGCCTTTGTCGGCGGCTTTGCACATGTCGTAGAGCGCGAGCGCCGCGGCGGAGGCCGCGACGAGGGCTTCCATCTCGTACCCGGTCTTGCCGGTCCCCCTGACCTCGGACGTGATCGCGACCGTGAACGTCGCGGGATGCCGAGCGAGGTCAACGGCGACCGAATCAAACGCGAGCGGATGGCAGAGCGGGATCCACTCGGCCGTGCGCTTGGCGGCCTGGATTCCGGCGAGGCGCGCCACGGCGAAGGCGTCACCCTTCCGGTTCGCCACGGCGTCGAGCGCGCGAAACGCGACCTTGCCGAGCCATACGAGAGCGCGCGCCCGCGCCGTGCGGGCGGTCCGCCGCTTGCGTGAAACGTCCACCATGCGGGCCCGCCCCTCAGCGTCGAGGTGGCTGAGCGGCCGCGCTGGCCGGGCCGTCCGCCGCGGGCTCTCTTTCGAGCGCTTCATATTCCTCCGGGGTGTTGACGTTGAAGAAGTTCGCGGGAGAGCCCCCCGGCATCGCGGCCGTGACTTCCTCGGGGATGAGCACGGCGTGGAGCTCGTGGAGCGCGGCGAGGAGAGAGTAATCCCCGGCGTCGAGCCGTGCGCGGAGCGGCGCGAGCGCGGACCGCCGCCACACGGCGCACAGCGGCTGCGGCCACCCGCCCGAGACCGGCACCACGGCAGGCGCATGAGTCCCGCCGGCAACCTCGAGAAGAGCCGCCAGAAAGGCCGCATCGCAGCGCGGCACGTCCGCCGCGAGGACCAGGTTCGTCTCCTCCGGCGAGAACGCGAGCGCCGCGGCCACGCCGAACGCGGCCACCGCCTCCGGCGCTCCGTCTTCCACGAAGGGAAAGGGAGAGCCCGCGAAGGCCGCGGGGTCCTTCCCGACGAGGGCGGCGCGCCCGCAGACGGCCGCGAGCTTCTCGGCCTGATGGAGCGCCATCGGCCTTCCCCGGTAGGGCAGGCGCGTCTTGTCGCGACCCATCCTCGAGGAGAGGCCGCCGACGAGGACGAACCCGTATGGCATCGTGGCGGGATGGTAACGCCTTCGCCGGTCCCCGATCGCATCGCGGTCATCGTCCCCGTTGCGGCCGGCGAAGCGGCCCCTTCTGCGATCTTCTTCGAAAGGGTGCTGGGGGCGGAGAAACCCGTTTCGCTCGTCGTAGCGGCGGATTTGGAGATTTCTTCGAATGTGCGTGAGGCCTTCGCTGATGCGGGGGCTCGCATTCACCGGTCGCCCGCTGCGCGCGGGCAGCGAATGCGGGAGGCCGCCTCTTCCTCTTCAGAAGAAATCTTTCTCTTTCTTCACGCCGACACGCTGCTGCCATCCGGCTGGGAGAGGGCGATCCGCGAAGCGATCGCCTCGGGCGCCGTTGGCGGCGCCTTCCGCCTTTCGTTCTCCAGCGGCGGCGCGCGCATGCGCTGGGTCGCCTTCTGGGCGAATGGCCGCACGGCTTTCACGCGCGTGCCCTACGGCGACCAGGCTCCGTTCGTGCGGCGCGACGTATACGAGAGGCTCTCAGGGCATCGGCCCTGGCCGCTCCTCGACGACTGGGACTTATCGCGTCGCGTTCGCGACGCAGGACCCATTGTCCTCCTTCGGGACGCCGTCTCGACCTCTCCGCGCCGCTACCTCGAACGCGGCGTCACCCGTACCGTTCTCGACAACTGGAGGACCCTTTGGCGCTTTCGTCGCGGGGCGAGCCCGGAGGAGCTCGCGGAGCTCTACCGGCGCTGAGCCGACGAGGCGCTGAACAGCTCGACCTCGCCGCCGAAGAACCGGAAGCGGCCTTCGGAGACGAAGCGCGACGAACAGATCTCCTGAAGCCTCGATTGGAGCCTCTCCATCTGACGCGTGAACGGAAAGACGAGCGCGCCGGGTGCGGGCACGCGTGTGAGCAGCACGAGGTCGCTCCCGGCCAGGACTCCGAGGACCTCGTCGTCCGGCCTCTCGAGAACGCTCGAGCCGAGGCCCTGCCGCGCGCGAAGCAGGACGCCCTGGCGCTCGTAGGCGTACGCCCGGAGCACGTTGGCGTCGAACGAATCGCGGAAACGATCGACCGAGACGATCGGGACGGCGCTGGACGAGCGCCGCAGTGCAGAGAAGGCCGCGTCGTGAAGCCTCGCGACCTCGGCGAGATCCTGTCTCTCCTGCAGCGGAGCCCGCGAAAGGGACACGCCGACGAGCTGAAAGGCGAGGCCGGCGGCAACCGCGACGGCAGCTCCGATGTTCTCGGCGCGGTTCGACCCGCCCCCTCGTCGAAACCCGGTGATCATCAGGAGGAGAAGCCCGAGAAGCACGGGCACGAGCAGGATGCTCGCGACATCCGGTTGTCTTTGGGGATCCGCCGTGAGGAGAGCGCACGGAATGAGAAAGGAGGCCGCGGCGATGACGGCGGCCGTTTTCAGCCGCTCACTCGCGGGGTCAGTCTCCTGCCCGCCGGCCCGGGATCGGGCACGCCACGCGAGCGCGGCGGCGCCCAGAGAGAAGCCGATGACGAGGGGGCCCGCGTGACGCGCGAGCGCCGTGAATGGGTAATACGCGAAGAAAGCCGCCGTCCCATGATGAAACTCCGCCGCGACGCGGGCTCGCCCGACGTCGCCGAGATGCTCCCCGAGGTAGTACGCCTGTATCGCGCCGCGATTCGCCCAGATGACCGGACAGCCGATCGCGCCGAGAGTCGCCGCCGCGATGGCGAGGCCTCGAAGCCTGCGCATGGCCGCGGCGTTTTCCATGCGGAAGCGTGCGGCGCCGAGAAGCAGGAGAAGCGCGGCGAGGCCGAGGATCCCGGCGAAGTAGCCGAGCGTGAGAAAGCGCGTGAGCACGCAGACGCCCATGGCGACGCCCGCGAGCAGGGAAACGCCGGGTCGCGCGAAGCCGTCCGAAAGGATCGCGAGGCCGACGCACGTTCCGAAGAGGCACGAGGCGGCGAAGTCGAATCGGAAATCCATGAGTCCGCCCGGCCAGAAATACGGGGTCCGTGCCATGAGCAGGAGGCCGACCCCGAGAAGGCCCGTCGCGGCGCGTCCGGTGAGCGCACGGCACGCGAAGTAAAGGGTGGCGGCAAGAAGGGCGTAGTGAAGGAAATTCAGGGAAAGGGCCGGCAGACGCGAGGCGCCCGTGACCTGGAAGAGCGCCACGGCCTCGACCGGCAGGAGGAACCCGTTCGGGACGCCCCGGCTCAGGAGCTCCGAGATCCCGGCCGCGAGTCCGGCGCTCCGGCAGCGCTCGAAGGTCTCGTACGTGAGAGAGAGGTACGTGGACTGATCGAATCGCCGCGGGTAGAACGGCACGATCTCCCGGCTCGCCCGCCAGAAAAAGAGCGCCGCCTCGACGAGGAGGATGGCGACGAGGCCGGCCCCCGTGAAGCGGGGAGGCCCCGACTTATCGCCGCTCACCGAAAGGCCGCCCGCGCCCACGACTCCGTCTGGCATCGCGGCGCGATCGTAACGCCGACCCGGCGGTCAGTGAGCCTTCGGAGTCTCCGCGGCGCCGGCGTCGACATGGCGCCGAATCTCGACGGCGCGTCCCGTCCAGCTCGGGAACTCCAGCTTCCCGAGGTGATCGCGAAGACACAGTCCGAGAGAAGAGCCAACCGTCGCACGATCGAGCCTGACCTCCGAGACCACGCCGGACGGGGACACGATCAGCGTCACGTCGAGAGCCCCGAGAGCGGCACCTGGATTTCGAGCCCGTTCGAGATTCCTGCAAAACAAAATGTGGGTCATGACCTTGCCGGCGCGATCCTGGAAAACCTCGGCGTTGACGAGACCGCTCGAAAGCGCCTCCGTCTCGGACACGGTGGCCGGAACCGCGGCCGCGGCCGGAATCGTCGATGTCGGCCTTTGCGGGGCGGGCTTGGCCGTCGCAGACAGCTTTGGACGCGGCTCCCCGGTTGGCGCCGGCACCGGCGTGGCGGAAAGGACGGCCTGGACAGCCGCCTTTGTCAAGGGTTCGGCGGCCGGGACGGCGGTGGGGGTCGACGGGGCAGCCTTCGGCTCGAGCGCTTTCTCCGTCCGCCTCGTGGACAATGCGAAGAAAAGCAGGGCGCCCGCGAAAGCGATCGCACTCGAAGCGATCACGACCTTCCGCATCGGGCTGCGCGCTGACGTTCCGCCCCCCGGGAAAATGTCTTTTTGAGCCGGTGGAGGAATCTGCCGCCGGGTGTTGGGGGAAAGGGGCGGGCTGATCGCAGGCCTGGCCTCGTCAACCCCCTGCCCTCGAAGCTTCGGCTGGGTCTTCGCCTCGGTCTTTGCCTCGATCCTCGGCTCGACCTTCGCTTCGATCCTCGGCTCGATCTTCGGCTGGGTCTCCGGGACGACCGGCGGGTTCTCGAACCCGACCTTCGGGTCGAAGGAGTACTCCTTGAAAGGCGGCAAAGCCGGACCGCGCGATGGCTCGTCGCCCTCCTCGGGCTCGAGCCGGCCGCCCACCATCCCACGGCCGGACGGCGCCGCCGAAGAACCACGTTCCAGCGCTTTCTTGTCGGATCCGGCCTGGCCCTCTTGCCACCCGACCGCGACGACACTGAGGCCGCACTTGCGGCACGTCACGACGAGCTGCGAGCCCTCTATCCGCATCTCCGAGAGCTCGGCCCGGCTACGTGACCCGCAACTGGCGCAGTGAAGGAGCACGACCGTCTCTCGGCCGTTCGCAGCGCCCTAAGGCGCCTTCCCCGCGCAGGCCGTCTTGCCGGCCCTGGCCCGGACGTCCTTCGGATCGAGCGCCAATGCCTTGTCGAAGGAGGCCATCGCTTCCCTGCAGTTGCCGGCCGCCCGCAGGCTCTCGCCCAGGACCGAATGCGCCGCCGCGAGAGTCGCGTCGTGCCGGACCGCCAGACGAGCCGACTCGAGCGCCTTGTCGTTCTTCCCCGCCTCGAGGAGCGCCTCGGCCATCTTTGCGTGCCGGCCGGCCACCGATTTCTCGCCGCCGATCTTCGTCGACACCGGATTCGCCAGGGCGGAGAACTCGGCGTCGGTGATCTCGTTGAGCAGGCGCCGGATACGCGCATCGACGAGCTCGCAGAAGTTCAGCCTCGTGTAGGGCTGATACGCGACGAGCTTCTTGCCCTTGTCGGTGAACGCGACCGCGGGCAGCTGCGCCACCGCGACCTCGTTCGAGAGAGCCTCGCCGGCGTCTATGAGGACCGGCATCGCGATCCCTGCCTCCGCGACCGCGGACTTTACCTGACCCGAAGGATAGCGGTCCGCGACGATCGCCACCCAGTGGACGGACTTCCCCGCCGTCCTTTTCTCGCAGGCTGCCAGCCCCCTCAGCGTGTCCCTGGAAAAATCCTTGTCGGGGCGGAAGAAGACGAGGATGTTGAAGTCGACATCCTGCTGCGGGCGCGCCTTGCCGCCGGCGAGCGATGCCAGCTCCGGGTTGCTGAGCACGGCGCCCATGGGCGTCCGCGTGGAGGCGTGAGAGGCCTCCTCCGCGGCCGTAGCCAGGGTGGCGAAGGCCAGCCAGCTCATGAAACAGAGGCTCTTCGGCCGGTTCATTTCGCGGCCGCCCTCGCGTTCGCGCCCTGGCTCCCCGTGTTCACGTAGCTCTTGTTCGCGTGGCAGGTCTTCTCGCACGTCCCGCCGTCGGGGTTCTTCGTGAACCCGATCTTCAGAACCCAGCCGCCGGAGCCGAAGGGCACTCCCTCGCGAACCAGGAACGCCTGCTTCGAGGCGTGGACTTCATGGCAGACCCGGCAGATCCGGCCCTTCTCGGCGATGTTGACGTGAGCGTAGTGGAGGTTGTATTTGCCGTCGCGGAAGCGGGTGTCGGTGGTCGTCTCCTTGACCGTCACGATTCTGTCGTTGTGACACCGGAAGCACAGGGCGTAGTTTTCCACCTCGAACGGCGCATAGAACTCGGCCGGATACGGGGCCCTGAGAAACCGCGTGTTGTCCGAGCCGTGAGTCTCGTGGCAGGAGCTGCAGTCCTTCTGCGCGACGGGCGCATGCTGCACGGGGTTCTCCGCGAAGAGCTTCCTGAAGTTGAACAGGAGCTTCCCCTGCGGGTCCTTCATGTCGTCCGTCGAATGGCAGCCGACACACTGCTCGTATGGGAGCCTCAGGAGCATCTTCTCGACGTTCGAAGCGTGCGGGCTGTGACAGGCCGTGCAGGAGGCGGGCGACGTCAGCGCGGCGTGCTTGACGTTCGAGCTCATGTGCCTCTTGATTCCGACGTGGCATTCCAGGCAGAGCGCCGGCAGGTTCGCCAGAAGCAGCTTCGGATACGCCGAGTTGTGCGGGCTGTGGCAGGCCACGCAGCTCTGGGCCGTCTTGTGCTGGAACCGTCCCGATTCCATGATCTTCTTGACGTCCTCGTGGCAGAAGTAGCAGGTCTGGTTGCCCGCGCGGAGGAGCGGGCCGCCGCCCTTTCCGTCCTTCTTTACGACGTGGCACAGGATGCACTCCCCCGTCCCGAACGGAACGTGCGTCGAGACCGCGCCGCTCTTCAGCGGAGCCACGGAAGGCTGCTTGCGCGATTGAACTTCCGACGAGCTCCTCGTCAGGGTCCTCGGGATCGCCGGAGGAACGGTATCAGCGGCTCCAACGCAAGCAACGAACAGGAAGAAGACGCTCGCCTTCGTTATGGTCTTCATACTCTCCCCGCTTTCTCAGCGGAACAATTCTCGCGGTCAGCGGCGCAAGGAGAAATGATGCAAGACAATCAAAGTCCACCTCGTAGCCCGGACGTCACCGGAACACCTAGCGGTTATTTGCGCAGGACCTGAACAGCCCCGGGCCCTTTCACACGAGCTTGAGGATGTGTCCCATCTTGGCCTTCTTCGTGGCCAGGTACTCGCGCGTGCCGTCCGTGGGGGGAATCTCGAGCGCGACGCGCTCGACGATCTCGAGGCCGTAGCCGTCGATCGCGACGTACTTCGACGGGTTGTTCGTGAGGAGGCGGATCTTCCGGACGCCGAGGTCCCGCAGGATCTGGCAGCCGATGCCGTAGTCGCGCACGTCCGGCGCGAAGCCGAGCTTTTCGTTCGCGGCCACCGTGTCGAGGCCCTGCTCCTGCAGCTCGTAGGCGCGCAGCTTGTTCACGAGGCCGATGCCCCGGCCCTCCTGAAGGAGATAGAGGAGGACGCCCTTGCCCTCTCGCGCGATCAGCTCCATCGCCCGGTTGAGCTGAGCTCCGCAATCGCAGCGCTCCGAGCCGAAGACGTCGCCCGTGAGGCAGGACGAGTGCACGCGCACGAGGACGGACTCATCCTCGGCCCAGGTTCCGGCCACGAGCGCCACGTGCTCCTCGTTCGTGACCTCGGACCGGTACGCGACGACGCGGAACGCGCCGTGGCGGGTCGGGAGCGTCGGGGACGCGATGCGGTGCACGAGGCGCTCGGTGCGCATCCGGTGGCGGATGATGTCGGCCACGGACACGATCGGAACGCCGTGCTTCTCGGAGAAGACGAGGAGGTTCGGCACCCGCGCCATCGTCCCGTCCTCGTTCATGATCTCGCAGATGACGGCGGCGGGCGCGAGGCCGGCGATCCGGGCGAGGTCCACCGAGGCCTCGGTCTGCCCCGCGCGCTTCAGGACGCCGCCCTTCCGCGCCCGGAGCGGGAACGTGTGGCCCGGCCGGAGGAGGTCCTGCGGCCTCGTCTTCGGGTCGATCAGGGTCTTCACCGTCGCCGCGCGGTCGGCAGCCGAAATGCCCGTCGTGGTCTTCCCGCGCGCCTCGACCGAGACCGTGAAGGCGGTGCCGTAGTTGGAGGTGTTCTGCTCGACCATCGGATGCAGGTCCAACTCGTCGCAGCGTTCTTCCGTCAGCGAGACGCAGACGAGCCCGCGCCCCTCGTGGGCCATGAAGTTGATCGCGGCCGGCGTGACGTGCTCGGCCGCGAGAGAAAGGTCGCCCTCGTTCTCGCGGTCTTCGTCGTCGACGATGATGACGAAGCGGCCTTCCTTGCAGGCGGCGGCGGCCTCGGTGACGGAGACGAAACCCACTCTTGGTCCTTTCGGCATCGGCGTTTAGCGGCGCACCACGGCGTCAATTGTACTTGGAGGCGTAAGGCCCGCCGGCGGGCGGGCCGCCCTCGAGGCGGAATCCCTTGAGAGGACGATTCGCGAGGACCGATCTCTTCCCGGTCTCCCTCGCGAGCGTCTTCAGGAGGCCCTCGAATTGATGCGCGGCGGGCAGAAACGACCGCGGGGGCCTTTCGCGGGAGAACCCGGCGAGGAAGTGCTCGAAAAGCGACCAGTCCTTGAACATGAGGTGGCGCATCCCGCTTCGGCGGAAGGACTCGAGCTCGGCCACGAGCGCGCGCAGCGACTTCTTGTCGGGCGCCTTCACGAAATCGTGGGTCGCTTTCGCGAGCCGGGCCAGCTCCTCGCGCATGAGGAGGCTCTGGTCGAGCCGCGCGCGATACTCGGGGAAGAGCGTGCGCTCGTCGAGGCCGGAGGAGAACGTCTCCGCGAGCGCGATCACGCTCTGCTGGTAGAGGTCGCGAATCAGGGTGGCCGCGTCCTCGAGGCGCGTGAGAACGAGCGCCGGGTCTTTCATGAGAACGACGTCGACGAGCTCGACATCCATGACCTTGCGGACCTCGGCGTCGAGCGCCGTCACGATGCGGCGCAGCCCCTCGGCCTCCGTGGAACCCTCGGCGAAGCGCGGCACGAGACGCTTCGAGATGAACGACGCGATGGAGGCGCTCTCGCTCTTGAGGAGGCTGAAGACGAGCAGGGCGCGCTTGCGCGTCGGCGGCGGCTCGGCCGCGCTGCGCCCGTGCTCGGCGTAGCGCAGTCCCTTGAAGAGGGCGACGAAGAGAGCGGCCAGGGCCCCGCGGTGCGCGGGCTCGGGCAGGCTTTCGAGGACGCGTCCCAGCGACTGCTTCGACCCCTTGTCGAGAACGGGCCGGAGGTTCTCCCGGAACAGGACCCCGAGATTGGAATCCTGGCGAAGTGTGCCGACCACGATCCGGCCGAGGGACAAGTAAGTCTGGAGCGGGATGAACGGCGCGCGCGCGAGCTCGTCGAGCAGCTTCGCGAAGTCGTCGAGCTTCTCGACGACGAGGGCGAGCTCCGTCTCCGCGTCCCCTCCGCGCCGGCGCGCGAACGTCTCGCCGCCGCCGGGCCGCGCGACCTGGCCGTCGAGATAAAGGAGGAACGACGAGCGGTCCTCCTTCCCTTCCCCCAGGAGCTGCGTCGCGAGCATGGCCATGTGGGCCACGCCCGCGCGCGCCGCGCCTACCTCTTCGACGTAGTTCTTGAGCGACGCGTGCGACCGCTCGAACGAAGAGAGCGGCAGGCAGTCGATCTGGAAGAAGCGCTCGAGGCCCTTCAACCACATTTCCATCTCGAACAGATAGTCGTACTTGATCCGGTTCGAGAAGAGAGCCGACGTCTCGAGGACGGTGAAACGTGGCATGGATCATTGTAAGCCCCGAGTCCGACGCTCAGAAGGGATAGCCGACCGAGAACGCGAAGGCGCCGGCGTCTTCGCCCGGCCTGCGGTCGAGCTTCAGACCGTACTCGAGCCGGATCGGGCCGACCGGCGTCTGGTAGTGAAGGCCGAGCCCGGCGCCCGTCCGGAGTTCGCCGAGGCTCACGTTCTTCGGGTCGGCCCAGACGTTGCCGATGTCGAAGAACAGCGCCGCCTCGAAGCCGCTGGCGACCGGGATTCGCCACTCGGCATTTCCGACGAGCTGCACCGTGCCACCCACTCCCACGCCGTCCGCGTTCAGCGTCTCGCCCGGGATCCCGAGGTTGTCCCGGGCGAAGGCGCGGTGCGTGGAAGAACCGCCCGCGAACAGACGTTCGGGCACGGGCACGATCAGATTGGGGGAGCACGTTCCAGCCTCCCGCAGCGCCGGCGAGCACTCCTGCCGGTTCCAGATGATGCCGCCGCGGACCGAGAAGGCGAATCGAGTCGACCCGTAAGGCCGGTAGATCCCCGCCTGCAGCAGCGACTTGACGAAGCTCGCGTCGGCCGCGAGGAAGGGAAATGCGTACTTGACGTCCGCGGCGAGGAACGTGCCCGAGCGCGGATTCAGCGGATCGTTCCTAAGGTCCCATGTCACGCCGCCCGACACCGAGCTGATTCGGCTGGGCTGGTTGAGTCTCTGGTCGGCTCCGAGGCCGGGGTCGGAGCTCGGATCGACGAGCTCGTATTGGTAACGGAGCCCGGTCCGCAGCGAGGTCGAGGGGCGAAACTCCGCCTGGAGAAAGCCTCCCGTGCGCTTCACGTCGATGTTCGACAGGAAGATGTCGCGCGTTTGGTACCCGGCGACGGAAACCGGGACACGGCCGGCGAACAGGGACCGATCGCGCGCGGACAGGATGATCCGCGGGTCGCGGTTCGAGATGCGCCCCTCCCCGCTCACCTCGAGGGCGCGCCCGAAGAGGTTGTTGTACGACACGCCGAGCGAGAGGCGTGCGGAGAGCCGGGTGTCGGTCGCCTGCGGTGCGTACTCGCCACCGACCCCGTATGTGAGGCTCCACGGGCGCGATTCGGAAACGGTGACGACGACCGCCCGAGACATCGTCTCGGGGTCGGTCGGGAAGTTCGTAAGCTCGATCTTCTGGAAGATCCCCAGGCGAGCGAGGTTCTGCTGCGTGTCGAGGAGCTTCGTGAGCGTGAAGGGCGAGCCTTCCTCGTTCGCGAGGCGATCCTCCACGATGAAGGGCTGCGTGTGCCGATTGCCGCGCACGATCGTCTTGCCGAAAACCACGCGCGGGCCCTCTGTCACCGTGTAGGTCACCTCGGCGTGCTCCCCCTCCGGCGGCACCGGTTCGAGAAAGCGCGCCGTGGCTTCCACCTTCGCGTCCACGTAGCCCCGGTCCACGTAGATCGACTGCAGGAGCGCCGCGTCGTCGCCGACCGCCGACTCGGAGAACGGGAGGCCGGGCCGGACAGCGAGCTGCGGCACGAGCGCCTCCTGAGTCACCGTTTTCATGCCGGTCACCGTCCGCGCCGCGACGATCGTGCGAAACCCCTCCTCGACGCGGAACGACACGAAAAGGGTGTCCCGCGACGCGCCCTCCGTCACGTCCGGCGGCGAGACGCGCGCGAACCGGAATCCGTTGGAGCGATAGAGCGCCTCGAGGGCGTCACGGTCGGCGGCAGCTTCTCCGTCCACGTAGCGTCCCGTTTCGAGGAGCCCGCGCGGGCGTGTCTGGAGCGCCGCGTAGACGTCCCGTCGGGGCAGGCTGGCGGCCCCGGTCACCAGCACCCTTTCGATCGTCCAGCGCTCGCCTTTCTGGATCGCGAACGACACGACCTCCTCCGCCGGCGTCGTTTCGAACGAGACGTCCACCTTCGCGCGCGCATAGCCCTTTTCCTGATACGTGCGGCGGAGCCCGTCCTTCAGAAACTGAAGCGAGTCTTCATCCGAAGGCTCTCCACGAGTCCAGGGCGAATCCGGGTGCGCGCGCACCACCTTTTCACTTTCGCCCGTGACCTTCAGGACGACGCGCGGCCCCACGAAGAGCGCGTAGTGGGGCGTGACGGTCTGAGACCCGGCCTCGTAGCGCTCGTCGTCGAGACGCACCTCCGCGCGCGAGTAGCCGGCGCGCCGGTACGCGGCCGCGAAGCGCTCGGCATCGTCCCGCGCCTTCGTGCCGCGGTAGGGCTTGCCGGGCTTCGATCTCGCCTTCGCGCGGAGAGTCTGCTCGTCGAAAGGCGCGAGCGCGGCGGAGAATCGCGGCGGTCCCGCGAGCGCGCGCGGGCCCTTTTCCACTTCGAACCGCACCTCGACGCTCGTGTCGTCGGCGCCGGCTTCGACGGCCGTCGCGATCTTCGGATCGAAGTAGCCCTCTTCGCGCAGGACGCGGCGTATCTCGGCCTCGTACCGGGGCTCGAGGTCGCGCTGCCACGGATCGCCCGGCCCGAGGCCGACGGCGTCCCGGATTCGGCCCGAGGCGGGGACGCCGGCGGAAATCTCCAGGCGCTCGATCCTTGGGGCCGCGGAGAAGACCACGACGACGAGGGCGCCTGCGGGCGACGGCGACACCTCGACGGCGAGGTCGGAGAAAAGACGCGTCGCGAAGAGGTTGCGGAGACTCGTCCGGACGGCCTCGTCGGTGAGGGTGCGGCCCGGCTTGAGCTCCGCGAGCGCCGCCAGCCGGCGCACGTCGACCGGAGCATCGCCGCGAAAGGAGAGCGAGGCGATCCCCGTTCCGTAGGTCGTCTCGGCGGCCCCCCGCGCGGCGAGAAGGAGCGTTCCGGC
Source organism: Thermoanaerobaculia bacterium (assembly GCA_041495865.1). GTDB lineage: Bacteria > Acidobacteriota > Thermoanaerobaculia > UBA5066 > UBA5066 > Fen-183. The sequence goes on along the minus strand of JBGQDL010000066.1, from coordinate 6,080 downwards.
GGCGAGCGCGGCGGCTCGGGCGGTCCTCATCGCAGGCGCTGCCGGATGCGGAGCTCGAGCGAATAGACCCCGTTCTCGTCGAGCCGGGCCTGAAGGAGGGCTGCGGGAGTGAGTTGGTAGTTGAGCGTGATGATCTGCTGCTGGTTGCTCGACAGCACGAAGGAGACCGTCGCGTTGAAATTGTTGCCCAGGCTCTTGCCCACCGTGACTCGCGGCGCGTCGAACGACGTGCCCGTGATGGTCGGATCGATCTGGAACCGGTCCAACCGGAAGAACTCCTTCGTCCGGCTCGTGACCGCCGAGGTCGCTAGGCTCGCGAGGAGCTCGCGCGCCGCCTTCGAAACCGACTCGTCGGAGGAGGTGGGCGCCGGCCCGACGGGTGCGCCCGCGACACCGCCCTGCGGGATGTCGCCGGTGGCCATCAGAGAAACGATCTGCGCCTCGGAGAGCTGGGGGTCTGACGAGAATCGCGCCGCGAGCCGCGCAGCCGTGCCCGTGAGGCCGAACGTGATCTGGTACCGACTCACCGTTCCGCGCGCCTCGAGCTCGAAGAAGGGCTCGATGCGCAGCGGGTTCGAGAAGAGAATCTTGCCCGACACGATCTCGTAGCGCTGACCCTGCAGCGTGAGGCGGCCGCCGTCTTCGGCCGTGACCTCCCCGAACAGAAGCTCATGGCCCACGGTGCCCCGAAGGAAAAGCTCGCCCGAGAGCTTCAGGCGGGCCACATTGTTGCGCACGTCGATGGAGGACGGAGGCGCGAGCAGGCGAACGTCGAGCTCGACCGCGTCGAACGCCGTCGAACTCGTCACCGAGGCGCGCTTTCGCGCGAGGAGCGACGCGATGTCCAGCGAGAAGTCGCGGCTGTAGACGGCCCGGTCGAAGATGACATCGCCTCGCACCGTGCGGAGCGTCGTGTCGCCGAGGAGGACGAGGTCACCGGAGAACGTGACCCGGAAGCCGTCGAACGGCGAGAAGCGGACGTGGCCGACGTGCGCGCTGAGCCGGAAGGACACGGGCCTGAGGCCGGAGAGCCCGATGAAACCGCCGAGGTCCACGGTTCCGCCGTTGTAGCGAACCGAGAGATCTCCCACCGTGATGCGGCCTTCCGAGAAGAGGAGCGTCCCCGTGATCGACTCGAACGCAGTTCCGCCCGGCGTTGTGAGGTCCACGCCGTCGAGCGACACGCGGCCCGCGAGAGCCGGCGCGGCCGCCGTCCCGCCCACCTTCAGGTCCACGCTGGCGCGGCCGGCCGCCTGCAGCCCCTCGAGCGCCGGTTTGAGGAGAGCGGCGTCGAAGGAGCCCGCCATCGAGAGATCGAGCGCGTGGGGGGCACCGAGTCCGGCGCTGCCCGAGATCGTGATCGCCGTCGGCGTCGCCCCGGGCAGGTCCGGACGCGGCGCTTCGGCAAGCGTCAGCCGCTCGAGAGAGATTCTCCCGTCTCCCACCCTGAGCGGCACGGCCGCCCGGAGCTCGAGCGTTCTCCCGTACGCCGTGATGCGCGCGGCCGATATCGCCCCCTGCCCGCGCAGGGCGTTCAGGTCCTTTCCCGTCGCGAACGAGGCCTCCGCGGAGAGGCGCCCGTCGAGGCGAGCCTCCTCGGACATGCCGAGCAGCGGCGCGAAAGGCCCGAAAGACGTCACGTCGAGCCGGGCCCGCCAGCGCCCCTCCGCTCCGTCGGGCGCGAGCGTGATCTCGGCCGCCTCCGGCGCGCGCGCGATGAGCGTGAACGCGCCGCCCTCGGCGGTGGCCTTGAGCTCGAGATCGCCGCCCGCGCGCCCGAGCGGGCTCCCGCCCCACGCCGCGCCCGCGACCCGCGCCGCGATGTCGAGATTCGGCTTGTCGACCGTCCCGGACCCCTTCACGTGCCCGGAGAGCGACCCCGTGAGGGAGAGGCCCTCCGCCGCGCCCACGCGGGCGATGGGAATGGCGCGGACATCGAGATCGAGGCTGTACGCACGGTCGGAATAGCGGTAAAAGCCGCCCCCGTTCGCTGTGCCTTCGCCGAGTCCCGCCGTCACGTTCTCGATCGCGATCCTGTCTTTCTCGAAGGCCAGCACGCCTTCCAGACGGTCGAGCTTCTGGCCCCAGACGCTTGCCTCGGACAGGACGAGCGGGATGCGTCCGGAGAGCGCCGGAGTCACCCCGTCGAGAGGGAGGCGTCCCGTGCCCGCGCCCGTGATGGGCAGGTCGATGTCGAGGAACTTCAAGACCCGCTCGATGGGCCACGAGGAGAAGTCCGCCACGAGGCCGTCCAGGCGATAGGAGCCCCGGAGGGAGCCGCCCCAGCCGAGATTCCCGGTGAGAGCGACAGAGGCGCCACCGTCCTTCGCCGTGAACGGCGAGAACGTGGCCACGTTGCGGTCCACGAGGAACTCTGCCGAGGCGGTCCCGAACGGCACGCCGCGCAGGACGAACGCCGACGCCGACAAGCGGCCCTCGATTCGCGGATCGGCGAAGCTGCGCGAGAGGCGCGCGGCGATCCGCCCCGCGCCTCCCAGCTTCAGCGGCGGCGTCAGGGGCTCCTTCTGGATGGCGGGATAGAAGTTGTCCGCGATCCGCTCCACCTCCGCGAGATCGTCGGCCGAAATGTCGAACCCGAGGTCGGGCTCCCACGTCCCGAGGCGGAGCCCGCCGTCGACGCGGATTCGGGCACCTCCGGCCGTCGCGAACGGCACGCCCGCGAAGAGGAGCTGCCCATCCCGGATCGTCAGGGGTCCGCCCCCGGATAACGGAAGCGCGAACCGCCCGCGCACGGCCGACGGCCGCCCTCCGTCCTCGGTCAGGCGGATCCGCCCGATCCCGTCCGCGTGCCCGATCCCGCCGCGCCCAAACGTGAGGGTCGTGTCGAGGTCCGCCCGCGCGACGAGTCCCGTGCCCTCGAGGCCGAGGTCGGCGAAGAACTTCTCGAAGTCGATGCCGCGTCCCCGCAGCGCGATGCGGACGGGCAGCGGCGGGTTCTTGAGCCGCTCGAGCCGGACGACGGCCTCGAGGGTGCCGCCGGCGCAGCTCGCGTGCGTCACGTTCACGAGAAGGCCCTTCGGATCCACGCGAATCACACCCCCGCCGCTCATCGGAAACGGACCGAATGCGGCAGAGGGCAGATCGAACGCGCCGGCGATGCGAAAACCGCTAGGCTCGCCGAAGCGCATCGTGCCGCGCGCGAGGACGCCGCCCGTGAGCGGCAGGCCCAGCCCGAAGACCTTCGAGAGCGTCTCGCCGGCGGTCTCGGCGCGTACGACGAGCGCGAGGACGGGCTTCTTCATGTCGTCGACACCGCCGGAGGCCTCGAGCCGCAGGCGATCGCCGCGCAGCCTCAAGCCCGTCAGGTGAACGCGCCCGGGCGCGAAGATCACCTCGGCGCCGATCGCGAATTCGAGCGTCTCGTTCTCCTCCAGCCGGAAGCGCCCCTTGCGGCACGCGAGCGCGAGGTGCGTCACCGTCCGGCTGCGACCGGACGTGGCCGTGACGGCCGCATCCTCGAGCACCGCGTCGATCTCGGCGTTCCATTCCCGGAAGCGAAGGGTCGCGCGCTGGATGACAGCCTCCTGCAAGCGGATCTCGAAGTCGCCGCCGCCCCCTCCCGTCAGGGCGCGGCGGATCGACTCGAGGTTCGTCGTGCCGTCCGGGAAGACTTCGACGACGACGCGCGGCGAGACCACGCGGAGCTTCGCGAGGTCGATGCGGGTGCGCGTGATCGACGGCCATCCGCGCAGCTCGATCTCCGATGCCGAGAACGCCGGGCCCTCGAGGCCGCGTGGGTCGTTCGCCACGGCCACGTCGCGCATGCGAAAGGCGAACGGCACGAGCGCGAGGTCGAAGCCTCCGAACCTGACGGTCCGCCCGATCCTGTCGCCGATGAGCCTCTCGGTGCGGCGACGCAGCAGCTCCTGGAAGCGCGTCGAACGAAAGACGGCGTAGAGGACGAGGAGAGAGAAGACGAGGAGAAGGGCGAAGAGGCGGACGAGCCGGACCTGCGTGAGGGAGAGGTGCGGGAGGCGGTGCATCTCCCCGTTACCGCGCCGCGCTTTCCCGCTCGCCGCCGAACGAGAGCTTCCCGGCGAGGACCCCGAAGAACGAGGCCTCCGAGGCCCGGACGAGGGAGACGGTTCCGGAGGAACGGGCAATCGCGATGCGCGTCCTCGAGCCAACCGGGAACCCCTCCTGGCCGTCCAGCGTCAGGAACACGTCCGTGGGGTCGTTCTCCACCGACAGGTCGAGGTGGACCGTATCGGGAAGGACGAGCGGGCGCAGCGTCAGCGTGTGAGGGCACACCGGAGTCAGGACCAGGGCCGGCAGGGTCGGCTCGAGGATGGGTCCCCCCGCCGAGAGGTTGTACGCGGTGGAACCCGTCGGAGTCGACACGATGAGCCCGTCTCCCCGGTACCGCGAGACCATGCGGCCGTCCACATCGACGCGGATCGTCGCGATGCGCGCGAGCGCCGACTTCGCGAGGACGGCGTCGTTCACGACGCGGTAGCGGCGCGGCGCACGACTGCCGTCGGTAACGACGACCGACAGCAGGCGACGCTTTTCCAGGTGCGCCGTTCCTGCGAGCGCCGCCTCGAGCAAGGGGCCCGACGCGTCGGGCCGGCAGGCCGTCAGGAAACCGAGCGTGCCGATGTCGATCCCGAGGACGGGGACACCCGGCGCCGGATGTCGCGCCACCGAGAGGAGCGTCCCGTCGCCCCCGAGCGTCACGACGAGATCCACGAGGCGCGCGATCTGAGCGCGGGGCGCGCCGCCGGAGATGCCGCGGGCGCGCGACGACTCGACGTCGTGGACGACAGCGATTCCCCGCCTCTCGAGCTGCCGCTCGAGCCTGCGCGACAGGGCGATCGCGGCCACGCTGCGGTAGCGCGTCACGAGACCCACACGGCGCACGCGACGGCCCGGCCTTTTCGCGGAGCTCACCCGGGAAGTGTAACGGGATTCCTGCGGAACGCCGCGAGGAGCTCGACGTTGCCCTCCGCCCCCGTGATCGGCGACGGGACCGACCCGCGGCTCTCGAGAGAGAGGGCCCCGGCGGCCGCCGCCACGCGCGAAAGGGCTCGCGCGCGCACGTCCTCGTCGCGCACGATGCCGCCCCGGCCGACCTCTCCCCGGGCCGCTTCGAACTGCGGCTTGACGAGGACCAGGACGTCGGCGCGTTCGGCGAGCAGCGGCACGGCGGCCGGCAGGACGAGGGTGAGCGAGATGAACGACAGGTCGGCCACGAGCAGCGAGGGCTCCTCGGGAACGTCCGCCCGGGACAGGAACCGCGCGTTCACCTTCTCGCGCACGACGACGCGTGGGTCGATCCGCAGCCGGGCGTGAAGCTGCCCGTAACCCACGTCGAGCGCGTACACCCGGGAGGCGCCGCGGGAGAGAAGCACGTCCGTGAAACCTCCCGTCGAGGCTCCGAGATCGAGGCAGACCCGCCCTTTCGGCTCGATCGCGAAATGGGTCAGGCCGAAGTCCAGCTTGACGCCTCCCCGCGAGACCCACGGATGCTCCGGCTCTCCGACGGCGATCTCGGCGTCGTCCGCGACGGGCGTGCCGGGCTTGACCCGTTCGTGGCCTCCGACCGAAACCCGGCCCGCGAGGATGAGCGCCTCGGCCCGCGTCCGCGATTCCGCGAGCCCCCGCTCGAAGAGAACGACGTCGAGGCGCTTCTTCAGAACGTCACGACGACCTTGAGGACGTCGCCCCCCTTTTGCGCGAGCGCGAAGGCCTCCGGGGCCCGCGCGAGCGGCACGCGGTGCGTCACGAGGTCTTGGGCGCGGACCGCGCCGCGCTCGAGGAGCTGAAGGGCCTCACGGAAGTCCGGCGCGCCGCAGGAGTAGCTGAAGAGGAGAGAGAGATCCCGGAGATACAACGAATGAGGGGAGAGCCGCCACGTCTTCGAGGGCTCGACCGGTGAATAGAAGACGACGCGGCCGGCCGGGCCCGCCGCCTCGAGAGAGGAAAGCACGGCCGCTTCGGCCGTCGGCAGCACGAACACCACGTCGCCCCCGCGCGCCGAGGCCCTCTTTACCTTCTCAGAAAAATCTCTTCCGGGCTCTCCGGCCGCATCGAAGCCCAGTCGGAGCGCGTGTGCTCTG
>JBGQDL010000065.1:0-19399 GCA_041495865.1 Thermoanaerobaculia bacterium | reverse complement strand
AGACGAGAGAGGGGATTCGGAATTTCTTAGAAGGAAAGAAAAGAGAGAAGAGACCGTATTCCCCGGATGTCCGGAGTCAAGGGTCTTCGACCGCTGCGCGGCGCGCGAAGCGCGCCCTTGACACCGGACATCCGTGAAGAGATTTCATCTATCGGCGGCTGCATCAGCAGCCGCCGCATATGAGAAATAGTCTTCGGTCTCTTAACCACTTTCTAAGAATCTCTTTCTTTATTCCTTCTCTTCTCAATGCCTGAAATGCCTCTTCCCGGTGAACACCATCGCCATTCCCGCGGCGTCCGCGGCGGCGATCACGATGGCGTCCTTCACGGAGCCGCCCGGCTGGACGACCGCCGTGACGCCCGCCGCCGCGAGCACCTCGAGGCCGTCCGGGAACGGGAAAAACGCATCCGATGCCGCGACCGCGTCCTTCGCGCGCGCGCCCGCCTTGCCGGCGGCATCCCGGCAGGCGTCCACGCGGCTCGTGCGCCCGCCGCCGATGCCGTATGTCGCGCTCTCGCCCGCCACGACGATGCCGTTCGAGACGACGCCGCGCAGCACGCGGTTCGCGAAGGCGAGAGCCCGCCGCTCGCCGTCCGACGGCCGGCGCGCCGTGACGACTTTCCACTCCGACGCCTCGTCCGGCGCGAGGTCGCCCTCCTGCACGAGGAGGCCCCCGTCGATCCCGCGCGCCTCGAGGCGCGGACGCGGCCCCGTCTCCGGCGCGACGGTGAGGACGCGCAGGTTCGGCTTCTTCGCGAGGACCGGCATCGCATCGTCCGTCACGTCGTGCACGACGATCACCTCGAGGAAGCGCGACGTGAGCGCCGAGGCGGCCGCAGCGTCGAGCGTGCCGGTGTACGCGACGACACCGCCGAATCCGGCGACGGGATCCGAGGCCCAGGCGGCCTCGAAGGCGTCCGCCATCCCGGCCGCCGTCGCCGCACCCGACGGGACGCGGTGCTTCACGATCGTGAGCGCGTTCTCGCCCACGACCCGAGAGGTGTAGAGAGCCGAGTCGGCGTCGAGGAGGTTGTTGTACGAGAGCTCCTTCCCCTGCACGAGACGGTAACGCGCGAGGGCCGGAGCCTGGGCGGCGGCATCTGCGTAGAGCGAGGCCTTCTGGTGCGGGTTCTCGCCGTAGCGAAGGGGCGAAGCCAGCGAGAAGGAAAGGGACAGGCGCTCGGGAAATGTTTCGCCCTCCAGAGCCGAGAACCAGCGGGCGATGGCGGCGTCGTACGCCGCCGTCCGCCGGAAGACCTTCGCCGCGAGACGCCAACGCGTCTCGTCGGACAGACCGCCCCGTTTCTCCAGCTCCGAAGCGACGGCCGAGTAGTCCGAAGGGTCGCAGACGACTCCGACGTGCGCGTGGTTCTTCGCCGCCGCGCGCAGCAGGGACGGGCCTCCGACGTCGATCTTCTCGATGGCCTCGCGAAATGCGACGTCCGCTCTCGCGATGGTCTCCTCGAACGGGTAGAGGTTCACCACGACGAGGTCGATCGGGAGGACGCCGGCCGCTGCGGCGTCGCCCCGGTCGCGCTCCTCGCTCCGATCGAAGAGAATTCCGCCGAAGAGCTTCGGGTGGAGCGTCTTTACACGCCCGCCGAAGAGTTCGGGGAAGCCCGTGAGGTCCGAGACGTTCCGGACCGGCAGACCCGCCGCCGAGAGATGCGTGGCTGTACCGCCGGTCGAGACGAGCCCGAAGCCCATCCCGACGAGCGCGCGCGCGAGGTCGACGAGGCCCGTGCGGTCGGAGACGGAGAGGAGCGCGAGGCGCGGATTACTCACGGACGACGTAGGGTCCTTTGGCGGCGGGGTATTGCGCGACCGAGGAGGTGTTCCCGCCGGCCGTCTTCCAGACCCAGGCGAGAAGCCGCGTCGTGAGCGTGACCGCGGCGTCGTAGCGCTCTCGCGCCGTGGCCGCGGGAAGCGTCGCCGCGAGGAGCGTCTCGGGGGCCGTGAAGGGCTCCGCGGAAAAGCCAAGAAAGCTGGCGCCCTGGGACGTGTCCAGAGGCGCCGCGCCCCGAGCATGCGCGAGGGCGAGCTCGTGGACGATGCCGCCCGCCTGGTACGCGATCTCGTCGAAGGGCGTGTGGCGGCGGATGGCTTCCGCCAGAGAACGGGCGCCGCGGGCCGCGGCCGCACGATGCGCCGCGGCGCCGCGTGTGCCCGCCTCGCCGGCCGCCGCGTCGGTCACGCCCTGCATGAGACGGCGGCTGTGCTTCGCGAGCTGGCTCTTGAAATCCGGAGGCGCGAAGGAGGCCGCGTCGGCGGCCATGCGCCTCTCGTCGGTCAACGCCCAGTCCGTGCCGCGCGCGGGAGCGGCCACGAGCACGAACAGAACGGTGAGGGAGACGGGGAGCGGGCGGCGGCGCATCGCGGCGGGATTGTACGGGTCGCCCGCTTCAGAAGATCTTCAGGAACGTGAGACTCAGGACGACGCCGGTCTGGCCGCGATTCCGGCCCGCGACGGGCGTGCCGGCGTCGAAGCGCACGAGCGTGGACCAGGGCCCCGGCACCTCTCCGGAGAGGCCCGCGCCGCTGAAGTAGGCCCAGTCGAGTCCGGCGGCGGGGTCCTTGACGCGCGCGTCCTCGTACACGGCCTCGAGGCGGAACGCGTCGCCGAAGACGTACCCGTACGCGAACTTCGAAGCGATGGCCTCCTCCGCGCGCAGCGCGCCCGACCGAAAGCCGCGCAGCGACGTGCCGCCGAAGAACCCGAAGCTGTACTTGGAGAAGCGGTCCGTATTGCCCGAGCCGAGGTAGGAGATCGAAGTCTGGATGCGCTGAAACCGCGGGAGATGGAAGTCTTTCGCGAGCTGGACCGAATACGTCCGGAACTCGTCCTTGCCCGGGTCGTAGTCGGGGTTGCCCGGCAGGCCCCACGGGTCCCAGCGCGAGCGCTTGTTCCACGCGAACCGCCCCGAGAGCGCCCAGCCGCGGAAGTCCCAGGTGGCTTGCCCTTCCAGATGCGTGACCCAGTGGTCGGACGGAAGGGCGAATGCGGGCGACGTCTCGGTGCTGTCGGCCGCGAAGTCGCGATGCGTCTCGCCGAGAGTCGCCGAGAGCTTCACATGCCGGCCGAGGGGAATCCCCGCCTTGAAGTTCCCCGCGTAAGAGCGCGATTTCACGCGCTGGGTCTTGTCTTCCGTTCCACCCACGAACAGTGCGTCCGATCCCCGGATCGCGATGCCGAACACGTCGACCCCGGCGTCGATCGAGGTTCCGAAGAGGCGCGGCTGGTTGTACGAGGCGGCCAGCAGGACTCCACCGAAGAAAACCTGCACCTGCTCGTGTCGCTTCTTCACGTCGAGGTCGACGTAGTAGATCCCGAGAAGGGGGAGCGGATAGTCGAAGGAGCTGTCGTAGAAGACACCGCCGAGGCCGAACAGGTGCCCGCGCTTCGTGTCCTCGGTGACGACGCGCCCGCCGTCCTTCGTCTTCTCGAGATACCGCACGCCCTTTTCCGTATCCCTGACCATGACGTCCTGCGAGGCGAACGCGGCCTGGCGGTCGGCGAGGAATCTCGGTGGGTCGAGCCGGACGTCCGACAGGGTGCTCTCCCGCTCGATGACCGTCGTCCGGGAGAACGTCTTGAGGATCCACTGCCCGGTCGTGTGCGTCGGAAGGCGCAGAGGCGGCCCGCCGTCGGGCGCTCTCACCTCGCCGAAGTCCGAGACCTCGTCCACCGCCTGGATCTCGGCCGTGAGGTTGAGCTGCCGCGCGCGTGTCCTGATGGCCGCGAAGTCCGCCTTCGCGACCCAGACCGTGCCGGCGTAAAGAGGCTTGTCGGAGGCCGCGGCGCGCGGCGTGAAGTCGAGCGCCCAGCAGGGGATGCCGTTCACCGTGTCCTCGCCCGCGAGCGTGTAACCGTAGGCATCGTCGAAATTCAGCGCGAGCGGCATGTTCGAGACCTTCTCGGGCTGGAGGAGCGGCAGCTCGGGAATCTTCTTTCCCTTCCAGCGCACGCCGTTGAAGTACGCCTCGCTCCACGCCCAGTCGTAGCCGCCGCCCTTCTCGTAGAAGAACGGTCCCCCGAGCGCGAGGTCGAACGTGTTGTTCAATTCCGCGAAGCGGAAACGCATCGACATCGTGTTCCGCGCCGTGAGCGTCTTCCAGCGCGCGTCGCGCGCCGCGCGCCAGGTCTGGTGCCTCGCGAGGATCTCCTCCGCCGTGAGGGCGCGCGTCCCGGCGACGCCGACTGCGGCTTTCGCAGCCTCGGCCGGGAGCTTCTCCCGCGCGACGAGCCGCACGCCGAGGGGGCCGTTCGCGAGCGAGAGCGACAGGCGCGCGGGCACGGCGCCGGCAGGGATGTCGAATCTCCTGGAGGCGCCGGTCTCGAGCTCGAAGACTTCGGCCGAGGCGTACGCCGTCTCGTCCAGTGTCAGAGAGAATGCTTCGGACGAGGCGCCGCCAGCGGGAGTCGTCCCGGGGATGAGGACGACTCCCCCGAGATCCGTTCCCGAGACGAATCGGGAAGCGTCGAGGGTCTCGCCTTGCGTGGAGGACGCGGTCGAGGCGCGGGAATCCGGTCCGAAGTCCCCGTCGAGGAGGCGCGCGAAGCGCTCGAGAACGGCGTCCCGAGCGGGGCTCCAGGGTGGACCTGCGACGACGAAGGGCGCGTTCTCGGCCGCGAGACGGGCGCCGGCAGCGAGCAGCGCGGAGGGGGAGCGGACGCCGGAGAAATCGAGGTCTACGAGCCCGGACTTTCCGAATGCGACGTCGTCGATCGCGGCACGGACCTCGCCGGGAACCGGCGGCGCGAGAGGGGTCGCGCCGAGAAAGTCGACGTAGGCCGTATTTTCTTCTGAAAGGAGTATGCGGACGTCAGCCGGAAAGAGCTCGCCTCTCGCGAGGGGACCGGCGGCGAGGACGAGACGCGCCTGGGGGGCGGCTGCGCGCGCACCCGCAGCCACCTTTCTAAGCAAATACGCCCGTGCCTTCGGATCGAACGTGTCTTCCTGAGGCCGCCCGATCTCATGACTTCCCGGAACCACTCGAAGTGGAAATCCGATCGTAACGAGGTCCGTGGCCGCCGCCTCCTTGAGAATCTCCCCGAGCCCGGGCCACAGGTCTTCGACCGTCGCCGCTTCGGCGGCGCGCGGATCGGAGGGAACGGGCACGTCGGGCAGCTCCAGCGCGAGGCCCCACCGCCAGCCCGCGCGGTGCGCGTCCTTCGCCAGCGCGCGAATCGCATCCCGCGTGCCGGCGTTCCCGGCGTCCCAGCTCCGTGGCCCGAGCTTCAGGACCAGTCCCGGGGCGTTCGGGGAAAGCGGGGCGGCGGCTTTCGCGGCGAGGCTCTGGATTCGCGCGTCGCCCGGAGTCGCCTTCAGCCAGGGAGCGAGATACGGTGCCGGAGGTCCGGCGGCCGAGAGGGCATGTGTCGCCAGCGTCGCCGGGAGCGCGAGCCGCAGGATCGTCCGGAAAAACTGGCTGCGCCGCATCCCGACCGATTCTACGGGCGATTCGAACGAAGAGTCAGAGGGTCCCGAGGCGAGCGTCCTCGGGGGGCGTACAGAGAATCACACCCACGATCCAGCCAGCGAAGATGAGAGCGGCGGCGCCCAGCAGGATCTCACCGGCCGCGAGCAGGGGCTTCGCCGGGTCGAGATTCGCCTGATGCCGGAGGAATCCGGCGCTGACGAGCGCGGTGCCCGCGAGGTAGAGGCCGAAATGCGAGGCCTGGAAGGCTTTCGTGGGCCGCCTCTGGTACTTGCTCTCGGCGAAGCGCGCCAGCGCCAGAAACAGCAGGGGCAGCGCCGCGGCCACGGCCAGCACTCTCAGGGTCGACACGTCGGCTCCGCGGTGGCCCGCTGCCGCCGGGAAGGCGGCCCCGAGCGCGATGACGGCGGTCTCGACGAGTGCGGTGGTCGCCACCGCGACCATCCAGAAGCGGAAGGCCCTGGACCTCGTCCACGGAAGACGGCGCGCGCCCCCGGTCGGGAGACGGGGCACTCCGGGTGACGCTTTCGATTCAACCTGCTCGGGCATGGCCACCTGATGGACGACGGGACCGAGCCCGCGGGCTACGCCGCGGGCCCGGAATTCACCTCTTTTTTTCGGCAACGGCGGAGGGTTTCGCGGCCTTCGGCTCGGGAAGCCCCGCAGAAGCGGGAGCCGGGGCCCCGAGGACGTCGCCCGTCGGAAGACCGAGATTCGCCCGGATCTTCTTCTCGATCTCGGCGGCCACGTCGGGGTTTTCCCGGAAGAACTGCTTGGCGTTCTCGCGGCCCTGCCCGATGCGGAGGTCGCCGTAGCTGAACCACGCGCCGGACTTCTCGACGATCTTCATCTCGAGGCCGATGTCGACGAGCTCGCCCGTCTTCGAGATTCCCTCTCCGTAGGCGATGTCGAATTCGGCGACGCGGAAAGGGGATGCGACCTTGTTCTTGACGATCTTGACCTTCGTGCGGCTGCCGACGACGGTCTCGCCATCCTTGATGGCGTTGATGCGCCGGATGTCGATACGCACCGACGAATAGAACTTCAGGGCGCGGCCGCCGGTCGTCGTCTCGGGGTTTCCGAACATGACGCCGATCTTCTCCCGGATCTGGTTGATGAAGATGAGCGTGGTTTTCGACTTCGAGACGACGGCCGTGAGCTTGCGCAGCGCCTGCGACATGAGGCGCGCCTGCAGGCCCATCGACGCGTCGCCCATCTCGCCCTCGAGCTCGGCCTTCGGGACGAGCGCGGCGACGGAGTCGATGACGACGACGTCGATCGCGGCCGAGCGCACGAGGGCCTCGGCGATCTCGAGCGCCTGCTCGCCGGAGTCCGGCTGCGAGACCATGAGATTGTCGACGTCGACGCCGAGCTTCCGGGCGTAATCGGGGTCGAGGGCGTGCTCGGCGTCGATGAACGCCGCGAGCCCGCCGCGCTTCTGCGCCTCCGCGATGACGTGCAGGGTCAGAGTGGTCTTGCCCGAGGACTCGGGCCCGAACACTTCGATGACGCGGCCCCGGGGGATGCCCCCGATCCCGAGCGCGGAGTCCACGCCGATGGAGCCGGTGGAAATGGACTGAATGACCTCGTGCGGCTTGTCGCCGAGACGGACGAGGGCGCCTTTCCCGAACTGCCGGTCGATCTGCTGGACGGCCTGCTCGAGCGCCTTGAGCTTTTCCTTGTTCACTTCGACCATGAGAGGTCCTCGCTTTCGTTGTGAGGGGACGGCGGATTATAGGTTTCGAAAGGAAGAAGAGATTTCTGCGAATGCGGTTCGAGCAATTGCTTTCCGGGAGCGTCGAGCCCTGACGCGCCGCGGGAGCGCGACATGACCTTCGAAGAGACCGTTTTCTTCGAAGGGTGAATGAAGGCACGGCACACCGGAAGCGCCGGGGCGGACACACTCTGCACCGACGCCACTCACCCTTCTAAGAAATCCGAAAATGCGGCGAAACGGCCTACGATGTCGCGGCCGAAGCGGAAGGAATGAATGCAAGGTAGGGCCGCTTTTCCCAAAACGCAAGGTCCGGTGCGCCCCTGGCCCGAGGTCTTCGCGGCCTCGCGCGTGACGACGCTCGTCGCCACGTGGTTCGGAGTCGGCTTTCTGCCCGTCGCGCCCGGCACGTGGGGGAGCCTCGCGACCATTCCGATCGCGCATCTCGTGGCCGTTCTCCTGGGTGCCTGGGGCCTCGCGGCCTTCGCGCTCGGGATCGCGATGATCGGCGTCCACGCCGGGGGAGAGACGGCCCGGCTGCGCGGTCTCGGCGACCCGCCGGAAGTCGTCGTGGACGAAGTCGCCGGGCAGTCGATCGCCCTCCTTCCCGCTTATGCCCTCGTGAGGCCCGATGCGGTGGGACTGCGCATCGCCTCCGTTCTCGTCGCGTTCGTGCTCTTCCGGATCCTCGACGTCTGGAAGCCGGGTCCGATCGGCTGGCTCGAGCGCCTGCCGCGCGGCTGGGGAATCATTGCGGACGACCTGCTCGGCGGGGCCGTCGCGGCGACGCTCGTTTCGGCGGGCCTCCTCCTCGTACGATGATCCCCGAGGCCCTCTGTTCGCCCGGGCTCGTCGTGCGCGAAAACGCGCCGCTCGCGGGGCGGACGACGCTGAAGATCGGAGGCCCCGCGCGCTGGCTCGTCGACGTCCTCGATGCCGATTCTCTCGTCGCCGTCCTGCAATTCGCCTCCGCCGAGCGGCTGGAGGTCCTCCCGCTCGGCAAGGGCTCGAACCTCCTCGTGCCCGACGCCGGCTTTCCCGGGGTCGTGCTGACGCTCGCGGGGGCCTTCCTGGCGACGCGGGTCGAGGCGCCGGAAGTCGTCGCGGGGGGCGGCGTGTCGCTCATGTCGCTCGCCGTCACGACGCAGAGAGCCGGCCTCTCCGGCCTCGAGAACCTCTCGGGCATCCCGTCGTCGCTGGGCGGCGCCGTGCGCATCAACGCGGGGTCCTACGGTTCGGAACTGTTCGACGTCCTCGTCTCGGCCGACGTCGTCTCGCGGAAAGGCGACCGCCGGACGGCCCTTGCCGCGGAGATCCCCCACGGCTACCGCTGGACGTCGTTCTGCGAGACGGACGACATCGTCTGCGGAGCCACGCTGCGCCTCGTCCCGAAGCCGGCGGGGGAGATCGCCGCGCGCCTCGCCGAGGTGGCCGCGAAGCGCAAGGGCGCGCTCCCGAAGCAGCCGAACGCGGGCTCGATCTTCAAGAATCCGCCCGGGCTGTTCGCCGGGAGGCTGCTCGAGGAGTGCGGCCTCAAGAGCCGGCGCATCGGAGGCGCGGAGATCTCGCCCGTCCACGCGAACGTCATCGTGAACCTCGGCGGCGCGACGGCGGCGGACGTCAGGGCTTTGATGGATGAGATGAAGGCGGCCGTGAAAGCGAAGTTCGGCATCGAGCTGGTACCGGAGATTAAAGTGCTCGGGAGGACACGTCCATGAAAAGACATTCCACGCTCCCCTACCTCCTCTTCTCCGGCGCGGCGATGCTCTGGGCCTGCGGGAAGAAAGAGCTCCCTGATCTGACCGTCGGCGTGATCGCCGAGCTGAGCGGCGACATCCCCGCCGTCGGCGCCTCCTGCAAGAACGCGGCGGAAATGGCCGTGGCCGAGCTCAACGAGGCCGGCGGCGTGAAGGTCGCGGGAAAGGGTCATCAGCTCCGGCTCGTCGTGGAGGACAGCAAAGCTACGGCGGCCGAAGCCGCCGAGGCCGTCCGGCGCCTCGCGAAGGACGACAAGGTCTTCGCGATCGTAGGCCCGAACGCGAGCCTCGGCGCGGTGCCGGCCTCGCGGGTGGCCGAGGAGGCGAAGGTCCCGATGATCTCGCCCTGGTCCACGAACCCGCGCACGACCGCCGGGAAGAGGTGGGTCTTTCGCGCGTGTTTCACCGACGAGTTCGAGGGTCACGTCCTCGCGAAGTTCGCGACGGGCTACTTGCGCGCGGCAAAGGCGGCCGTGCTCTACGACCCCGGCTCCGAGGCGCCGAAGAGCCAGGCCGAGCTCTTCCGAAAGGAGATCGAGGAGGCGGGCGCGAAGGTCGTCGCCTTCGAGACGTACAAAACGGGCGACAAGGACTTCGCGGCGCAGCTCGAGAGGATCAAGGCCGCGTCTCCCGACCTCATCTTCCTGCCGAGCTACTACAACGACGTGCCGCTGCAGCTCCAACAGGCGCACAGGCTCGGGCTGAGCGTACCGTTCCTGGGCAGCGACAACTGGAGCAGCCCGGAGCTCGTCAAGCTGGCCGGCGCCGATGCCGAGGGCGCGACGTTCTGCAACCACTATGCGCCGGAGGCCCGGGTGGACGCGGTCGCGAAGTTCGTGACGCAGTACCGGAACAAATACGGGCAGACGCCGGACGATGTGGCCGCCCTGACGTACGACTCCTTCAAGCTCCTCGCGAAGGCGCTCTCGGGCGCTGCGAAGCTGGATCGCGAGGCGATCCGCGACGCGCTCTCGAAGATCCGCGAGTTCGAAGGCGTCACCGGCAAGATGACCTTCAAGGAAGGCTCGGGCGACCCGGTGAAAAGCGCCGTGATGATGAAGGTCGAAGGCGGCAAGCCGATCTTCGTGACGAACATCGACCCGTGAGGGAGCGGCCCCGTACAATCTCCTGAATGTCGAGTACCGGCGGGCTCCGCGCGCTCATCCTCGCCGGCGGCAGCGGCACGCGGCTGTGGCCCCGCTCGACGGACGGGAGGCCGAAGCCGTTCCTCGCGCTGACGGGCGGGGAATCGCTGATCAGGGAGACGTACCGACGCGCCGCCGCCCTCGCCGGGGCCGGGAACATCTTCGTCTCCGGCCGGACCGCGCACGGGCCGCTCCTGATCGCCGAGCTGCCCGAGGTGCCCGGAGCGCGCTTCGTCCTCGAGCCGGTGCGCCGCAACACCGCGCCCGCAATCGCCCTCTCGGCGCTCGCCGCATCGGAGGACGCTCCGGACGCCGTGCTCGCCGTGCTGCCGTCCGACCAGTCCGTGCGGAACGAGGCGGCTTTTCTCGCGGCCCTCCGCACGGCCGCGGACGCCGCGCGCGCCCACGACGCCTTCATCACGCTCGGCATTCCGCCGACACGGCCCGAGACGGGGTTCGGGTACATGGAGGTCGAAGAAGAAAAGAAAGAGAAGATTTCTGAGAATGGGAAGAGGGGAACGCCGGAAGGGTCGATTCGGCGTGTCGTGCGCTTCGTGGAAAAACCGACGCGGGCACGCGCCGAGGAGTTCCTCGCTTCAGGCCGCTTCTTCTGGAACGCGGGAATCTTCGTGTTCCGGACCTCATTGCTTTTCGAAGAACTTTCCAGAACTTCCCCCGAAATCCTGGACATCGCTCGGCGCGCGCATTCGGCCCGAAAAGCGGGCGATTCTCCTTCTTTCGCAGAAATCTTCTCTTCTTCCCCGTCTGTCTCGATCGACGTCGCCGTCATGGAAAAGGCGAGGCGGGTGCTCACCGTCCCCTGCGCGTGCGGCTGGAGCGACCTCGGCTCCTGGGAAGCCGTCTTCGAGTTCCGGGGCGGCGCCGCCGGCGTGAACGTCCTCGAGGGTCCGGCCACCTCGGTGGACGGCTCGGGGAATCTCGTTCTCGCCGACGGGCGTCCTGTCCGCGTGGTGGGTCTCTCGAACGTGGCCGTCGTGGACTCGCCGGACGGCCTCCTCGTCATGCGCCACGGCGCCTCCGACGCGCTCCGCAGGAGCGTGGAAGACGGGCTTTCGCGATGACGGACGCACGAGGAGCCTCCGCGGCGACCGTGCCGACGGCGACCGTTCTCGCGTCGCTCGGGCGGCTCGTCGCGACCGTGCGTACGGCCTACCGCGGGCCGGTGGCGGCCGTGGAGGACGCGGTCGTGTGTCTTCTCGCGCGCGGCCACCTCCTCATCGAGGACGTGCCGGGCGTCGGCAAGACGACGCTGGCCTCCGCGCTCGGCAAGGCGCTCGGTGTCGGCATCCACCGCCTGCAGTTCACGCCGGACACGCTGCCGTCCGACATCCTCGGCCTCACGGTCTTCAACGTGCGGACGCAGGAGTTCGAGTTTCACCCGGGCCCCGTCTTCACGCCCGTGCTCCTCGCCGACGAGATCAACCGCGCGACGCCGAAGACGCAGGCGGCGCTTCTGCAGGCGATGAGCGAGAGGGCCGTCTCGTCCGACGGCGTCACCCGGCCGCTGCCGGAGCCCTTCCTCGTTCTCGCGACGCAGAATCCGGTGGAGTACCTCGGCACGTATCCCCTCCCCGAGTCCCAGCTCGACCGTTTCCTCATGCGGATCTCGCTCGGTTACCCCCTGCCCGAAGAGGAGCGGCGCCTCCTCGTCTCGGGTGGCGCCGATCGCGTTCTCGCCGCGCTCGCGCCCGCGCTCACGCTCGAGGAGCTGGCGGCCGCGCAGAACGCGACCGAACGCGTGACCGTGGCCGACAAGCTCATGGACTACGTGCTCGCGATCGTCGGGAAGACGCGGACCGGCAAGGAGCTGCTCCTCGGCGTCTCTCCCCGCGGCTCGCAGGGATTCTTTCGCGCGGTTCAGGCGCGCGCTCTCGTCTCGGGCCGGCCCTACGCCACGCCGGACGACGTCAAGCGGGTGGCGATCCCCACACTCGCCCACCGCGTCCTCGCGTCCCAGCCGGGCGCATGGGACGGCGGGGGGAGCGGGCGGCGCGAGCGCGACGCGATCCAGCGCATCCTCGACGAGACGCCCGTTCCCCTCTGAGCCCGTGACGTTTGGCGCGCGCCTCCAGAAGCTCCTTCACCCGGGCATCCTCGTCCGGGTCACGAACATCGGCCTCGGCTTCATCCTCCTGACGCTCGTCGTCGCGGTGGCCGCCACGAACACGGGCAACAACGGCCTCTACGTCCTCGTGTCGCTCTTTCTCGGCGCCCTCGTCGTCTCGGGCGTCGTGTCGCGCCGGAACGTCGAGAACGTCGCCGTGGCGCTGGACGGCCCGGCGGAGATCTTCGCGGGCGTGCCGGTGCGCTTCACGCTTCGGCTCACGAATCTGGGCCGCCTGCCGCGGCGCGCCCTTCTCGTGAAGATCTCGAGTGCGGCGGCACCGATTCTCTTCGGCCGCATCGACCCGGGCCGCACGGCCGAGCGCGGGGTGGACCTCGTTTTCCCGAAGCGCGGCCGTCGCTCCATCGAGTCGCTCCTCCTCTACAGCGGCTACCCGATCGGCCTGTTCCGGAAGGGCCGTGTGCATCCGCTCGAAGACGAACGCCTCGTCTACCCGGCGCCGACACGCGTGCCGTACGTCCCCCCGGACCCGCGGGAAGCCGAGGGCGGCGACCCGCGCGACCGGCGACAGGGGAGAGGCGCCGAGATCCGCAACCTGCGCGAAGCGGGCTTCGGCGACGACCCGCGAGACGTCCACTGGCCCCAGACGGCGCGCCAGGGCAAGTTCATCGTGAAGGAGCGCGCCTCCGAGGAGGGCCGCGACGCGCTCGTCGCGCTCGACACGCTTCGCCCGCGGGCCGCGGACGCGGAGTGGGACAAGGCCTTCGAGCGCTCGGTTTCCGAGGCCGCGGGGCTCGCGCTGCGGCTCCTCGCGCGCGGAAGCCGCGTGGGCCTCGTGCTCGGAGGCGCGCTCGTGAGGCCGGGCAGCGGTCCGGCGCACCGCCGAGGCCTTCTGCGCGCGCTCGCCCTCGTCGAGCCCGCGCGCGAGCCGGGCCCGGCGCCCCTGGCCATTCCCGGCTCCGTGGCCGTCTACCGCGCGGGCCCATGGCCGGAGAAAGCCGCGTGAGCACGCGAAACGCCACCTCCCCGCCGGACGCGGAGCCGATTCCGTTTCTGAGGGAGCGCCTTCTCGCGCTCGGGTCGCTCGCGCTCCTCGCTCCCGTGCCGCTCTTCTTCAGCAACGCCCTCGAGCTCGCCGTGCTCGTCGTCTACCTCGGGGCGCTCGCTCTCTTTCTCCTGCGTGTACGCCGGCACCGCATCCCGCGTCTCGGGAACCGCGTTCTGAATCTCGCGGGCCTCCTCTATGTTCCGGTCGTCGTCATGGACGCGCGCTTCGGGAGTCAGAGCCTCCTGAAGACGATGCTTCACCTCCTTCTCTTCACGACGCTCTTCAAGCTCGCGGCGATCCGGAAGGAGCACGACCTTTCGCTTGCCCTGGTCCTCTTGGGCATGCTTTTCGTCGCCTCCGTCTCGACCTCGTTCCATTACGCGATCCTTCTTTACGTCCTCGTCGTGGCCTTCGTCGCGTGGGGGGTGCTCGTGAGGTGGGCGCTCTGGCGCGACCTCGCCACCGCACCCGAGGAATGGAGCCGCGACCGCGCGGCGCGCGCGCTGCCTGGTCGCGGGCCGCTCGTCACGTCGGTGCTGTCCGCGGTGCTGCTCGCCGTTCCCCTCTTCCTGTTCCTTCCGCGCCTCAAGGCTCCGTACGTCAGGGGCGCCGAGACCGGCCGCGAGATCACGACGGGTTTCTCGGAGAACGTCGACCCGGACCTCTTCGGCGTGCTCAAGCAGAACGACCGCGTCTTCCTCCGGATCACGAGCGAGGAGCCTCTCGGAGAGAATGCGCGGGCCGTCCTGCGGCTGCGGACGCTGGCCCTTTCGCGCTGGGAGGGCGGCATCTGGAAGAAGCCTTCGAAGGGGGAGGGGACGGGCGTGGTTGCGGGGAACGCCGCCTTCATTCCGCTCGCCCCGAGTGGCCGCGGCGCCGGGGGAGGCGTCGCCATGACGATCGATCTCACGCCGATCCAGACGCGCTACCTCCCCTATCCTCTCCTCGGCAACGCTCTGCGCCTCTCGGAGGGTTCGTTCCGGAATCCCGGCCTCGCGTATCTCGAAAGGGACGCCGCCCGCAACGTGCGCCTGCCGAGGGAACCCGACCGCACCATTCAGTACACGGTCCTTTACGGGATGCGTGAGGTCCCCGACCTCGCGCGGGGCGACGCAGCCGAGGCCGGGAGGGCTGCGGGCTCGAGCGCCTTGCGCGCGTTCGCGCTCGAGACGCTCCGGGGAATCGATCCCGCGGCACACCCCGAGGAAGCCGCGCGCGCGATCGAGTCGGTCCTGCGGGGCTGGACGTACGAGCTGGACCTTCAGCCGCGTGGCCCGAATGCCGTCGAGGACTTCGTCGTGAGCCGGCGAAAGGGACACTGCCAGACATTCGCCACCGCGATGGCTCTCCTCCTCAGGGAGGTGGGCGTCCCGACGCGCTTCGTGACCGGCTTTCTCGGCGGCGAGATCGGCGCGTTCGGGAGATATGTCCTCGTCCGCGGGCAGAACGTCCACGCCTGGGTCGAAGTGTGGTGCGGTGAGGCCCGGGGCTGGGTCACGTTCGACCCGACGCCTTCGGTTGGACAGCCGGGACTCGAGAGCGTTCCGCTCGCGCAACGCCTCCGCCAGGTGACCGACGGGCTCGAGTTCTTTTACGATCGCTTCATCCTTTCATTCGGCCAGGGAGACCAGGCCGAGCTTCTGCGAAGGATCCGCGAGGCGACGGGCGGCGCGCTCGACCTCCTCCACCGCGCCGGCGCGGCGCCGGCCCTGCGTCGCGGCCCGGCAACCGGCGCCGCGGTCGCCGCTCTGCTCCTCGCAGCGCTCGTCTTTCTCGGGCGACGACTGCGCGGCGCGCGCTGGAGGACGCGCGGCCTCGAGCCGGCCTCGGCCGCGTACCGCCGCCTCCAGAAGGCTCTTCACCGCCTCGGCGCGCCGCTCACGCCTGCGTCCGTTCCGGCCGAGACGCTCGCCGCCGCGACCGCGCTCGGCCCCGGTGCAGCGCGCCCCGCGGAGGCGATCGTTCGCGCGTACGTCCGCGAGTCTTTCGGTGGCCTTGCGGCGGCGGACGGGGAGGAACGCCGCCTGCGGGAGCTCCTCGACGAGTTCCGCGGAGCGGCCGGGCGGTTCCCGGCGCCGTGATTCGGATTGGGGGTATCCTCTCGCCGACTCTCAGGCTTTTCGAACGAATCTGGAGGAACGAAATGAGGAAGACGACAATCGCGGTTTCTGCTCTCTTGGCGTTCTGCGTCGGGACGACGATGCTCGCCACTCTCGACAACCAGAAGGCCTTCGTGGCGAAGTATCCGGACGCCAAGGCCACCTTGGGCAAGTGCTCCACTTGCCACGTCAAGAGTCTCCCGAAGAAGGAAGATCACGAGATGAACTCGTACGGGAAGGACCTCATGACGAAGGCGGTCGTCGACCCGAAAGCCGAGAAGAAGGAACACAAGTTCGAGAAGATCGAGGCGCTCGACAGCGACGGGGACGGCGTGAAGAACATCGACGAGATCAAGGCCGGCACGAACCCCGGCGATCCCAAGTCCAAGTAGGCATGGGCCCCGAGCCCGTCACGCGGCGTCGTTGGATCGACCTCCTGCTGGGAACCAGCTTCACCGCGTGGATGGGGGCCGTCCTCTATCCCGTTCTCCGGTACCTCACTCCCCTCAGGGACGGAGGGGGCGCCAACAAGGCCACGCTCACGGATGCGCAGAAGCAGGAGCTGTCGGCGAACGGCTTCCTGATCGCGCGGTGCGGCACCGACCGCGTCCTGCTCCTGAAAGACAAGGAGCAGAAGCTGAAGGCCCTCTCGGCGAAGTGCACGCATGAGGGCTGCACCGTGCAGTTCGTCCCGGCCGACGGGATCATCTGGTGCGCCTGCCACAACGGGAAGTTCTCTCTCGACGGCCGTGTGATCTCGGGCCCCCCGCCCCGGCCCCTCGCGTCCTTCACGGTGGAGGGGGACCTCAAGGGAGTCGTGAGCGTGATCAAGCCGGGAGGGACGGCGTGAGCGGGGCGCCCGACTCCGAGGCGCCGGAGGCCTCGGCCGGCGCGCGGATCTGGCGGATGCTGGACGAGCGGTTCCAGCTCTCGGGCCTGGTCACGTTCCTGGGCCACAAGGTCGTGCCCGTCGGATCCCACTCGATGATCTGGTACTACCTCGGCGGCGTTTCGCTCTTCTTCTTCGTCGTTCAGATCGGCACCGGGATTCTCCTCCTGATGAACTACCAGGTCGGGGAGAATACGTCGTACGAGAGCATGAAGCACCTCGTGGGCCGGGTGCCGTTTGGATGGCTCATCCGCTCGATCCATTGCTGGTCGGCGCACCTCATGAGCCTCGCCGTTCTGGCGCACCTCTTCAGCGTCCTGTTCGCGAAGGCCTATCGCAAGCCGCGCGAGCTGACCTGGTACTCGGGCTTCGCGATGCTCGGGCTCGTCCTCGGCTTCGGGTTTTCGGGCTACCTCCTGCCTTGGAACGAGCTGAGCTATTTCGCCACGGCGGTCGGGACCGACTCCGTGAAGTCCGTCCCCCTCGTGGGCCCCTGGATGCTCCGCGTCCTCCGGGGCGGCGAAGAGGTATCGGTCCAGACGCTGTACCGGTTCTTCGCGCTCCACGTCTGCATCCTTCCCCTGATCATCGGCGCCTTCATCGGCACCCACCTGCTCTTCATCCAGCGGCAGGGGATGGCCGAGCCGCTCGAACACGGGCCTTCGCACGAGCCGAAGGGGAAGAGAGGCGGCATGCCGTTCTTTCCGAACTTCGCGATGCGGGACCTGCTCCTCTGGGTGATCTGCCTGAACATCCTCGCGCTCCTCGCCGTGGCGCTTCCGTTCGGCCCCGGCATCCCGGGCATGGAATGGGAGCTCGGGGCGAAGGCGAACCCCCTGAAGCCGGCCTATCCGGGCATCAAGCCGGAGTGGTACTTCCTCTGGGTCTACCAGATGCTCCGGGAATTCCCCGCGCACCTCCTCGGGATGGAAGGGCCGCAGGCGTGCCTCCTCCTCGCGACGATTCTCGGCGGCATCGCGTTCGCGATCCCGCTCCTCGACCGGAACGCTGCGAAGGGAAAGCCGAGCCCGCGCTTCACGGATCTCGGCGTCGCCGGACTCCTCTTTCTCGGCTTTCTGACCTTCAAGGCGTGGGACGTGGGAGTGCACGTGCCTCACGGGCAGGACCCGGCGGGCGATCCCAGGCTCGCCGCGACGATCGCACGCACGGCCGCGATCTGGATCCTGGGCATCGGGCTCGCCGCGGCGGCGCTCCGGCGCCTGAAGTGGGGGCACACCGCCTTCGCCTTCACCTTCGCCGTCCTTCTCCAGGCGGCCCTGAACGGATTCGCGCACCTGAGCTGGCTCTCGAGCGGCGGAGTGGCGGCCGTCGTCCTCGCCGCCCTGCTCCTCCGCAGGCGGATTCGCGGCGGCGCTTCTGCCGCGGCCGCGCTCCTTCTTCTCGCGCTCGTCGCTCCGGCCGCCGCGCGCGCCGACGAGAAGGGGGCGGGCGCCGCCCCGGCGACCGTCTCCGCCCCGGGGCACGTCTCCGAGGAGACCTGGCCCGGGGACTTCCGGAAGTTGTTCCTCGCGGCCGAGAAGAACGCGCCCGTCCTCGACGAGAAGGCGCGGGCGCGCTTCCGGGCGCTGCCGAGCCACGCGCAGGAGCTGTTCTTTTCGGCGGCGAAGTCGGGCGCGGTGTCCTCGGCGGCCCACCTGGCGACGCTTCTCGCGCTGGACATCGACGACCGCAGGGTGGAGCTGATCCTGGGCGACAACTGCGTCCTCTGTCATTCGAACCCGGACCTGCCCGACGAGATCCTCTTCAAGCCCCGGGAGAAGAGCGACCCGAACGCCCACCTCGACCTGCGCGAAATCGTGAGCGACGTCCATTTCCGCGGCGGGCTCATGTGCGCGGGCTGCCACGGCGGGAAGCCCGCCGACGCCGAGATGTCGGCGGACATCGGCAAGCGCTGGCCCGCGTCCGACGTGCGGCACAAGGACCGCTCGTGGATCCCGGGGTTCTGCGCCCGCTGTCACTCCTCGAGCGAGTTCATGCGGGGCTACAACCCGTCGCTTCCCGTGGACCAGCTCCTCAAGTACCGGACGAGCAGGCACGGGCAGCTCCTGCTCGGGAAGAAGGATTCGAAGGCCGCGCAGTGCGTGAGCTGCCACGGCGTGCACGGGATTCGCCCTCCCGACAGCACGAACTCCCTCGTCTACCGCGAGAACATCCCGGGGACCTGCGGCAAGTGCCATGCGGACGCGGCCTACATGAAGGGCTACACGCTCGACGACGGCACGACGCCGATCCCGACGAATCAGCTCGAGCAATACAAGAAAAGCATCCACGGGCTCGCGCTCCTCGTAAAGCACGACGTCGGCGCCCCGGCCTGCAACGGCTGCCACGGCAACCACGCGGCCCTCCCGCCGCATGTCTCGTTCGTCTCGCAGGTGTGCCGGAACTGTCACGCCGCGAACGGGAGCCTCTTCGACGGCAGCCCGCACAAGAAGGCATTTGAGAAGCACGGCTGGCCCGAGTGCGAAACCTGCCACGGCAAGCACGACATCGCGCGCCCCACCGACGAGATGCTCGGCGACGCCCCGCAGGCCCTCTGCCACGCCTGCCACGCGAAGTTCGGCCAGCCGAAGTGCGACGAGACGGCCCGGTTCTTCTACAAGACGATCACGTCCCTCCGCGAGTCGCATGACACTCTCGGGAAGGACATCGACCTCCTGGCCGAGCGCGGCTTCGACGTCGACGAGCTGCGATTCCAGTCCAGCGCGGTCAGCGACGCCCTGCGCAAGACGCGCCTGGGCATCCATACGTTCGACCGCAGCGACTTCATCCGCGACTCCGAGGCGACGTCGCAGGCCGAGGCGACGCTCCGGAAGGCCGCCACCGACGTCTGGGCCGAGTACCGGTTCCGGCGGAACGGGCTCGTGCTCGCGACGGCCCTCATCTCGGCGTTCGCGGGCCTCCTCTACCTGAAGATCAGGCAGATCGACCGCGACGCTCTCCCCCCGAAATAGGGCGTCTGAATCATTGGCAGAGGGCCGCCCGCGGCCCATCGTCCCCGGATCATGAACAGGTTCGTGAAGGACAAGGAGCATCTGTTCCGCATCGCGGCGCTCTTCGCGGCAGGCGTGGTCCTTTTCGTGATCGCCCGCGCCCTGCTCGTTCCGAAGGGGTTCGGCGTGTACGGCCACTACCGTGCCGGCGCCCTCGCGGACAACCGTGTGCGCACTCCGCGCTTCGCGGGCCGGGCCGCCTGCATCGAGT
>JBGQDL010000064.1:0-19661 GCA_041495865.1 Thermoanaerobaculia bacterium | reverse complement strand
CCGCGCGCCGCGCGCCGCTTAGCGGTCGATGACCCTTCACAGCCGCCCCACCGGCCCAGATTCATTGCGCGGCGGCGGCGAATGCCGCCGCCGATAGCAGAAAATCTTCTTCTCTTCTCTTTTCTCCTTTTCTACTCGAGCACGACGATGACGACGCGGCGGTTCTGCGCGCGGCCCTTCGCCGTCTTGTTGCTCTCCACGGGCTGCGTGTCTCCGTAGGAGATCGTGGAGATGCGGCCGAGCGGGAGCTTGTGCTCCCGCGCGAGGTACCGACGCACGGCCTCGGCGCGCTGCTGGCCGAGCTGGTCGTTGTAGTCCGCGCCGCCGGTGTCGTCCGTGTGCCCCTGGATTTCGAGGTAGACGCCCTTGTCGAGGCCCTTGATCTTGGCGGCGAACTCGTCCAGCGCCGCCTTCGCGTCCTTCGTCACCTCGAACGAGTTGACCTTGAAGCGCACCCGGTCCTCCGAGAACGACTGCTGGAAGAGGATCTTGCCCTTCGCGAGAACCCCGGCTTCCTGGGCGCGCTGGAGCGCTTCCTTTGCGGACTGGCTGATCTGCTCGATCTGCCTGCCCTGCTCGCCGACCTTGCCTTCGGTCGCCTTCTGCTTTTCCTGCAGGTCCTCGAACTGGGTCGCGACGGAGTCGATCTTCTTGTCCGTCTTGGCCTGCGCCTCGGCGATCTTCTTGTCGACGTCCGTCGTCGTGGCGCAGCCGGCGAGCGACAGGCCCATGGCCGCGATGAGAAGGGGAAGGGGATGACGTTTCATCTTCTGAGTCCTCCTGTGTGGTGTTCGGATCAGCCCTTCGTGGGCGGGGACGGCCCCTTGTAGCCCGCCCGGACGCGGATCGCCCGGAGCGGACCGGAGAGGCGGAGTGCGATGCGGTGAAAGCGCGCGGGTCCTGCGCCCGCGGGCGTGAAGCCGAGAAGATACTGCGAGCGGAGGTCTTTCTCGATGAGCCTCACGGAGTCGGGCAGGCGCGCGGGGTCGTCGACGATCGCGAGGCGGCCCCCGGTGACGCGCGCGACGTGCCCGAGGATCTCCATGTTCAGGAGCCCCTCGACGGATTGACCCGGCACCGGGATGGCGGGGCTGCCCGGAGAGCGCAGCCCGATCGGGTAGACGGGCACGTCGACACCTTCCAGAAGGACCGCGAGCTCGTCCCGGGAGAGAGCGGACGCGTTGTCGATGCCGTCGGTGAGGAGGATGATCGCGCGCGAGCCGTTCTTTCCGAGAAGCGACTTGTCGGGCATTTTCGCGAGCGCGTCGAAAAACGCGGTCCTTCCGAAAGGCTTCACGCCGCCCACGGCGGCGACGAGGCGCGCGGTGTCCTCGGTGAACGAGACGCTCTCCTGTACGGCGCCCTCGGCAAACACGAAGAGAGCGAAGTCGTCGCCGGGGATCTTCTGATCGACGAGGGCGCGCACGGCGGCGCGCGCGCCCTCGAACTTCCCCGCGAGGGCCATCGAACCCGACCCGTCGAGGAGAATCGTGAACGAGACGGGCGCATCGTCGCTTCGCGCGAAGAGGTCGGTCTTCACGCGCTTGCCGTCCACGAGCAAAGTGACGTCCCGCTCGCGCAGGTTGCGGACCGGCAGACCCTTCAAATCGGTCACGACGAAGGGCACCAGGACGTAGCCGACGCCAACAGAAGCCGCAGCTTTGACGGGCTCCTGGGAAGGCGAGGGAATTCCTTCCCCCTCGGCGAGGGCGGCTACGACCAGCACCGGGGCGAGGGCAAAACGTTGAAGGTGAAGCATTTCGACGGGAAAGGAACTGCGATCTCCAGCCGGGAGTATCGCGCCGTTTCGATTTATAAGCAGCAACCGGGCCGCAAGAGGCGCATCAGAATCTACAAGACGGAGATCCGGGATACGGGAGCTTTCAGATCAGTTCGGCCTGGGAGAAAAAAAACGTGACTTCCCGCGCGGCGTCGGCTGGATTGGCCGAGCCGTGCGCGGCATTGCGCTCGATGGACCGGCCGAACTCCCTGCGGATCGTGCCGGCGTCCGCCTTCGCGGGATCGGTCGCGCCCATGACGGTGCGCCAGTGCGCGACGGCGTTTTCCCGCTCGAGGACGGCGACGTAGACCGGCCCCGAGGTCATGTAGGTGACGAGCGTGCCGAAAAAGCCCTTTGCGCTGTGCTCGCCGTAGAACGATTCGGCCTCGGCCTTCGAGATGCGGCGCCGCTCGAGCGCGACGACGCGGAACCCCTCGGCTTCGATGCGCGTGAGGATCTTTCCCGTGTTCCTCGCTTCGACGGCATCCGGTTTGATGATGGCGAATGTCTTTTCCATGCGGCCGCGGAGTATACGCGGCCCGACGCCGTGGCCTGTTGCGCCGGCGAGGCGCCCTTGCGTAGGCTCCGCGCATGAAGAACCTCTTTGCGCCCTCCGAGCGCCAGCAGATCCTCGACCGACTCTCGAAACTTCAGGCGGGCGCGACGCGCCAGTGGGGAAAAATGGACGCCGCGCAGATGTGCGCGCACTGCGTCGCCGCCCTCGAGGTCGGGACCGGCGACGTCGCGAAGGAGCACAGCTTCATCGGGAAGGTCCTGGGCCGGTTCGTGAAGGGCTCTCTTCTCGGAGAAAAGCCGTTCTCGAAGAACTCGCCGACCGACCCTTCTTTCGTCGTGAGCGACCCGCGCGACTTCGCGGTGGAGAGGGCGCGGCTCGTCGAGATCGTGACGCGTTTCGGCGCCGCGGGGCCCTCGGCCGCCGACGGCCGGATGCACTCCTTCTTCGGCCGCCTCAAGGGCGACGAGTGGGGCGTCCTGATGTACAAGCACCTCGACCACCACCTCCGGCAGTTCGGGGGTTAGAGCTCGAACGCGGGCGAGGTCACGGGCAGGTCGAGACCGGCTCCTTCAGGATCGTGGTCGCGGGCGCGAGGTAGACCGCGCGATCAGCCGCGGGCACGCTCGAGGCGGCCGCAAGCAAGGCGGCGTCGAACTGGCTCGGGTGCCGCTCCATGTCGGCCGTGACGGCGTTCCAGGCCGGGCCGCCGGTTGCCGCGAGCGGCTCGTTTGCGTCGAAGCGGATCGCCCCCAGCGCCGCGGAACGGAAGCGAAGTGCGAGCGGCTGGGCGTCGGCCTCGAGCCGGGTCTCGAGAAGGTAGACCAACGGTGGCGCGCTCAGGAGCTTGACCGCCTCGAGGACGAGGGCCGCGACGGCGCGGTGGTCCGGATGGCACGTCGTCCCGTGGCGGGGGTCGAACGTGAGGACAAGCTCGGGCGCCTCCGCACGGATGAACCCCGCGATCGTCACGACGAGCCTCCTGCGGGTACGCGGAAGCCTGCGGTTACGTCGCGATGGGAGGCTGCGAAGGTGTGGTGCGGCGCGTATTTCCGCAGGCCACGATCAGCGCGCAAGACGAGAACGCCGATGCGATTCGAAGGCGCCGCATGTGCCCTCCTTCGAAGCGAGAATCGGCGCGAGCAGCGCGAACCGCCATGATGTCGTCAAAGAGCTTCGGGAAGACTTGTCCGACGACCGAAACGGATCCATAATGGATGCTGGAGGACGCCATGGCGACGCTCACGCTCAAGAACGTCCCTGAGAAGCTGGTCGGACAACTGAAGGCGGAGGCGAAGCAGAACCGGCGCAGCCTGAACCAGGAGGCGCTGTCCCGCCTCGAAGGCAGCG
Source organism: Thermoanaerobaculia bacterium (assembly GCA_041495865.1). Classification (GTDB taxonomy): domain Bacteria; phylum Acidobacteriota; class Thermoanaerobaculia; order UBA5066; family UBA5066; genus Fen-183. The sequence goes on along the minus strand of JBGQDL010000064.1, from coordinate 16,017 downwards.
TCGCGTTCCGCAAGCGCTCGGCGGAAGAAGCGATCGCCGCGCTGCGCCGCCTCCACAAACGGCTCGGCTCCCGCCCAATCCTGACGGATGCGCTCCTCGATAGGGCGCGGCGTGAAGGGCGTCCATGATCGTCGTGGACACGAACCTGATCGCCTACGCCGTCGTGCCGGGCGAGCGCACGGACGCCGCTCTCTCGGTCCTCGAGGCCGATCCGCAGTGGGTGGCCCCGCCCCTCTGGCGGTCGGAGCTGCGCAATGCTCTCGCAACCGCGATGCAGGTGGGCAAGCTGAATCTCGCCGGAGCGGTCGGCGCATTCGAAGAGGCGGATCGTCTCGTAACGGACGCCGACCTCGGGGAGGGGACCGAGGCGTGCCTCAAGCTCGCCGAGCTGGGCAGGATCTCCGCCTACGACGCGGAGTTCGTTCTGGTGGCCGAACGACTCGGCCGGCCTCTCGTCACTGCCGACCGGAAGCTCGCGAAGGCCTTCCCCGGACGCGCCGTCTCGCCGGAGGAATTCGCCGCTGGCCGCTGATTGCGGCCCGAACGAAAAGGGGCGCCCGGAGGCGCCCTGAGGGTCCGGGTTTCTGGTTCGAGCTATTTGCCCAACACCTTCTTCAGCATTTCGCCCATGAGCGCGGGCGAGTCCACGACGTGGACGCCGGCGGCCTGCAACGCCTTGACCTTTTCCGCGGCCGTGCCCTTTCCGCCCGAGATGATCGCGCCGGCGTGGCCCATGCGGCGGCCCGGAGGCGCCGTGCGCCCGGCGATGAACGAGACGACGGGCTTCCTGAGGTTGCCGGCGATCCAGCAGGCCGCTTCTTCCTCCGCGCTGCCGCCGATCTCCCCGATCATGATCACGCTCTCGGTCTCGGAATCGTCCTTGAAGAGCTGCAAGGCGTCGATGAAGTTCGTGCCGTTCACGGGGTCGCCGCCGATGCCGATGCACGTGGACTGGCCCATTCCGAGCCCCGTCGTCTGTCCGACGGCCTCGTACGTGAGCGTTCCCGAGCGGGAGACGACGCCGACCGAGCCCGGGCGGTGGATGCGGGCCGGCATGATGCCGATCTTGACCTTCGCCGAAGGCCGGATGACGCCGGGACAGTTCGGGCCGACGAGCCGGCTCGTCCCTTTCGCAAGGAAGGCCTTCGCGCGGATCATGTCGTTCACCGGGACGCCCTCGGTGATCGCCACGATGAGCGGGACTCCGGCGTCCGCGGCCTCCATGATCGCGTCGGCCGCGGCCGGCGGCGGCACGAAGACCATCGACGCGTTCGCGCCAGTGGCCTTGACGGCGGCGATCACCGAGTCGAACACGGGAATGCCTTCGACGCTCGTCCCGCCCTTGCCCGGCGTGACGCCCGCGACGACCTGCGTTCCGTAGTCGCGGCTCGCAAGCGCGTGGAACTTGCCCTCTCGGCCCGTGAGGCCCTGCACGACGAGCTTCGTGTTCCTGTCGATCCAGGCGCTCATCTCAGGCCGCCCGTCCGAGGGACGCGATGACCTTCTCGGCCGCGTCCTTCATGTCGTCGGCGGCGATGACCGCGAGGCCGGAGCTCTTCAAGATCGCTTTGCCCTCTTCCACGTTCGTGCCCTCGAGGCGCACGACGACCGGGACCTTGATCCCGATCTCCTGGATGGCGTTCACGACGCCCGCCGCGATGATGTCGCAGCGCATGATGCCGCCGAAGATGTTGATGAGGACCGCCTTCACGTTCACGTCGGAGAGGATGATCCGCATGGCGTTCTTGACCTGCTCCTCGTTCGCGCCGCCGCCCACGTCGAGGAAGTTCGCGGGCTTGCCGCCCGCGTACTGGATGATGTCCATCGTGGACATCGCGAGGCCGGCGCCGTTCACCATGCAGCCGACGTTCCCGTCGAGCTTGATGTAGTTCAGGCCGAATTTCGACGCTTCGACCTCGAGCGCGTCCTCCTCGTCGAGATCGCGGTACTCCTTGATGTTCGGGTGCCGGAAGAGCGCGTTGTCGTCGAAGTTCATCTTCGCGTCGAGTGCGACGACGTCGCCGGCTCCCGTGATCAGGAGCGGGTTGATCTCGGCCAGAGAGGCGTCCGTGGCGACGTATGCCTTCGCGAGCGCGATGAGGAAGCCGACCGCTTTCTTGTGCGTGTCGCCCGCCAGTCCGAGCGCGTCGGCCAGCTTGCGGGCCTGGAAGGGCTGGAGGCCCCAGGCCGGGTCGAACGGCTCTTTGATAATTGCACCGGCGTCCTTGGCGGCGACGACCTCGATCTCCATGCCGCCCTGCTTGCTCACCATCATCACGGGCCGGTCGATCGTGCGGTCGAGCGTGATGCCGAGGTACAGCTCGCGGGCGATGTCGAGCGCCTCCTCCACGAGGACCTTCTTGACCTTCTGGCCGTGCGGTCCCGTCTGGTGCGTGACGAGCTGCATGCCGAGGATCTTCTTGCCGAGCTCGACGGCTTCGTCCGGGCTCTTCGCCAGCTTGACGCCGCCGCCCTTGCCGCGGCCACCCGCGTGGATCTGCGCTTTCACGACGGCGCGCCCGCCGAACTCCTTCGCGATGCGGCCCGCCTCCTCGGGTGAATCCGTGACGCGGCCGCGGGGCGTGGCGACGCCGAACCCGCGGAGGATCTCCTTGGCCTGGTATTCGTGTATTTTCATGGCGACCGGGGAGATTAGCAGAAGGAAACCGGTGAAAGCCCTCGCCCTCGCCCTCGCCTTCGTCGCGGCGCCGCTCGCCGCGCATCCCTCCGTGGGAATCGTCCGCGACGGCCGCGGAAACGTCTTCTATTCGGACCTCACGCATGTCTGGAAGATCCCGCCGGCCGGCGGCAAGACGATCGCCGTCCGGAACGTCCACACGCACGAGCTGTGTCTCGACGCGGCCGGGAACCTCTTCGGCGAGCACTTGTGGTACGAGGGGGACGCCACGAAGAAATGGGGACATCGCGTCTGGAGGCTCGGCGCGGACGGCTCGCTCTCGGACGTCTACGGGCCTCGCGAGGGTTTCCGCACCGATTACAGCTTCGTGCGCGACGCCGCGGGCGCCATGTACTGGTGGGAAGGAGAGAAGGCCGCGCGCTTCCGAAAGCGAGCGCCGGACGGCACGGTTTCGACCCTGGCCGAGTGCCCCGCCTGCCGCGACGTGCGCTGGATGACGGCGGCGCGGGACGGCACCCTCTTTTTCGTCGATTCCGGCGAGGTGCGCGAGGTGTCGCCGGCCGGAGTCGTGAGGACGCGGGCGCGCGGCCTCCTCAAGCGCGTCATTACACAGCCCCAGGTGGCCGACATCCATGCCCTGATGGGGCTCTGGTGCGATGCCGCGGGCCGCGTGTACGTCGCGCGCTACGGGAGCCGCGAGGTCCTGCGGATCGATCGGGACGACTCCGTCCGCGTCGTCGCGACGTCGACCTTTCCGTGGTCGCCGACCGGGGGTCTGATGGCTCCGAACGGGGACCTCCTGCTCCTGGAGACCACGATCACGAATGCCGTGCGCGTGCGGCGGATCGGCGTCGACGGCCGGACCGAGACGTACTGAGCGCGGGAAGCCCTTGACGCCGGCGGCCGAGCGGCCTCATTGGAGAATCATCCAAGTGTCGAAACGACATTCCGTCTTCTTTCTCCTCCTCGCAGGGTCCTGTCCGCTCCAGGCCCAGACGCCCGCGAAGGCGCCCGTCGTCGTCGAGCACGCCCCGCTCACGGCAGGCGCCGCGACGTTGCTCGTACAGGAAATCGTCGAGGAGCTGAAGGCGGGAGACCTCGCGGCGCTCGAGTCCCGGTTCGACGACCAGATGAAGGCGGCGCTGCCGCCCGAGAAGCTGCGCGGGTTCTGGGCCGGCTGGCTCGGCGCTGCCGGCCGGCTCCGGTCGTGCACGGAACCGCGCACGTCTCTGAGCGGGGATTTCACGCTCGCTTTCTCGACCTGCACGTTCGAGAAGCAGCCGGCCGAGCTGAAGCTGACTTTTCATCCGGACGGGCGGCTCGCGGGCATGTTCCTCGAGCCCGGCGCGGGCGCGCGTCCGGACTGGACCGCGCCCTCCTACGTGACGCCCGGCGCGTTTCGCGAGCGCGAGGTGAAGGTCGTCTCGGGACCTCTGTCGCTTCCGGGGACGCTCGCGATGCCCGTGGGAGACGGGCCGTTCCCGGGCGTCGTCCTCGTGCACGGCTCCGGCCCCCAGGATCGCGACGAGACGATCGGAGGCCTTCGACCTTTCCAGGACCTCGCACAGGGGCTCGCCTCGAGGGGTATTGCCGTGCTGCGCTACGACAAGCGCACGAAGGTGTACCAGAAGGCGCTCGCCGCAAGAAGCGACCTCACGGTCAAGGAGGAAGTGATCGACGACGCGCTCGAGGCCGTCCGGCTCCTCCGCGCCACGGAAGGGATCGACAAGCGCCGCGTCTTTCTCGCCGGCCACAGCCTCGGCGCGATTCTGGCGCCGCACCTCGCCGCCCTCGATTCGTCTCTCGCGGGCGTCGTCCTCCTGGCGGCGCCGTCGAGGCCCATGTCGGAGGTGTTGCGCGACCAGGCTCGGTCGCTCCTCGCGCCCGGTGCGACCGAGGCCCAGCGGCTGGCGGCGCCCGGCATCCTCAAGGAAGCGGACGCGCTGGCTGACCTTTACGCGGGCCGGCCCGGCCCGGCCTCCGGAACGATCCTCGGCGCCCCTGTGTCGTACTGGCTGGACCTGAAGTCTTATCGTCCGGCCGAGACGGCCCGGTCGCTCCGCACGCCGATCCTCGTTCTGCAGGGCGAACGCGACTTCCAGGTCACGATGGCCGATTTCAACGGCTGGAAGAAGGCGCTCTCGGGCCGCGCGGGCGTGACGCTCACGTCGTATCCCGCTCTGAATCATCTGTTCGCGCCGGGCGAGGGCAGGGGCACGCCCGACGAATACCAGAGACCCGGCCACGTCGGGGCCGAGGTCGTCGAGGACATCGCGGCGTTCGTCAAGAGGGTGCCGCCCGCTGCGCGGCCCGCCGGTGAACGCTAGCGCCGCGCGGCGATCGCGCCCACGAAGAACTTCGGGTAGCGCGCCGCGACGACATCGACGTCGGGAATGAGCGTGACCTCCCGGAATCCGGCCGCCGTGAAATTGGCGCGCCAGGCCGCGGGCGACAGGAAGCCGTGGTTCGGCCGCAGAACCGGATCGAGCGACACGTCCGTGAAGCTCGACAGGAAATTGAAGACGAAGTCGACGTAGGAGGGCGGCGGGTGCGCGCCCGGCTTCACGCATTCCGACACGACCGCGAGTCCACCGGGTTTCAGCGCGGCCTTCGTTTCGGCGAGGACGAAGCCGAGGTCCGGCGCGACGTGAAAGCAGTTCACGGAGTAGACGGCGTCGTAAGAGCCCGGTACGACGCCCTGCTCCTCCCACGGCTGCGTCATGTCGAGCTTCGCGGCCTGAACGAGCGTCCCGGGAGCGGCCGCGGCCCGCGCCGCGCGCTCGCCCCGTCGCAGGAACGTCGGGACGAGCTCGGTGAAGCGCCAGCGCGACACGTTGGAGCCGAGGCGTCGGAGCGCCGCTTCGGCCGCGCTTCCGCAGCCGCCCCCGACCTCGAGCACTTCGGCCCCGTCGGGCGGAAGGACGCGTTGGAGCGCCTCGGCGCCGAGCGTGTTGTTGATCGCGTAGAGGATGTTCGCGTTCGAGAAGTACCGGATCCAGAGCGGCAGCCGCGCGGGGAAGAACAGGATCTCCTCACCCGTCTTAGTCCCGCGGAAGAACTCCGGCGCCTCGGCGGCCAGAAGCGTCACGATCTCGGCCCCGACGGCGGCGTCGGGCTCGGTGAGGGCGAGTTCCCTGGCAAGGGATTCAGGGCTTTCCGGTTGTGCTCCGGTCAGGGATACGGTGGTTTTTCTTAGAAGGTGAATGGGCGCTGAGGCGTCGGGGGGCGCCTCGGCCCTTCCCGGTGCCTTTCCCTCATTCACCCGTCTAAGCAAATACTTGCTCGCGGCCAGCTTCTCGAACATGTAACGAAGAGCCGCGTGAGTGCGCTTGGGGTATTCGGCAAGAAGTTTCTCTTCTTCCCAGGCTTCCCCGGGCGCGGGGAGCGCGCCGATGTCGCCGAGGATCTTCCAGCACGCCGCGTCGACGAGCTCGTCGTAGATCTCGGTCGCGACGAGAAAGCGCTGCGAGAAGAGCGAGCGCACGGCCTCGTCGGAGATGGCTCCGATCACGTCGGGAAAGTCGCGCGCGACGGTGCGCATCGGCCCCGGATGATACGGGGACAGGCCGTCCCATAGAATCCGGACCCATGCTCGTCCGGATCGCCCGCCACGGCGAAAGCGAGGGCAACTTCGCCGGTGCGCTGCAGGGCTCCCGTCTCGACTCGCCGCTTTCGGAGCGGGGCCTCCGGCAGGCGGAGTGTCTCGCGGTCCGTCTCGCGGGCGAGGCGATCGACGCGGTGTGGGCCAGCCCGATGATCCGGGCGCGCGAGACGGCGGCGGTCGTGGCCGCCCCGTTCGGTCTCGCCGTGCGGCTCGATGCCGACCTCGTCGAGTTCGACTGGGGTGTCTGGTCGGGCCGGCCGTTCACGGGCGAGATCGAGAGAGAGGTCTCGGGCGTGAGGGCGCGCTGGCGGGCGGGCGAATCGGATGTGGCTCCGTCGGGAGGGGAATCGCCGGCGCGCGCCGCCGTCCGGGCCGATCGCTTCCTCGAGCGGCTTCGCGGCTCCGGCGCGACCGCGCCGCTCGTCGTCGCCCACGGGCGCTTCAACCGCATTCTCATGACGCGTCTCCTCGGGCGCGAGCTCGGACGGATGGACGAGATCCGCCAGCGGAACGGCTCGCTCTCCGTCTTCGATTGGGACGGCTCCGGCCCGGCGAGGCCCCTGCTTCTCGACGACGTCTCCCACCTGCCGCCCGGGATCCAGACCGTCTCGGTCCTCTCCGACAGCGTCAAGTAACCGGCGCGGCGGAGCGCTCCTCCGCGACGCCGGCTCTCTTGATCGCCTTCGCCGCGATGCGCGCGATGAAGATCGTGGCGACGACGGCAGCCACCGCGAGGCTGATCTTGATGGTCTTCTGGAGCGCCGTCGCGCCGCCCGTCACGTCGCCGAGGGCCGACCCGAAGTAGACGTAGGCGAGCGTGCCCGGGAGCATCGCGATCCAGCTCGCGAAGAAATAGGACGCGAGCTTCACCGGCGTCAGGCCGAAGAGGTAATTGACGATCGTGAACGGAAAGACGGGGGAGAGCCGGACGAGCGCGACGATCCGCGCTCCTTCCTTCTCGATCGCGCGGTTCAGGCTGCCGAACGTCTTGTTGCCCTCGGCGATCTTCTGCACGCGCTTTCGGAAAGCGCCGCGGGCGAGAAGGAACGCGAGCGTGGCCGCGGTGATCGAGGAGAGGGAAACGAGGATCGTCCCGGTCACGACGCCGTACACGGCGCCGGCGGCCAGCGTCATGATCGCCGCCGGACCGCCTGGGATGAGCGAGGCGCCGATGTAGACGAGGCCGAAGATGAAGGTGCCGAGCGCCCCCTGACCCTTCACATACGTCTTGAACTCCTCGATCCATGCCCCGATCGGCAGCAGCCGGAAGAGAACGAGGAGGCCGGCGACGACGGCCGCGGCGAGAGCGGCCTTTGCGAAGGGGAAGGGCTTCTTCGCGGCAGATCCGGCGGGCGCGGAGGAGACGTCGCTCATTGGCTATCTCCTGAGGAAGGCGGCGAGCTTCGTGAGGATCCGCTTGCGAGAGGGCGTGAGGGACGTCTTCAGGTATTCACGTGCCACGGCGCCGTGGATCTCCGAGAGCGACGGGTAGGCGTGAATGACGGACGCGAGCGCCGAGAGCGGGTGGCCGTTCTTCTTCGCGAGGACGATCTCGCCCAGGAGGTCGCCCGCGTGCGGGTGCACGATCGTGGCGCCGAGGATCTTCCCCTTCGAATCGACGAGCACCTTCGCGAAGTTGTCCTCCGACGTGCCGTCGCAGACCGCCCGGTCGTTGTGCTCGAACGAGGCGCGAAAGACGCGGTGGGGGACGCCCTTCTTCACGGCCTCTTCCTCTGCGAGGCCGACGTGCGCGATCTCGGGGTCCGTGTACGTGATCCAGGGCGTGTTCGCGACGTCGCAGGAGGCGAGGGCGATCGGGGAAAGCGTGTTCCTGAGGACCACGCCGGCCTGATAGCCCGCCCAGTGCGTGAAGAGATACGGACCCGCGACGTCGCCGATGGCCCAGACGGACGGCACGTTCGTCCGGCACTTCGCGTCGATCTCGATGCCGCGCCTTCCGAACCGCACGCCGGCGCCGTCGAGGTTCAGGCCCTCGAGGTTCGGGCGGCGGCCGGTCGCGACGAGGATCTCGTCCACCGCGACGTCGAACTCCGCGCCGCTCTTCTGCTTCACGGTGATGACCTTCTTCCCGTTCTGCCTCGCGACCTCCGCCGCGGAGGCGTCGTCGTGGATCGTGACGCCCTCGGACTTCAGCTCTTTCGCGAGGACGGCCGCGATGTCGGCGTCCTCCTTCGGGCAGATGTGCGAGGACGACGACACGATCGTGACCTTCGATCCGAGGCGCGCGAACGCCTGGCCGATCTCGGTGCCGATCGGGCCGCCGCCCATGACGAGGAGGCTGCCGGGAAGGGTCCGCTCGTGCCAGACGGATTCGTTCGTGAGGTAACCGGTCGCCTCGAGACCGGGGACGGGCGGGATGTTCGCGCGCGAGCCCGTCGCGATGACGACGTGCCGCCCCCAGACGGCCGTCCCGTTCACCTCGACTTCGTGCGCGGATAGGAGCCGCCCGGCGCCGAGAAGGACGTCCACGCCGAGGCCCTCGAAGCGCTCGACGGAGTCGGCCGGGGCGATGTGGGCCTGCGCCGCGTGGACGTAGTCCATGACGGCGCCGAGGTCCTGCGGGCCGGGGTCGCTCACTCCGCGAATCGCGAAGCGGCCCGCCTCGCGCGCTGCATGGGCGGCCTTCGCGGCGCGCAGGAGCGCTTTGGAGGGCACGCAGCCGTACTGCAGGCAGTCGCCGCCCATCGCCCGGACGGCCGTGCCGCCTTCCGGCGTGAACGGCAGCGTGTGCTTCTCGGCCAACGCGACGCGGGCGCCCAGGCCGGATCCGCCGGCGGCGACGACGAGGCCGCCGGAACCGGCCCCGATCACGACGAGGTTGTAGCGTTCCATCTGGACTCCTTCCGCCCATACGGACCGGGAGGGCTCTTCCGATCAGATTCCGGAGGACCCGCGAGAGCGAGCGTCACTATGATGCGGCATGCGCTCGACTGATCTCCTCGCCGCCGCCCTTCTGGGATTCGGGGCGCTCCCGGCCGTGGGGACTGCTTTCGAAACCGTCCTCGCCGCCTCACCCGGGAGCGCGACACCGGCGGCGGCCGCGACGCCGGCAGCGACGGTGTCGGACCCCTATCCGATCAAGCGTCTTCCTTTCCTGACCTGGGTGGTCGACTACGAGCCGTTCTGGTCCCCGGACGGCAAGCAGATCGCCCTGATCTCGAATCGCCACGGAGGGATGAAGGTCCACGTCCTCGCCGCCGATGCCCCGGACCACGGCGCCGGCATGCGCCAGCTGACCTTCGGCGCGGCCGAGGACGACTCTCCGGCCTGGTCTCCCGACGGGAAGAGGCTCGCCTACGTGTCGGTCCGGGACGGCTTCTCGCAGATCTGGGTCATGAACGCCGACGGCAGCGACCAGCACTTCGTCACACCGCCGCACACCGAGAGCATCCACCCCTCGTGGTCGGCCGACGGGTCTCGCGTTCTGATCAACACGAACGCCTTCGCCAGAAAGAAGGATGAACCGGTTTCCGACGCCGGGCCCCGGAGGGCGATCGGCGACGCCACCGACGACGCGATGGACCTGGCAACCGTCCGGCCCGACGGGACCGACCTCCGTCGCCTCACGAAAGACGGGGGTTACACGTACGCCTCCTATTCGCCGGACGGTCGGTTCATCGTCCACCGGAGGATCCTCGGAGGCGTCTCCCAGGTCTGGGTGATGAACGCGGACGCCACCTTCGGCCACAGCGTGTCGGGCGCGGCGACCGCCGACGGCTGGCCGGCCTGGTCGCCCGACGGGAATCGGATCGTTTTCGCGCGGCAGTCCGGAGAGAGCTTCCAGATCTTCGTGATGAACCGTGACGGCGGCGGCGTCCGGCAGCTGACGGACGCCTCGGGGAGATTCACGAACCCGCGCTGGTCTCCGGACGGCACCACGATCCTCTGCAGCCGTGGGCTCGGCAGCATGTCGCTCGTGACATTCCCCGCTCCTCCCGCTCCGAAGTAACGGGACGTAAACTGTCGGGGGAGGTTAGCTCAGCGGTAGAGCGTCTGCTTTACACGCAGCAGGTCATCGGTTCGATTCCGATACCTCCCACCACTTTGAAAGAAAGGAGTTCCCATGAGACGCTTCGTTCTGCCCCTTACGCTGGCGGCGCTGGCCCTCCTCTCCGCGGGACCTGCCTCAGCCGCGGATCCCGCGGATCCCTCTCCCTTCACCGTTTTCGTCGACGCTCGGCGGGGAAGCGACGGCCACAACTGCGGAACCATCGCCAACCCGTGCAAGACGTTTCAGTTCGCGGTGGATCGCGTCGCGGCGGGCGGGAAGGTGATCGCCGAGGAGTCCGGCGAGTACGGCGCGCTCAGCATAACCAAGGCTGTCACCGTCGAGGCTGCGGCCGGGGTCAAGGCCCTGATCGCGACGACCTCGAGCACGGGGATCGACATCCACGCCGGCGACACGGACACGGTCACGGTGAGGGGCCTCACCCTGGTGTCGCAGCACTCCCTTCCGCTCTCGGTCCAGGGCATCCACTTCGTCGGAGGCCACGCGCTGCGCGTCGAGGGGTGCGTCATTGACGGCTACGCGTTCGGCATCCTTGCGGTCACGCCGACTCCCGCCCTCCTGTTCGTCAGTGACACGATCTTCCGTTCCTGCTTCATTGGGTCGAACTTCGGCTCCGCTTCGACGATGATGCGCGGCACCTTCGACCGCTGTCGCTTCGAGGCCGGCGTTTCGGGTTTCCTCCTGCAACAGAACGGAATCGGCGTGGTGAAGGACTCCGTCTTCACCGGGATGCAGGCGGCGGGCGTCGGGGCGTCGGCGGGGCCGTCGGGATCCAGCGTGGAGCTGAATCTGGAAAACTGCCTGATCGCCCACAACGAAATCGGCATCTCGTCTTCCGGCCGAAACGGGGGATCGACGACCGTTCGAATCTCCAACTGCACGGTCGCCGATAACGACACGGGCGTCGAGGCGTCCCAGGGCGGGGTCGTCCTCTCGCGCGGCAACAACACCATCGAAGGCAACGTCACGGACGTCTCGGGAACGCTGGGGGCTTACTCGGCGAGGTAGCGGCCCCCGCGAGGCCCACGAGATCCCGAAGGCTCGAGCCGATCGGCGTAAGGCGCCCACCAGACCCTACGGGCTCCCGGGCGCGGCGACCTCGATCCGCCCGAAGCCCGCTTCCTTCGACGTCTCGTCGAGGATCCCGATCGAGATCGTGGAGCCCGGAGCGACCACGGCCTCGCCCGTGAAGACGTACCGGCCCTCCGCGTCCGCGAAGACATCGTCGCCGGTCTTGAACTCCCGGCGCACGGGGTCCGCGGTCGTCACGTCGCCGCCGTCGAGGACCGCGACGAAGGCGGCGACCCTCGCGGCGCGGCCCTCCGCGACCGGCAGGAACACGAGATTCGCCGCCGGGATCGTGACCTCGTATGAGACGCGGAGGCGGCCCTTCTCCGCCGGGACGGTGGCCGTGGCGCGTGCCGCGATCGGCAGGCCGGGCGAAACGGCGGTGCCGAACAGGTTCGACACGACCCGGTCGGCCATCCGCTCCGTGCCGGAGCGCTCGACGATCGACTTGCGCGTCCTCACGACGAGATCGGCCCTTCGCGGCCGGATCTCGATCTTCCGATCTGGCCCTCCGCCAGGCGACGGAAAGCCGAAGGAGTACGACGACTCGAGTTCCTGCGCCATGCGGCCGAGGACATCCGGCGCAGCTTCGGCCCCGAGTCCCACGAGCCCGCCCGTGTCGTCCACGGCGAGATGCAGACCATCCCGCTCGTTCGCGTCGATCTGCAAGCCGCGCCGGCCCGCGACCTGCCCCGTGAACGACGGATTCGTGCGTTCGACGACGGACGGGTCGAAATCGCCGCCCGCTTCGGGGTAGAGGCCATGGAGAGTGACGCCGTAGCCGTTCGCGGCCCGCGCGAGCGAAGTCAGAAGCTCCGTCGCGTCGTACTCGAACGCGTCGCGCGTGACGACGGCCTCGCGGTCGAGCCGCTTCGAAAGGAAATACTCGAGGCCCGGATTGCGCGAGAGGCGGTGGGTCGCGAGGATGAGCACCTTGCGGCCCTCCTGGCCGCCGAGTTCCGCGAGGACCGAGCGGATCGCCGCGACTTTCCGGCGCGTCCGCAGCCATTCCTGGGTCGCGAGCGTCCGCGCCTCGGCCACGACCGAGGGATCGACCGGCTTCGGCAGCTGCATCGCGCCCTGCGGGGGGCTCGGTGCGGCACCGCCGCGACGACTCTCCCGATTTGCGATCTCCGCCTCGGCCTGTGCGATCTCGTCCACGAGGCGCTCGGCGGTCTCCGTTCCGGTGAACATGCTCGGGGGGCGGGCGCTCTCCTTCGCGAGGACGTCCAGCGCACGGTGGACGGCGCCGGCATCCTGTGTGAAAGGGACCCGAACGACGAGGCTCGTGTCGAACGTGAGGACCGTGATCTCGTCGCCGGGCCCGATCGTGCGCCCGACGAAATCGTCGAGCGCCTTGAAGAACCGCTGGCTCCCGCGGGCGTCGCCGAGGGTGAGCCGGTCGATGAAGAGCGCGATCCTCCGCCTGGGCCGCGCCGGCGCGAGCGAAGGTCCCGCGCGCACGGGCGCCTCCGCTCCGATCTCGGAGAAGTTCGAGATCCCGACGGGGCGGCCACCGACGAAAAGCTCGAACTCGGCCGCCGAAAGCCCGTGTACCGGCTTCCCGCTCCGGTCGGTCACGCTCGCGTCGAGGTTCGCGAGTGAGACTTCCTGCGAGGCCGCGACGCGTCCGCGCGGGCGGTCGGTTTTCTTCCCCGCCGCGGCGTCCGCGTCGCCGGATGGGGGGGCGGCCGGCCCTGACGATGCGATCTCGGATTCCGCCCCGGAGGCGGCGGGCTGACGGCCCGCGAGCGCGAGGCCCTCGTCCCCGGGCCCCAGGCGAAAAGCGGCCGGGTCGAGGTCCTCGGCGATCCAGCAGATCCTCTGGGCGTCGAGCCCGGCCCGGAGCGATTCCCACGCGCGCACGAGGTCGTCCGCATTGGACAGTCGGCGGCCCGCCGGCCACTCGCCTCCCGCGGAGCGGCCGAGGCGCCAGACCTCGAGGGGCACGAAGATGTCGGCGAGATACCTCCGCGCGTCGGCGGGGCCGTAGGGGCTCTCGTCGTGCGCCCCCTCTTCGTCGCCGAGCACGACGACGGCCGCGCGGCGCCGAGGCACCGCCGCGCGGTTGAACGCGGCCGACGCCGCGGTCGCCGCGAGCCGGTACTGCTCGCCCGAGAGAAGGTTCGCGTCCACGCACGGGAGCGCGAGCGTGTGGTCGACCTGATCGCGCTTCGGCGCGCAGTCGAAGCCCTGCAGGCGGTACATCCGGTCGGAGATCCGCTCCGCGCTGCTGAAGGAGCCGCGCGTCGCGAGGGGAGAGAAGTAGAGGATGTGCTTCACGCCCTCGAGCAGCTTGTGCATGCGCCCCGCGTTCCTGCTGAACGACTTCTGCGCGGCGCGGGTGAGAGCCTGCAGCTTCGAAACGGCCGAAGGGGCGACGACGAAGAGGACCTCCATCTCTCCGGGCTCGACTGCGTGGACGCTGCGCCCGCCGAGGGTCTTGAGGAACGCCGGATCCCGGCCGGCGGGGCCGTCGGGCAGAACCGGCACGGCGTTGAGAGGAGCCTCGACGGCGCTCGAGACGCCGCTCCCGATGAGAAGGGTCTGGGTCGCACGCTGGTCGTCGTTGAAGACGAGCTCGACCGAGACGACGCGTGCCGCGCTTCCGGCCGCATAGGGCACCGGCACGTCGCGCGGCTCGCCCTGATGCACCTTCGAGCCGTCGATCGTGACCGTCAGCTCGCGCGGCGCGATCGCATTTTCGTGGGACCAGGAGAACCTCAAGGTGCAGGGGCCGCTCGCGCGCGCGCAGTCGCTCCGCACGAGCACCTCCGCGCGCGCGTCTGACGGCTTGTTCACCCACCGGCGCGCCCGCTCGACGACCTGCCCGGAGCCGTCTTTCCTCACGAGCTCGAGGAGCGTGACCCTGGGCGCCGGCCCGAGATCCACGACACAGGTCTGGCGGACGGCCGTGACGCGGCACGCGGCGCGGCCGTTCACGAAGAGCTCCGCGGGCGGCGGCGAGGAGCCGAGATCCAGGGCGACGGGCAGGGCGCCGTTCGCCACGCCCGGCACGAATGTCAGGATACGCAACCCCTCCGCCGCGGAGCCCGTCCGTGCCCCGAGCGCGAGGAGGATGAGGGCCAGTGCGCGCTTGCAGCCGATCACCGTCTCTGTATACTCCGCCTCCCGCCCCGACACGACCGTCGCGGGACGGACCGGGGTCGTAGCTCAGTTGGTTAGAGCGCAGGCCTGTCACGCCTGAGGTCGCGGGTTCGAGCCCCGTCGGCCCCGCCATTTTCTCCCACCCTCCGATCTCTCGGGACGCCAGGAGGCCGAGTCTCGTTCCATGGGAATCCTCCTGACCGCGGTCGGTCTCACGAAGGCGTTCGGCTCTCATCCCTTGTTCGAGGGGATCGCCTGTTCCGTGGACTCCGCCGACCGCATCGGCCTCATCGGCCCGAACGGAGCCGGGAAGTCGACGCTGCTTTCGATCCTCGCGGGCGAGATCCTGCCGGACGAGGGGACGCTCGCCGTCCAGAGGGGCCTCCGCATCGGGTACCTCTCGCAGATGCCGGCGTTCCACGAGGGCGCGACGATCCGCGAGACGGTGCTCGAGGGCGCGGCGGGCGCGCACGCGGGCGAGGAGGCCTGGGAGGCCGCGCTCGCGGCGGACGAGGTCATCGCCCGGCTCGCCCTCGCGACGGAGGGCCGCTCGAGAGAGACGCCGGTTGCGACTCTCTCGGGGGGGTGGAAGAAACGTGTCGCGCTCGCGCGCGAGCTCGTGCGAAGGCCGGATCTCCTGCTCCTCGACGAGCCCACGAACCACCTCGACGTCGAGGCGATCCTCTGGTTCGAGGACCTCCTCGCCCGCGCGCCGTTCGCGACGCTCACCGTGACGCACGACCGGCTGTTCCTGCAGCGCGTCGCGAACCGAATCCTCGAACTCGACCGGCGGAACGCGAACGGCCTCCTCGACGTGCGGGGCGACTACGCGACGTATCTCAGGGTAAAGGAAGCGCGCCTCGCGACCGACGCGCAGCGGGAGTCGTCGCTCCGGAATCAGCTGCGGCGTGAGACCGAGTGGCTCATGCGAGGCGCGAAGGCGCGCTCCACGAAGCAGCAGGCGCGCATCCAGCGGGCGGGCGCGCTCGAAAGCGAGGTCGCGGATCTGTCGGAGAGGAACCAGTCCCGAAACGTCCGCCTCGACTTCCAGTCGTCCGAGAAGAATCCGAAGCGGCTCATCGATGCGAAGGGGATCGGCAAGGCCTACGGCGGAAACGTCCTCTTCTCGAATCTCGACCTCCTCGTGACGCCCAAGAGCCGGATCGGCCTCCTCGGGCCGAACGGGTGCGGAAAATCGACGCTGCTCAGGATCCTGCTCGGGACGGAGGAGCCCGACACGGGGGTGGTCTTCCGCGCGGAAAACCTCCAGCCGGTCACGTTCGAGCAGGGCCGCGACAGCCTCGATCCGGAGACGACCGTCGCAAAGACGATCTGCCCCGAGGGGGACCACGTCGATTACCGCGGCGCGCTCGTCCACATCCGGAGCTACCTCGACCGGTTCCTGTTCAAGGAGGAGCAGACAGACATGAGGGTGGGGCGCCTCTCGGGCGGCGAGCAGAGCCGGCTGCTTTTCGCGCGGCTCATGCTGAAGAAGACGAACCTGCTCGTCCTCGACGAGCCCACGAACGACCTCGACCTCGCGACGCTTCAGGTTCTCGAGGACTGCCT
>JBGQDL010000063.1:0-19894 GCA_041495865.1 Thermoanaerobaculia bacterium | reverse complement strand
TACGCGAACTTCTTCCTGGCGGGTCCGATCTGGGTCCTCAGGAAGGCCACAGGAGCGCTCTCGCGGCGGCGGCCGAGCGAGGACGTCTCGTCGGAGTTCGGCCTCGCGCCCACCCCATTCGAAGGAATTCTCTTCTCTCTTCTCTCCCTCGAAGCGCGAATCATCGCTCGCGCGCGCCTGCCGTTCGGCGTGAGCGTTTTCGTGGCGGCGGAAAAGCCGGTTCAGGGCGTGAGCCGGTAAGATCTTCGCGTGGCGCGCTTCCCTCATCCACTTCCGGTCGCGGGCGGGGTGGCCGTGTTCGCCGACGCGCATCTCGGGCAGGTGGAAGGGGATTCCGAGGATTTCCTGCAGGCGCTCGAGGGCGTGCGTAGGCGCGGTCTTTCCACGGCCGTCCTCCTCGGAGACATCTTTCATTACTTCATCGGCGACCCGAAGCTCGAGACTCACGTCCTGAGACGCACCCTCGAGGGCTTGAAGGACGTTTCTTCACGTGGCCTTTCCCTTCGCTATGTCGAGGGGAACCGCGACTTTTTCGTCGCCGGCTCGCCCTATGCGGCGCCGTTCGCCTCCTGGGCCGTGACGGACGGCCTTCGCGTCGGCGAGAAGTGTTACGCCTTCGTCCACGGAGATCGCGTGAACACGGCCGACGTGCCCTACCGGCTCTGGCGCTTGGTCTCGAAGAACCCCGTCGCGCACGCGGCGCTGAAGGTGATTCCGGGGCCTCTCGCGCGCGCGATCGTGTCGCGCACGGAGGCCCGCCTCTATCGCTCGAACTTCAAGCACAAGAAGGAGCTTCCCGAAGCCGCGCTCCTCGCGGAGGGCCGCGCGGCGCGCGCCGCGGGGTATGACGCGCTTCTCGTCGGCCACTTCCACGTCGCGCGGACTCTGGCGGGCGACGGCGCCGTGACGCACGTCCTGCCCGCGTGGCTCGAGGAAAGGAAGCACGCCGAGATCGCGCCGGACGGCGCGCTCTCGATCGTCGAGGAGGAGACCGCCGGGCGCGCGAAGCGGCGGGGCTTCGGAGCGCTCGAAACGGCCAGCGCGCGCTCCGCGTCCGCCCTCGAAGCGGGCTCTTGAGCGCTCCGCGTCCGCTTCCGCGGGGCCGCCTCGCCGGAAGTCTCCGAGTTCCGGGCAGCAAGAGCCTCACGAACCGCGCGCTCGTCGCGGCGGCGTGCGCCGAGGGCGAAAGCGAGCTGCTGAACCCGCTGGACTCCACGGACACCCGTTCTTTGGCCGGAGCGCTTCGGCTTCTGGGAGCGGAGATTTTCTTAGAAGGTGTGAGTTGGCGGGTCGTCGGGCCGGTCCGCTCGAGCGGTCACTCGGACTCGGTGGCTCGAATCGACGTCGGAGATGCGGGGACGCCCGCGCGTTTTCTCGCCGCGCTTCTCGCAGCCGTGCCTGGACGCTACCTTCTGGATGGCAGCGCCCGGATGCGGGAACGGCCGATGTCCCCTCTATTCGAAGCAATTCGAGGCCTTGGTGGCGAGATGACGTGTCTCGTGCGGGAGGGGTACCTTCCCGCCGCGATCCGCGGCGGCACGCTGCGCGGAGGGCGCGTGAAGATCCGAGGCGACGTGTCCTCGCAGTTCCTCTCGGCGCTCATGCTCGTTTCGCCTCTCGTGTCCGGCGGCATCGAGCTCGATGTCGAGGGGCCCGTCGCCTCAGCGTCCTATCTCGCCCTGACCCGCCGCGTTCTGGAGGGATTCGGCGCGACCCCCGGGGGCGGCTACAGAACCGCGCGCTTTCGCGTGAGCGGCGACGACTCGGCCGCGTGCTTTCCGATCGCGGGCGCGCTCGTGTCCGGAGGACGCGTGACGCTGCGGGGCCTCGCCCGCGACTCGGAGCAGCCGGACGCGGCCTTCCGCGCCTGGGCGGCTTCAGCGGGCGGCACGCTCGCGTGGGAGCCCGCCCCGGACGGAACGGAGGCGCTCACCTTTTCCGGGCCTCCGGGCGGCGCGCCGGCGCTTCTTCCCGTCGACGCCGACGTCGATGCCGCGCCCGATGCGGCGCTCCCGCTCGCGGCGCTCGTCGCATTCGCGGGTGGAACGTCGCGCCTCGCGGGCGCCGCCCGTCTCACCGAGAAGGAGTCCGATCGCCTGGCCGCCTCCGTGGATCTCCTGGCGCGCGCGGGCGCCGCCGCCCGCGTGGAGACGGACCCGCGCGGCCCCGTTCTCGTCGTCGACGGACGGGCGGGCACGCCTCGGCCCGCGGCCTTTCTCGCCCACGCGGATCACCGCGTGGCCATGTCGGCGGCCGTCCTCGCGCTCGCGCTGCCCGAAGGCTCGACTCTGGACGAACCCGGCGCCGTCGCGAAGTCGTGGCCGGGGTTCTGGGACGCGTGGGAGGCGCTTCTTGGATGACCCCGCGGAGGATCCGGACGTCACGCTTTTCGTCGTCGCTACGCGGCTGGGCTTCGCCGTCCGCGTGACGAAAAAACAGTGGGAGAGGATTGTCTCGGAAAAGCACCCGGTGATGGCTGGGCGGGAAGGAGACGTGCGGGGCGTGCTCTCAAACCCAGAGGAGATACGCCAGAGCAAGCGCGACCCGATGGTGTTCCTCTTCTACGTCCGCGAGAAGCCTGGCCGTTGGCTTTCGGCAGTCGTGAAAAGGGTCGATAATGACGATGGCTTCCTGGTCACGGCCTATCCGACGGACGCGATCAAAGAGGGAGAACGGCGATGGACGAAGTGAAGGTCTTCTTCGACGCTCAGGCCCGAACGCTGACGGTCTGGTTTGGCCGGCCGTCGGATGAGTACGTGTGCGAGGAAACGGGCGACGAGGTGATCCTCATGAAGGACCGCCAGGGGCATGTCATCGGCTTCGAGAAGCTGAACTACGATGCCGATCCCAAGAAGCTGCGCCTGAATCTCGCGACGGCCGCAGCCTGAGCCGTCAAATAGACAGGGAAGCCCGATGAACCGCCGGGCGCAGCCGGGGAACACCGAGAGAAGTAGGGCTTGGCCAGCTCTCGCCAGCGTCCCCATCTACTGGGCACTTCGGTTTGGATCTGCTGTTGTCCTACGTCAATAGGGAATTGATCCGCAGTTTTATGGAATGCACCTCGAACTTATCTTCATCGGGCCTCCCGTTTGCTTCGCCGTGAGTATCTCCTTCAGCTGTGTGTGAGGCGTTCAAGGCTCTATTGGACATGGGCGCTAGTCGGCGGTGTATTGGGTGCCGTCGCGCTGAGCCTGCCAATCGGATGGGAGACAGCGCCTCCTCGCATCATCTAGCCCTCGTGATTCTCCGAGCGTCGTAGCCGTCGTCGCGAAGTCAGACGAGCGTGCCGAGACTGACGGGCGCAATGCTGCGGGCGGCGAGCGCCGCCCCGGTCGCGCTCGCTCAGCCGACCCAGAGCCAGTGGACGAAGAGCCAGACGTAGACGGCCTGGGTCACCGCGCAGAGGACGAGCAAGACGCGGAAGATCGAGGGCCGTCGTGCGAGCCCGCCAAGCACCGCGAAGGCCGGGAAGGCCGGCAGCACGTAGCGCCCGCCGCTCTCGAGCGTCCCCGACGCGAAGACGATCGCCACGGTGAGGAAGACGTAGACGGCCTCGGCATGAAGGCGCCGCTTCGCCAGGAGGAACGCGAGGACGAGGAAGAGGACGAGAAGCACCCCCTCCATCGTCCGCGCCGGGCTCTTGTGGAAGATCCGCCCGGTCGTCACGTCGCTGGCGATCGCCTGGAGGATGAGGCGCGGGCCGTCGAAGACGGTCTTGGGCTCTTTCGCCCAGTTGTGCTGAGCGCGCACGAAGAGGAACGCGTCGCCGAACCGCTCGCGGAAGTAAAGGCAGAAGAGGCCGAAGCCGGCCAGGGGTGACGCGCCCACGAGGACGGCATGGCGAAGAGCGCGGGCCACGGGCTCTCCGGCCGCCCGCCGCGCGCGCCAGGACGAGAGGAGGAGGTACGGGGCGAGGACGAGGCCTGAAATTCGGGTGAGGCCCGCGAGGAAGCCCGCGAGGGCCGCCCGCGCGTCCCTGCGCTGCTCGGTCGCGAGCACGGCGGCGAGGCTGAGGAAGGCGAGCAGGGATTCGGTATAGACGGCCGCGAAGAAGAACGACGTGGGCAGGAGGAGGAACACGAGCAGCGCGGGCCGCACCCGTTCGTCCCCGAACCGGCCGGACACCCAGCGCGCGAACAGCGCAGTGGCGAGGAGGAGCGCAAGCGCCGACACGAGAGCTCCGGCCCGCGAGGCCTCGAGACCCGTAGCGCGTGCAATCCCCCTCATGAGAAGCGGGTAAAGGGGAAAGAACGCGTGGTTCGTCTCCTGGCCGACTCCGGTCGGGGGAGCCTGATAGCCGCTCTCGGCGATTCCGACGTACCAGCCGGAATCCCAGCGGGCGAGCGGCGTCACGCGGCGGACCTGTTCGGGAGACCAGCCCGTCGGGCCGGTGAGCCAGGGTGTCGATCGGCTCGCCACGAGGGCGACGCCCCAGACGCAGGCGAGCCAGACGGCGCCCCAGGCGAGCGCGCGCCGCGGTGTCATCGGGGACGCCATCGAGCGTCACGGATCATAGTGCTAGTGCAGATGACTCGTTGACGCGGTCCCTGTTTTTCGGAATCGTCGGGTCCGCGACAGCCCGGCAACGACCGCGCGGCGGAAGGACGGACGATGCCTTCGAAGGCGCTCCGGCAGTGGACGATTCCTCGCCGCGATCTCGCGGCCGGCGGGTCCGCGCTCGTGCGGCTCGCGCATCCTCTCCTGCCCGCATTCGTCTCGGCGCGGCCGGGCCCTCGAGGCCTCGTGCTGGGCGTCTCGGGCGCGGGCCCGGTGCCGCTCACGCGGCTCGCCGAACCGGCGCGCCGGGCGTACCTCGTGAGGCTCGGCTCGCTCGCGGGATTTCTCTCCTTCCACGGTCTCGGCCTCGCCGCCGAAGACGTCTCGCTCCTGGGCGCGCGCGACGGGGACCCGGACAGACCGGCCCTCGGCGCCCCGCCGACGGCCGCGTGGCGCGCGGTGGCGCCGGCCCTCGTGGTCGCGGCCGCGGCGGTGCGCCTCTCGGGCCGGGACGTTCGTGGCGAGGACGCGGCGTCGCTGCGACGCGCGGTCGAGAACGCCCTCGACCGCGCGCTGCCGCGCGACGTCGTCGAGGACGCGCTCACCGCGCTGCGCATGGCGGACACGCGCGGGCGATCAGAGGGACTCGTCTCCGAGCTGGCGAGACGCGGCGGCGTGGGGCGCGCCGTGTCGCAGGATCTTCTCGGCCTCGCGTTTCCGGCCGTGTCCGTCCCGTGCGAGGGCGGGTCGCGGCCCGCGGCGGCCGTGGGGCGCGCCTCTCTCTGGCTCGCGCGGGGCGCCGCGCGAAGGGACGAGCCTCCGGCTTTCGTCGAGTGCGCGGCGGGCTCCGCGCTGGAGGAGGGGGGCGCTCTTCGGCGGCTCGCCGCCTTACTCGCGGACGACCCTCGGGCCGACTCTCTGCGCGCGCTCGCGGATGGAGCGCGAGCTCCACGTTCAGGAGAAGGACCTCCGGTCTCCCTCGTGGCGATCTCACTCGAAAGGTGGGATGGGCGGTCGCGCCGCGCCTTCGAAGAGGACCTGTCCGGCCAGGGGTTCCGGCTCTTCGCCACGCGGGCCGCCGGCCTCAGGCCGTGGGAGGAAGCGCCGCTTCTCGCCTTCCGCCTGGCTCCGGGTGACGCCGCGTCTCTTCTCTGGCTCCCGTTCGCTTCCGTGCATGACGCCGTCGCGGCCTGGCGCGAGGCGGAGGAGACGGCAGGAGCCACGGCGGGGGCAACCGATGCGGGGTCCTTCCTCGGCGTCACGCAGGACCTCGCGCTGCGGTTCGATCCGGCGGAGGGGCGCGTGGCGTCCGCCCGCGCGCGGCCGGCCGCCCCGCGGCGGCCCGGCCCCGTGCTCGAGGCCGCCGCGCTTCTCGCCGCGGGGTTCCAGGCCGCCGAAGCGGCCGTGGCCGGCGGCGTCCCGGTGGAGACCGCGGAAGAAGCGCTCACGCGTGCCGCCGAAGAGGGCGTCCTCGTGACCTCGCCGGCCGGCGGGTTCGCGTATCGAGAGGACGGCGAGCGCCGGCGAATCGCCTCTCGCGTGCCGGCGAAAGCGCGGCGCGACGCCGTGGCCCGCCTCGAGGCGTCGGGCGCCCCCGGCCCGCGTTTCGCGATCGCCGCGCTCGCCCGCGCCGATGCCGCCGACCTCGCGGCGGCGCGAACTGCGCTCGACGCGGCGGCGGCGAACGGGGATAGCGCCACGGCGGCCGAGATCCTCGCGCGCGCTCCGCACCGGGACCCCGATTTCGGGCGGCCGCTTCTCGCCGTGCGCATCCTCGAGGCCGCGGGCTGGCCCGACGCGGCGCGGGAGGCGGCGAGCCGGATTCCGAGCGGGGACTTTCGCGCCGTCTCTCTCGACGATCGCCTCGCGACGGCCCGCGCGCTGGTGCGCCTGCACGAAAGCGAGCGCGCGCTCGCCCTCTGCCCGGGCGGGGCGGTCGACGAGGACGTCGCGCGCGCGTGGGTACTCGTGGAGGCCCGTCGTGACGAGGCGGCCCGGCGCCTCCTCGCGCGCTCGCCGGCGGACCTCGCCGGCGCGACCGGCGCGGTGCGTCTCCGCGCGAAGCTCCTCGCCGCGGAGCTCTGCGAGCGGGCGCACGATTACGACGCCGCAGCCGCCGCGCTCGTCGAGGCGGAAATCCTGCTGTCCGGCGTCGAAGAGGACGGCCTCGCCCGCGAGCTCGCCCGGACGGCCGGATACCTCGCCAACGACGTCGGCCGCACCGACGAGGCGATCGCGCTCTTCCGGCGGGCCGAGAGCCTCTCGCGAAGCGCCCTCGAGCGCGCGGACGCGGCCTATGACGTCGCGCACGCCGCTCTCGACGGCGGGCGTCTCGACGTCGCGGCGCGGGAGCTCGAGGCCGCGCTGGGCCTCTACGCCGCGGGCGGACACGAGGAGCGATATCTCTCGGCGCTCGGCAACCGCATCGACCTGTTCCTCCGGTCCGGCGACTTCTCCGCCGCGCGCGACGTGCTCTCGCGGGTTCTCTCCCACGAGCGCGCGGGCGGGCGGGATCACCAGATCCTCTTCGCGATCCCGAGCCTGCAGGAGCTCGCGCTTCTCGACGGGGACGACGGCGCGGCCGCGGCCGCGTTCCGCGAGGCCCAGGCGCGCGGAGCGGCGCGAGAGACCCACCCGGCCTGGCGGGAGATTCTTCTTTTCGAGGCGGAGCGCCTTCTCGCGGCCGCGGATCCCGAGGCCGCGCTGGCTCTTCTCACGCGCGCGGGCGGGTTTCCGGACAATCGCTCGCGCACCGAGCCGCGACGCGTGCGTCTCCTCGCGTCCGCTTCGCGCGACGCGGGACGGCCGCTTCGCGAGCGAATCGCCGCGTGGACCTCGGACGAGCGCATCCTTCTCGACGCCGAGGCGGCGCTCGGATCGGGCCGGGCGGCTCCGGACGAGGCGAGTGCGGCGCTCGAGCGCCTCGCCGCGTCGGGCGCGGGCGCCGGAGCCGCGGTCCGGCGCGTCCTCGAGTGGTCCGGACGCTTTTCTCCCGTTTTTGCCACGTCGTCGGCCGGGCCCCTCGTCCGGCTCGCCAGGCGCTTGGCCGCGCGGGCCGGGCTCGCGCGAGCGGAAGAGCGCTTCGGCCGCCTGCTCGAGCACGGGGTGCCGCCCGAGGCGCGTGGGGCGCCCTCTCCGGCGCACCCGGCGGTCGTCGCGGAGGATCCCGGCATGCGCGACGTCTTCGGAAAGGCGGCCCGTGTCGCCCGGTCGACGATCTCGGTGCTCCTCCTCGGAGAAAGCGGAACAGGCAAGGAGATCCTGGCTCACGAGCTGCATCGGCTCTCGGGCCGGCGCGGCCCGTTTGTCGCGGTGAACGTCGCGGCGCTGCCGGGGACGCTCGCGGAAGCGGAGCTGTTCGGCCACGCGCGGGGCGCTTTCACCGGAGCCGAGCGGGACCGCAAGGGGCTCGTCGAGGAGTCCTCTGGCGGCACGCTCTTCCTCGATGAGATCGGCGACCTGCCGCTTGCGCTCCAGGGCAAGCTCCTGCGCGTCCTTCAGGAGAACGAGGTCCGGCGCCTCGGCGAGACCGCCGTCCGGCGCGTGGACCTGCGCGTGCTGGCGGCGACGCACCGTCGGCTCAAGGAGATGGCCGAAAGGGCCGAGTTCCGGGCCGACCTCTACTTCCGCCTCGCCGGCCTCGAGCTCGAGTTGCCTCCCCTCCGGGAGCGCCCGGCCGATCTCGCCCGTCTCGTGGACGTCACCCTTCAGGGGCGCGCGAAACTGACGGGCGAGGCCGCCTCCGCCCTCAGGGCATGGCCCTGGCCCGGCAACGTGCGCGAGCTCCTCGCCGCGCTCGAGGCGGCCGTGACGCTCGCGGAGCCCGCGCGCATCGTCGGCCTCGAGCACCTTCCGCGCGCGCTGCGCGAGGCACGCGCGGTGCCGCGCGCCGCGCGCTCGTACCAGGAGGCGCTGAATGCAGCCCGCCTCGTGGTCATTCAGGCCGCGCTCAAGGAGACGGGCGGAAACCGGACCCGCGCCGCGCGCCTCCTCGGCATCTCGCGCCAGTCTCTGCTGTACGAGATGAAGAAGCTCGGGATCGGAACGCCGCGCACCGGACGCTAGACTCCCCGCGTGCCTTTCCGCCGCCGCCTCGGTCTCGCGCTCCTCGCGCTGCTGCCGTTCCTGAACGGGCTCCCGTACGACTTCACGTACGACGACAAGCTGATCATCCGCGACAACGACCGCCTCGAATCCCCCGCGAAAGTGGGCGAGATCTTCACGACGCAGTACTTCGGCGGGGCGCTCACGTCGGCGCAGAACTATCGGCCGATTCTCCTCCTGACGTATGCCGTGCAGCGCTGGATCCACGGGAACCGGGCGCCGCTGTTCAGGGCCGTGAACCTCGCGCTCCACGCCGCCGTGACCGTCACCTTCGCGGCGTGGCTCTTCGCGCTCGGCTTCGGCGCGGGCCCGGCCTCGGCGGCGGCCGCTCTTTTCGCGGTCGCCACGGTCCACGTCGAGGCCGTGACGTCCCTCGTGGGGCGCGCCGAGCTCCTCGCCGCGTGGTGCGTCTTCGCCGTGGCGCTCCTCTGGCTCCACGCGACGCGTGAAGGCCGGCTCGCGAGGCGCCCTTATGCGGCCGCGATCGCCGTGTTTCTCATCGCGGTCTTCGTCAAGGAGAACGCGGTCGTCGCGCCCGGCGTCATCTTCCTCGGCGAGCTTTTCCGCGGCGGACGCGGCCGGTCGCCCCGGGAGGCGTGGAGGGGCCTTCCATTTTCGGCGAGGGCGGGCCTCGCGGGCTTCGCGCTCCCGCTCGCCGTTCTCTTCGCCGTCCGGTTCGTCGTCATCAAGGGGTTTCTCATCTCGAAGGAAGCGGGCATCTTCGAGCTCGAGAATCCGCTCGTGGTGATGTCCTTTCCGGTGCGCGCGGTGAACGCGCTGAGCCTCGTGCTTCGCTATCTGGGGAAGACGCTCCTGCCGATCCACCTCTCCGCCGACCACTCGGCCTACGCGCTGCCGCTCGTCCGTTCGCTGCGCGAGCCGGCGGCGTGGGTGGGTCCCTCCGGCGCCCTTCTGGCGGTGGTCCTCGCGCTCGCTCTGTGGAAGAGACGGCCTCTCTCGGCGTTCGGGCTGTGCTTCTTCGCGGGCTCGCTCTTTCCCGCCTCGAACGTGCCCTTCGTGATCGGGACGATCTTCGCGGAGCGGCTCGCGTATCTACCGTCCGCGGGCCTCTTCTGTCTCGCGGTGGGCCTCCTCGCGGCCCCCGCACGCGAGGTTCCGCGGCCCGCGCGGCCCTGGCGCGAGTCTCTCCTTCTCGCCGCCGTGGTCGCGTTCGCGGCCGCGACGGTCGCGCGCAATCGCGTCTGGAAGGACGACGTGACGCTCTATGCCGACCAGGTCGCGAAGGTCCCGCGCTCGGCGAAGGCCCATTACAACGTGGCCTGGGACGCGCAGCGCGAGGGCGGCCGCGCGGAGGCCGTGGCGCAGCTGCGCGAGGCCGTCGCGATCTTCCCGGGCTACTACGACGCGTGGGCTCTCCTCGGAAAGCAGCTCTGGGACGAGAAGAAGTGGGACGAAGCGGTCGCGTGCTACCGCAAGTCCGTGGAGATCTTCCCGTCCTACGAGAACGGCAACTGGGGCCTCGCGAAGACGCTGGAGGAATCCGGGCGCACCGAGGAGGCCCGGAAGGCGTTCGAGGTCGCGAACGACCGTTTCCCCGATTCGTATCCCGTCGCGTATCACCGAGCGGCGTTCCTCGAGGAGTACGGGTCGCTCGAGGACGCCGAGGACGCCTGGGACGACGCCGTCGAGAACGGCGACGGGGCGGTTGCCGCGCGCCTCGGCCATGCCCGTGTCCTCCGAAAGCTCGGGCGCGAAGAGGACGCCTGGGACGAGGCGCGCTTCGCCCTCGTGAGGGATTCCGCCAGCGGCGAGGCGCGGCGCTTTCTCGCGGAGGGCTACGAGCGCATGGGGAAGACGCTGGCCGCCGGCGCGGAGTGGACGCGCGCCGTGCGCGCGAATCCCTCGGACCACATCCTCGCGTCCGAGCTCCTCGAATACGCGGTGCGCCATCCGGAGTCGCGTTTCCGCGCGGGGATGCAGGTGACGGACATCCGCCGGAGCATTCCGAACCCCAACGAGCGCCTCGCGAGGGCGCTGGCGGCGTTCGGCGCCTGACCTCTCCTCAGCGCGCCTTTGGGAGACCCATCTTGCGCACGATCTCGCGGAAGCGCGGCTCCGCGCGCAGCGGGTCGAAGGCGTGCTCGACGTTCAGGTAGACGAGCCGTCCGGCCCGCTCCTCGTAGGCCTTTTCGAGCCACGCGAGGGCCTCGGCACTGCGGTCCAGTCCGAGCGTGAGGATCGCAAACGGGAAGGCCGACACGAATCTCGTCCGCGCCATCCCCTCGAGCTCCTTCCGCGCGGCTTCAGCCTCGGCCGTCCGCCCCGTGCGCCCGCAGCCATACCCCCAGAAAGCGAGCGCGTCCGGGCTGCGGTCGGAGAGCTCGACGGCCTTCGCCCATTCCGCGATCGCGCCTTCGCGCGCTCCCGTTCGCCAGAGGGGAAGGCCCATATAGAGATGACCGAGCGGAGAGGTCGGATCGAGCTCGAGCGCGCGCCGCATCTCGGGAAGGGCGCGCGCGGCGTCACCCGCCCAATAGAACGCCAGGCCGACGTCGACGTTGATCGTCACGTTGAGCGGATCGAGCTCGCGTGCCTTCCGGACCTCGGCGAGCGACTCGTCGAACCGGCCCGACGCGCTCAGGAAGTTGGAGTACCACTGGTGCGCCTCGGCGTCGTTCGGGTTGAGCGCGAGCGCCTGCCGGAATTCCCGCTCGGCCCCGGGGAAGTCGCCCTCGTACGTGTAGCGCACGTCCGCGAGGCAGGAGTGCGCGCCGGAAAGAGCCGGATCGAGCGCGATCGCGCGCGCCGCGGCCTCTCGCTGTTTCGGGACGACATCTTTCGGGGACTTCACGCCGTAGTAGCCGAGGAGATTGAACACGTCCGCGAGTCCCAGCCAGGCGGCGGCCTCTTTCGGGTCGCGCGCGAGTGCCTGCTGGAACAGATCGAGGCTCCGTCCGATGTCCTCGTCGCGACGCCGGTTCAGGAAGTAGCGTCCCCTGAGCGTGAGGTCCCACGCCTGGGCGTCGTGGGGCCGGTCCTCGAGGCTCTTCTCCTCGGCACCCGTGAGCCGCGGCTGGAGAGAGCGCGCGATGCGCTGCGCCAGGTCCGCGGCCGCCGGCGCGGCGTCGCTGACCTGTTCCGTCACGCGGTCGCCCCAGATCTGCGCGCCGTCGCTCACGCGCACGAGCTCGGCCTGCACGACGAGGTCGCGCCCCTCCAGCCGGAGGCGCCCCGTGACGACCGCGTCCACCGAGAGATTCCGGCCGGCCTTGCGCGGGTCCGCCTCTTCGCGGAACTTGTAGACGGTCGTCCGCGCGAGGACGCGAATGCCCCGGACCCGCGACACGCTGTTGATCAGGCTTTCCGTGATGCCTTCCGAGAGGTAGTCGTCGTCGGCGATTCCCGTGGCGTTCGCGAACGGGAGGACGGCCACGGACGAGAGCCCGGCGTGGGGGTTGCGGGCGTGGAAAAGCCCGGCGGCGATCGCCCCCACGGCGACCATCGCCGTCACGGCGAGGCCCCCGACCGCGCGGGTGCTCACGCGTCCCCGCTGAGGCGCTGAAGCGGGTGTCGTGGCCAGCGTCGCGCTAGGACTCGAATGCCGCCCCGGCTCCGGACCTGTCAGCGCGATCTTGAGCGCGAAGGCGAGATCGCCCGCGGACTGAAAGCGTTTTTCGGGGTTCTTTTCGAGGCTTCGCGCGATCAGAAGGCGAAGGTCCTCCGGAATCCCCGGAACGATGTCCGCCGGGTCGGGGGGCTCCGAGCGGAGCGTGGCGACGATGGAATCCGGCGCGGTCTCGGCGCGGAAGGCGCGCCGGCCGGTGACCATCTCGTAGATCACGCATCCCAGCGAGAAGACGTCACTGCGTCCGTCCACGGGTTTTTTCCGGATCTGTTCGGGCGAGAGGTACCCGGCCGTGCCGACGAGGGCGTGCGCGTCCGTGAGATCTTCCTCCGGTTGTCCGGGCGCCCGGGCGCGCTCCTCGAACCTCGCGATCCCGAAGTCGAGGATCTTCACGCGGCCGTCGGCCGTGAGGAAGATGTTCGAAGGCTTGATGTCGCGGTGGACGACGCCGCGTGCGTGCGCCGCCGTGAGACCCTCCGCGATGTCGCGCGCGATCTCGGCGGCCTTGCGCCACGGGAGAGCGCCTGCCGTGAGGCGGCGCGAGAGCGTCTCGCCTTCGAGCAGCTCGGTCACGACCCAGGAGACGGCGCCCGTGGCGCCCATGTCGTGGATGTCGAGGATGTTGGGATGCGAGAGCGCGGCGACCGCGCGCGCCTCGCGCTCGAAGCGCGCCTGCGCCGTGGCGTCGGAGGCGAGGCCTTCCGGGAGGACCTTGATCGCCACGTCCCGGTTCAACCGCGGGTCGCGCGCCCGGTAAACCTCGCCCATCCCTCCCGCGCCGATCAGCGCGAGCACTTCATACGCACCGAGGCGGTCTCCCTCGCGCAGTGTCACCGGACTCGGGCAATTCTAGCCCCCCGTCCCGCGCGTGCTCACGGTGCGACGCCGTCTCAGAAGCTCTTCGTGAACGAGACGTACACGGCGTTTCTTCCCGGCGAGAACACGCCGCCGCTCTCGCTCTCGAGGGCGACGTTCCGCGAGAAGAAGATCTCGATCGCGGACGAAAAGAGAAATCCGCTCGTCAGGCCGACCGTGAACCCGCCCGGAGAATCCGTGCGGCTGCGCGCGAGACCGTCGCCGGCCGCACGGATCCGATCCACGCGCGCGAACGTCCCGCGCGCATGGAGGAACAGGAAGAACAGCGCTTCGAAGCGGTATTCGACGCTCGCGACGACATACCCCCGCGAGGCGACCTCGTCGAAGCCCGCGGCGGGAAGCACCGGGCGAGAAAGGCTCTCGAAGTCGCCGGCGTTCGAACCGCCCGAGAGCCGGAAGGCGGAGAAGCGGTCGAGATCGGAGCCGGTCCCCGCGTAAACCGAGGCGATCAGCCGGTGGCGCTCGCTCGCGAGGAAGGGCACGGGAAGGGCCGCGAGAGCGTAGCCGGCCGCGGACGACCAGGCGTCGGACTCCGCGGCCGCGTGCGGGCCGGTCGGGCCGCCGCCCCAGTCGCTCCATCCGCCGCGGCGCGCGGCGATCGCGTCGAGCCCCGCGGCCCATCCGGCGTGGGGCAGCTCGAGGAGGTTTCGCTCGAAGGCGTCGGCCCGAACGCGCGCGTGAAGGCGTCCCTCGTAGGCGCTCGTCGGGAGCGTGAACGACGGGGCGGTGTCCGCGCCTCTCCCGAAGAAGAGGAGCCCGGGTTCGTATGCGAGGGAGGTCTCGAACGCGTTGTCCTGGAGGCCGGGAGCGATGCGGCGGTACGTGCCGAGGCCGAGGCCGGCACGCAGCGAGTGCCACTTCAACTCTTCGGAGGCGATGCGGACGCCGCTCGCGTACTCGGAGCGCGCCCAGGGGAGGGTCGTGTTCTGGAACGTGAGGACGGCTTCGAGCCCCGGAACGAGCTTCCGGTTCCAGCGGACGTCGTCATAGATCCCGAGCAGCTCGGCGCGCAGGCGCTCGTCGCCTCCCTTCAGGGAGCGCCAGAGGAAGAGAACGCCCTCGGCGCCGAGCGTCTTTTCCTCGGGTCCGCCGGGAATCGCCTGTGCGCCCGCGAAGATCTCCGTCACGCGCGTCCGGTCGCGCGGCGCGACGTCGACCGGCTTCCCGAAGAGGCTTCCGGTGTAGGCCACGCCGGCGCGCGGCGTGCGGTCCTCCTGCGCCGCGGCACCCCCCGGAACGACACCGAGAAGAACGAGCCAGGAGAGTACCCGCCGCGACGCGTGCATGAGAATCCCCGACTTCTATCGCTTCTGCCCGTCCGGGATGGGCGTGAACGGCGCCCTTTGCGCGCGAGCTTCCGCCGCGGTGGGGCGCGCTGACCTGCCAAGACTGAAATGGATCGTGAAAATGCTCACGATGGCCGCGACGACGGCAATCGCGATGCCGACGCCCGCGGCGGTGCTGACCCCCGCGATGAGGAAGCCCCTCGAATCGCGGAGGATGACGCGCGCGGTGATGTCTTCCCCGGGTTTCGCCTTGAAGGTCCCGTTGCCGTGCCGGATCTCCGGAGCGCCCGGCTCAGGTCCTGCGTGCTGCGAGACCTCGATCCGGTATTTCCCCGGCGGCAGCCCGGCGACCGTCCAGAAGGCGTCCGAGGACTCGAAGACGGTCTCGGCCGGCATCGGGTCGAGGCGCGTCAGCTTCGACCTGAGCGTGCCGGCAAACGCGGTCTCCTTTTTCGCGGCGGACCGGTTTTCATAGATGGCGACGTGGAGGTTCGCGTCGCGCGGAGGAGAAGCTTTGTCCGCCTTCGTCTCGTCGAGACTGAACGTCACGCAGCCCCCCGAGCCGAATAGCGTGACGGCTGCGGCGAGAAGAACGGCGATCGAGGAGCGGGAGAAACGATCCCACGCAAAAGCTTGCTCGAACATGGCGTTATGTCCTCCTTTTGTCTTCATGGAGAACGTGGCGCCGCGCGAGCGGCAAGTCCTAAGGGTTTTTCAGGGAATTCGTCTGATCTCGTTCTCCGGGCGGTCCACCTTCCCGGGGCGAGGAGCATGCAGAGGCGGGCGGGGTTTGCGACGTGCTCCTTCGACATCCACGCGTCCGCCTCCGCCCGGAGCTTCTCCCCTTCCGGCCCGCCCAGAAGCTCACCTCGGCGGGCGCGAGCCGCCGCGGCGTACAGCCCTTCATCCGCGGCTTCGAAGCCGGTCTCGGCGGAGGCGAGGAAGGCGACCGCTCCCGGCTCGTCGCCGCGGAGCGCCGCGACGGAGGCGCGGATGAGCTGCGCAAGCGGGTCGCTCCAGGGCATCTTTTCACGCTCGATCCGGCGGGCGTCCCGCTCCGCGACCCTGAGGTGGCGCTCGGGTATCTCTCCGGCGGCGACGGCCGCGACGGCCGTGCGCGCGCGGAGGTGAGCAGACTCGAGAAAGAGGATCTGGTTCCGCAGCAGCTTCGACCGCGCGAACGCGGGCCAGCCCGCAGCGACGCGTGTCCAGGCCGCCTTTGCGTCTCCTTCGTAGAGGTCGATCTCGGATTGACCGTGGAGATCGTAGTAGTGCTGCAGGTGATAACCCCGATGCGACCAGCGCGCCAGCATTTCGCGGATCTCCTGGCGGGCCTTCTCGGGCCTGTCCTGCGCCAGCAGTACGTTGTAGGAGGCGCGCGCCCTGAGATTGGTCTCGGCGAAGAGGTCGCCGCGTACCTGGGCGTCCTTGATGTACGAGGGAAGGCGCCGCGAGAGCTCCTCGAAACGGCCCATGAAGACCAGCGAGCGGAGCGAGTAGAACTGGGCAAGGTCGAGCTCCCACGCCACGCCCGTGCAGCGCTCGCGGAACATCCCTTCTGCCCTTTCGAGAACCTCCTGCGCACTTTTCCAGCGGCCCTCGAGGTACAAGGCGAATCCGGAGGCCCACGTGGCGAGCCCCAGCACCTGCGGGTGGCCGATTCGCGTCACGAGCGGCGCCATTTCCTTCCGGAGCTTCTCGGTGCGCCGCCGGGTCCGGCCCCCACCCGTCGCGCTGTACCCCATCTCGATCGCGAGCGCCCGCGCCACACGGTAGGGCTCTCCCGCGCGGAGTGCCAGAAGGAGCTGGCGGGCCTGGTAAGCGTTTGCCTGGATGACGTCGATGATTCCCAGACCCTCCGCCACGGCCCTGCAGACGTCGATCCGCATCAGCTCCTCGGCGGAGATTTGCGACGCATCGCGCTCGCGGAATCCGAGGCCTCGGATCCGGATCCATGCGCGGCGAAGCAGGATCGAGAGGAGCGCCCGCTTCGGTCCTCCGGACAGCTTCATCCCGACCGCCTTCAGGACGTCCCGGATGGCGGCCAGCCCGCGATCGACGTGGCCGCTCCGCAGGAGCTGCTCCGCGGCGCGGCGACGGAGCTCCAGGTTCTCGGCGGCGCTCGCGCCCCGGGTCGCCGCGATGTACGCCTCCGCCGATTCGGCTCCCCGCCCGGCGTTCGCGAGCGCGTCTCCCAGGCACACGCGAAGCGCTCGCGTCTCCTTCTCCG
Source organism: Thermoanaerobaculia bacterium (assembly GCA_041495865.1). Lineage (GTDB taxonomy): Bacteria > Acidobacteriota > Thermoanaerobaculia > UBA5066 > UBA5066 > Fen-183. Next base: position 3,315 of record JBGQDL010000063.1, on the reverse strand, counting down.
CGGGACCCAGGTTCAGGGCGACGAGGTAGAGCCGGGCCGCCCGGTCGAAGGCGAGGGCTTCGGACGCCTGCCTGGCGGCGCGGGTGACATACTCTGCGGCCGTTTCGGGCTCTTCCGCCGCCTGGAAGTGGAGGGCGAGCGCTTCCGGATCGGCCAGCCCCCAGGCTTCGAGCGCGTGGGCGAGCCGCCGATGATGGGCCTTCGCGGACTCCGGAAGGAGGCCGCGCACGACGGTCTCGCGGACCTGGTCGTGTGCCGTTTCGAGCACCTCCCGTCCCTTCATTCCGTACGACCGGATCAGCCCGTTCGCCTGGAGCATGGGAAGGACCGCCGCCGCGCGGGCCTCGAGATCCGCGGCGCTCAGGGCCACGGATCGCTCGAGAGGCTCGCCCGCCACGGCCACGATCTCCAGCAGCCGGCGCGCGTCGTCCGGCAGGAGCGAGACGCGGCCCGCGATGAGCTCGTGGAGGGTCAGGGAGCCGGCCGCGCGCCCCGCGCGGGGCTCACCCAGCGACGCGTGGACCAGCTCGTCCAGGAGGAGCGGGTTCCCGTGCGACTCGAGCGCGATGGAGCGCGCCGCCTCCGCCACTCCCCGGCCGCCGCCGAGGAGCTTCCGCGCGAGGTCCTCGGCTTCCTCGAGCGTGAGCTGTTCCACGAAGAGCTCTTCCGGGCTCGAAAGGGGATCGTCCTCGCTGTGCGGCACCTGCGCGGGCAGAAACGAGCCAGATCCCGGGCGGCCCCCTGTCTCGCTCCGCTTGCAGCCGATCAGGAGGAAGGGCGGGGGGTCGGGAGGGCGGACGATCGAGGAAAGCAGCGCTGCGCCGTCCACGTCTCCCCATTGAAGGTCGTCGATGTAAAGGACGAGCGAGACCTTGTCCGATAGGCGCGCGAAAAGCTCGCGCAGGGCGCCAATCGCGCGGCGCCGGAGCTCCTGCGAGTCCGGTATCTCGGGCCCTTTTCGCCGTGCCCGTGAGACGACTTCCACACGCCTGAGCACCGGAAAGAGGCGGGCCAGCGTGAGGACGTCGCGGGGGAGGAGCGCTTCCGCCTCGTGCGGCGGAAGCGCCCGCAGGTACTGACTCAGCGAGTCGATCAGGCTGTCGAGGGCCTTGTAGGGCATCGACTCCCGCTCGTAACAGCGTCCCGAGAGGACGACGCAGGTGGGGTCCCTTTCGGCGAGCTCCTCCAGGAAACGGCGGATGAGAGTGCTCTTCCCCATGCCGGAGGGGCCGCGCACGAGGAGCGTCACGGCGCGCCCCTCTTTCGTCCTTGCGAATGCCTCGTGGAGGGCGGCGAGCTGCTCCCTCCGCCCGACGAAAGGGGCCTGGGACGTACGCACGCCGCGCCCTTTCGGGGGTTTGAGCCCGACGTCGCTGCCGCGCAGCCGGCGGAGGATCTCGGTGCCGGAAGGGCGCTCGTCCTCGTCGCGCCGGAGCAGCAGACAGCAGAGCTGGTCGAGATCGTCCGGGACACCCGGAGTCCGCTCGCGGGGCGGCACGATTTCGGACTGCTGCTTGCGCGTCAGGATGTCGATCGGCTCGCCTCGGAACGGCAGGGAACCGGTGAGCGCCTCGTAGAGGATCACTCCGACGCTGTACCAGTCGCCGGACTCCCTCGTGGTGTGGCCCCTCGCCTGTTCCGGGGACATGTACGCGGGCGTCCCCACGGCGTGCAGGCCCGAGCTGCGGTCCAGCCGGACGGGCGTCACCTCGGCGACGAGGCCGAAGTCCAGGATCACGACGCGCCCGTCCCGGGTCACGAGCACATTCGCCGGCTTGATGTCGCGGTGGACCCGGCCGGCGCCATGCAGCGCGCAGAGGCCCTCGGCGAGCTGCAGGAACAGGGAGCGGAGACGATTCCAGTCGGGCGCGGGCGTCGCTTCGCCGCAGAGAGCCGCGGGAATCAGGTCGGCGGTCTCGAGCTCCGTCAACGACCCGGGCGGAGGGATTACCGTACTGGCCTCGGAGGGCGACCGGGCTTCTCCCCGCGCGTGCTCGAGGAAGGGAGCGCCGTCCACCAGCTCCATCGTGAAGAACCACCGCTCCCCTTCGCTCATGAGCTCGTAGAGCTGGACCAGGTTCGGATGAGACAGATCGGCGAGCGCACGAAACTCCTTCTTGAAGCGGTAGATGGCCGCCGGGTCGCCCAGCTTGAGCACCTTCAAGGCGACGGACGCCCCGCGCTCGCGATCGAAGGCCTCGTAGACGGTGCCGAAGGAGCCGGCACCGAGACAGCGCTGGATCGTGTACCGATCCGTCCCCTCGAAGGTGTCAGCCTCGACGCTCAAGCCTGCTCCCAGCATGTTCTACGACGATCTCACGGCCCGCTTCGGATCCTCTTTCTTCTTCGTTTCTCGGGAAAGCATGGCGCCCCGTGCGAGAAAAGTCCTCAGGATTTTTCAGGAATTCGTCTGTTATCGTCGGGGAAAAGCCATGCGCCTCCGTATCGGGGACTGCGTGTTCGATCGGGAGAGCCGCGAGCTCTCGCGCGGGGGGCGCCCCGTCCCGCTCTCCCCGAAGGCGTTTCTTCTCCTCGACCTCCTCCTCGCGCGCCGGCCAAGGGCCTTCTCCAAGGCCGAGCTTCACGAGGTCCTCTGGCCCGACACGTTCGTCGTCGAGACGAATCTCGCGAACCTCGCCGCCGAGCTGCGCGCAGCCCTTGGCGAGAAAGGACGCCGCGACGGCTCCGTGCGCACCGTCCACGGGTACGGTTACGCGTTCTCTGGTGCGGCGGTCGAGGAGGATCCGAAGGATCGGCGCGGCGGGACGAGCGGGGTCGCACTCATCGCCGACGGGCGCACGTTCGCGCTCGCGAACGGCGAAAACGTGCTCGGGCGCGACCCGGCGGCGGAAGTGTTTCTGGACGACACCGCGGTCTCGCGGCGACACGCGCGGATCACGGTGCTCGGCTCACAGGCGACGCTCGAGGACCTCGGCAGCAAGAACGGCACGTTCCTCGACGGAAAGGCCGTGACGGTGCCCGCCCGGCTCCAGGACGCCGACGCGATCCTCCTCGGCTCCGTTCTCCTGACCGTCCGGTTCACGGATTCCAGGCGTTCGACGAGGACGCTGCGCGGCAAAGAACGGAAGCGCGCGCGTTAACCGGGCGGCGGGCCGATCCCGACGCGCACAGCCTCTTTCCCCTCGCCCCCCGTCACGTCAGCACGGGCGAGCTTCGCCCGGTGGCGCCGGATGAGGTTCACGAGGACCACGTAAGTGAGCGCCCCGGCGAGCACGGCCAGGAAGAGCATCCCGACCGCCATCTGGAAACCGACGGCCTTCATCGTGGGCCCCGCGGCGGTCCAGAACGAGCGCC
>JBGQDL010000062.1:0-19925 GCA_041495865.1 Thermoanaerobaculia bacterium | reverse complement strand
GGGTCGTAGTGGTAGCACAGAAGCAAGAGCTGGTCGACGAGGTTACCGATCTTCTCCTCCGATGCCTCGATGAGCGCGAGGCGGAGGTCTTTCGGCTGGTATTCGATCCCGAAGAAGTACCGCGCGATGCGGCCCTGCGGGGTGAGCACGGCGATGCCGGTCGCGTGGGCGAACTGCTTCTGCTCCGCGTCCCACACGTACCGGAATCCGACGGCCGAAGTCAGCGCCGCGACGGAGGCGGCGTCGCCCGTCAGGAAGTGCCAGCCCCCCGGACCGCTCTTCCGCCCGTACTGCGCCATGACCGTGCGCTTCTTCTCGGACGCCATCTCGGCGGTCTCGCGCGGGTCAAAGCTCACGGACAGGATCTCGTAGTCGGTCCCCGGCTCGAAGCGCAGGGCGCGCACGCTCCGCACGAGGCCGTCGGTCGTCATGCCGCAGAGCATCGGGCAGTTGAAGTAGACGAGGGACAGGACGACGGGGCGCTTCCCGAAGTACCGGGCGAGGCGCACGCTTTCGCCCGCCTCGTCTCGGAAGACGAGATCGAGCGGGATCGCCTCGCCGAGCTTCTGCTCGAAGCCGACGTCCTTGATCGGGGGGAGAGGGAGAGGGGCCTCCGGCGGCGGCGAGCCCGGAGCTCCCGATGCGCGAAGGGGTGCGGCGGGAGCGAGGGGCAGCGCGAGGAGCGCGAGCCGGGCGAGCAGGACGACGGACACGCTCTTCATGGGGCGCTCTCCGCGGCCGGCGCCGGAGGCGGCATGGGCGGCGGCGCGGGCAGGCCACGGGAGGCGACGATCTCCAGGGCGCGCTCGACCGGCACGCGGGCAACGCCCTTCTCCCTGTCGACCCATGCCCAGGTCGCGAGCTCAGTCTCTTCGGCGGCGCGGAAAGCCGCGAGGTCGGCCGTGGGATTCGGCTGCAGGTTCGGCCCCGGAGGCACGCGCGCCTCCCGGGCCTCGGCGAGCGCGGGCGGCGCGGGATCCTCCCGCGCGAGCGAGCCCCTGAAGAAGACCGCGACGCCCCACATGAGGCCCATGACGACGAGCGTGACGGCCACAAGTCCGCCGACGAAGACGAGGATGCCGCGGAAGTCCAGCTCGCCGTCGACCGGGCCGGCTTCGGGAGAGCCGGGTGCCTGCCGCTCAGCCATGGGCGTGCACCTCGAGCGCGACGGCGAGATTCGGGTCGTTCACGGGGAGGAGCGGGCGCGCGCCCAGCTCGCGCGCGAACGCCGCGAGCCAGAGGCCGGAGAGCGCGACGGGTGTCGTCAGGTCCAGCCAGTCGAGGCTCAGCTTGCCGGGATGAAAGGCGGGGGAGACCAGCCAGAAGAGGTCCACCCAGCGCATGAAGAGGAGGAGCCCGGCGACCCAGGCGAGCTTCCCGAGGTCGCGCTTGAAGTCGCGCGAGAGGAGGAAGACGAACGGCACGGCGAAGTGGAAGAGCGCGAGCGAAAGCGACACGGCGCCCCAGCCGCCCGTCAGCCGGTCCTTGAAGAACGAGATCTCCTCCGGGAGGTTTCCCGACCAGATGATGAGGAACTGCGAGAGCGCGAAGTACGCCCAGAGCATCGTGAAGGCGAGGAGGAGCTTGCCGTGGTCGTGCACGTGGCGACTCTGGAGGGCTTCGCGCATCGGCTCGCGGCGGGCGAGAAAGAGAGACACCAGGAGGGTGAACGCCATTCCGGCGATCGCCTGACCGCCCACCACGTACACGCCGAAGATCGCCGAGTACCAGTGCGGATCGAGCGACATGAGGAGGTCTACCGAGGCCACGCTGACGAGCAGGCAATAGAGGGCGAGCCCGGGCGCCGCGACGAGCTGCATCCGGCGCTCGAGGCCCGGCGCCGGGGCCTCGTCCTGCCTTTTCGAGAGGCGGCTGAGCGTCCGGGCGAAGAGCGTCCAGAGGAGCAGGCAGACGGCGAGCCGGGTCGCGAAGCCGGCCGGGTTCATGTAGGTCGCGCGGTGCTTGAGGATCTCGTCGCCCGCGACCCGGGCGGGGTCGGCCCACGGGTAGAGGTGCTTGAGCCCGAAGAGAAGCGGAACCGCGAAAAGCGCGACGAGCGGCAAAGTGCGCGACGAGGCCTCGAGGATGCGCCGGATGACGAGGCCCCACGCGCCTCCCGACATGTGATGGAGCATCGAGATCGCGAGGCTTCCGAGCGAGACGCCGAGGACGAAGACGAAAGCCACGAGATACGAGCGGTAGAACTGTGCGGGGCTGGAAATGAGACCGACGGCCGAGGCGACGCCGGCAAGCGCCCCGACGACGAGGCCTCGCCGGCCGAGGGCGGCGAGATCGGCGACGGGCGGGGTCCAACGAGAGTCGGTCATTTTGCTTCGGAGGAGGACGAAGAAAGAGAAGATTTCTTAGAAGGTGAATGTCCAGAGGTTTCATCTTCCGGCTCGCTCGCGAGCGCGGCGGTGTCAAGGCGTTTCCTGTCTTCCCTTTCTAAGAATTCCCCGGGCATGTGGTGCGAGGCCTGGAGCGTGCGGACCCACGCGACGACCGCCCAGCGGTCCCCGGGAGGCACCTGCGCGGCGTAGCCCGACATCTGCCCGAAGCCGTTCGTGATGACGTCGAAGAAGTAGCCCGCGCGCTCGGCCCTCAGGCGGTCGATGTGGTAGGAGGGCGGGCGCTTGAAGCCGCGCTGCACGATCATGCCCTGGCCCTGGCCCGTCCGGCCGTGGCAGGGCGAGCAGAAGATGTTGAAGCGCTCCCGGCCGCGCGCGAGGAGCGCGCGCGTGAGCGGAACGGGGATCCGCTCGACGAACTTGCCGTCTGGCGCCTGGCCGCGCGAGAGCGCGGCGTCGTCGCGGAGGAAGCCGCGAGCCACGGTGCCCTCGGGCAGCGCGCGCATCGAGGCGCCGTCCGCGAAGAACTTGCTCTCGCGGAAAGGCCTGATCTTGGCCTGGCGATGCATGTCGTTTCGGCAGCCGGAAAGGACGAGGGCGAGCACGGCCGGCACGACGGGCCGGAGGAGAATCCGGCGCATCAGTCCTCCACGTCCGAGACGTGGCTTCCACCGAGCGTCTCCATGAAGCGAAACGTGTCGCCGGACCGGAAGAGCGGGTCGCGCGCGAGGATCATGAGGAAGAACCGGTCGCGCGAGGCGAGCTGGAAGCGCGGCACGGAGAAGACCGGGTGGTACGGCATCGGCAGGCCGTTCAGAACGAGCATGCCGAGCACGGCCGCGAGCCCCGCGAAGAGGATCGTGCACTCGAACGTGATCGGGATGAAGGACACCCAGCTGTTGTACGGGCGCCCTCCGATGTTCAGCGGGTAGTCGACGGCGGAGGTCCAGTACTGGAGGAAGAAGCCGAAGAGGCCGCCCGTGATTCCGCCGAGGAGGACGAGAAGCGGAACGCGCGACGGGCCGTGGCCGATCGCGTCGTTCAGCTCCTCGATGGGATAGGGGGTGTAAGCCTCGAGGACCTGATAACCTTCCTTGCGGGTCGCGTGGACCGCCTGAAGGAGCTCTTCGGCGTTCGCGAACTCGGCGATGACGCCGAAGAGATGCGGCGGCAGGTCACCCCCGGCCGCCCGCGGGCCCGGCGTGCCGACCTCCGGCTTCACGTGCCGGGCGAAGAGCCGTCCGATGAAGCTCTTCACGGATGCACCTTCGATTTCACGTCAGCCGGGTCTCCGGTCGCGATCGTGCGCATCTCGAAGATGGAGATGACGGGGAGGAACCGGATGAAGAGGAACATCAGCGAGAGGAAGAGGCCGAGCGTGCCCACGAAAAAGGACCAGTCCCACACGGTGGGGGTGTACATGTCCCAGGAGGAGGGCAGGAAGTCGCGGTGGAGGCTCGTGACGATGATGACGAAGCGCTCGAGCCACATGCCGATGTTCACGACGATCGAGATGACGAAGAGCACGACGACCGAGTTGCGGACCTTCTTGAGCCACAGGAACTGCGGCGTGATGACATTGCACAGGACGAGAAGCCCCCAGATCCAGCCGTAGGGCCCGAGGATGCGATTCTTCATCATGAAAGTCTCGAACGTGTTGCCGCTGTACCAGGCCATGAACAGCTCGATCCCGTACCCATAGGCCACGATGAGACCCGTCGCGAGCATGATCTTGGCCATGTTCGAAAGGTGCCGCATCGTGATGAAGTCCTCGAGCCCGAACACCTTGCGAAGCGGGATCGCGAGCGTCATCACCATGGCGAAGCCGGAGTAGATGGCGCCCGCGACGAAGTAGGGCGGGAAGATCGTGGCGTGCCAGCCGGGAATGATGCCGACCGCGAAGTCGAAGCTGACGACCGTGTGGACGGAGACGACGAGCGGCGTCGCGAGCCCGGCGAGGAGGAGGCTCGTCGTCTCGTAGTTGTGCCAGTGCCGCGCCGAGCCGCGCCAGCCCATCGCGAGCATCCCGTACGTGATCTTCCCGAACCAGTGCCTGCTGCGGTCGCGCAGCGTGGCGAGATCGGGGATGAGGCCCACGAACCAGAAGAGAGCCGAGATCGTGGCATACGTGGAGACGGCGAAGACGTCCCACATGAGGGGGCTGCGGAACTGGGGCCACAGGCCCATCGTGTTCGGATACGGGAAGAGCCAGTACACGGCGAGCCACTGGCGGCCCGTGTGGAACACGACGAACTGCGCGGCCGCCGCGACCGCGAAGAGCGTCATCGCCTCGGCGAAGCGGTTGATGGACGTGCGCCACGTCTGGCGGAGGAGCAGCAGGATCGCCGAGATGAGCGTGCCGGCATGGCCGATGCCGATCCACCAGACGAAGTTGACGATGTCGATTCCCCAGGCCACCGGAATGTTGATGCCCCAGATCCCGACGGTCAGGACCAGGAGCTTCGCCATCGTGATGAAGAGCAGCTGGGCCGCGAGAAAAGAGATCGCGAAGCCGACGTACCACCACTTCGGCGTCTTGGCGAGGACGACGGCGCTGATCTTGTCGGTGACGCTCGCCGGCGTGTAGCCGGGCGCAATCACCGGTGGCCGCTCGATGTTGGTGGACATCAGAAGAGACCCGGGAAGATTTGCTTAGGAGAAGAAAAGAAGAAGATCTTCTTAGAAGGGTAATAGGGAAGAGCCAGCACATCAGCCCTATTCATTTCTAAGCAAATCTCTATTGGGGTTGGTGAGCTTCGCCAGATAGGTCGTGCGGGGACGGGTGTTGAGCTCTTCCAGCAGTCCGTAATTCAGCTTTTCACTTCTCAGCTTCGCGACTTTCGACGTCGGGTCGTTGATGTCGCCGAAGACGAGCGCCTCCGTCGGGCAAACCTGCTGGCAGGCCGTGAGCACCTCGCCGTCCTTCACCCGCCGGTTCTCCTTCTCGGCGTCCATGCGCGCGCGGTTCACGCGCTGGACGCAGTAATTGCACTTCTCCATGACGCCCTTCTGGCGGACCGTGACGTTCGGGTTCGCGAGAAGCGTGAGGACGGGGAGGTGCTTGTCCTTGTTGTAGTCGAAAAAATTGAAGCGGCGCACCTTGTAGGGGCAGTTGTTCGAGCAGTACTTCGTCCCGATGCAGCGGTTGTAGGTCATCTCGTTGATGCCTTCCTCGCTGTGGGTCGTGGCGGCGACGGGACAGACGACCTCGCAGGGGGCCTGCTCGCAGTGCATGCACATGACGGGCTGGTTGTGCACGGCGGGATTCTCGGGTGTCCCTTCGTGGTACCTGTCGATCCGGATCCAGTGCATCTCGCGCCCGCGCCTGACCTGGTCCTTGCCGATCGTCGGGATGTTGTTCTCGGACTGGCACGCGACGACGCAAGCATTGCACCCGGTGCAGGACGACAGGTTCACCGCGAGGCCCCAGGCGTGCTGGTCGTACTTGAACCCGGGGTACATGCTGATCGCCGGGACCTCTTCGAGCTTGCGGGCGAACTCCGGGTCCTTGCGGTACTCCTCGAACGTGCCCGTGCGAACGAGGTGCCGCCCCTCCATGTTGAAGTGGTGCTGCGTCGTGGCGAGCGCGTGCGTGCCGGCCGTCTTCCGCGCGTCCCCGGGCGCGACCCACAGCCCCGCGGCCGGGCGGACGAGGTACGCGTTCACGCCGGTGCCGTTGCCGACGCGGCCGGCGCGCGTACGCCCGTGGCCGAAGTGCAGCGTCACGACATCGTCGGGCTGGCCGGGCAGGATCCACACGGGCGCCGCGAGGGCCGCGCCGGCCACCGCGATTTCGACGATGTCCTCGTTCTTCGCACCGAGCATCTGCGCCGTCGCGGGGCTCATGTGCGCGGCGTTGTCCCACGTGAGCTTCGTGAGGGGCTTGGGAACTTCCTGAAGCCAGCCGTTGTTCGCGAAGCGGCCGTCGAAGATCCCGGGATCGGGGCGGAAGACGACCTCGAGGCCGGCGGCCACCGCCATCGCGGGAACGGGCGGCGGAATGTTCGCCTTCGGCCTCAGGGTCTTCGCGGGCAGCGCGCTGCCTTCGACGAAGCCGTCGTGAAGCGACTTGCGGAAAAAGGCATCGAAGCCCTCCGGATGCTGTTTCCGCCAATATGCCTTGACGAGGTCGAGCCCCTTCGCCGCGGGCTGCCCGAGCGCCGCGGAGAGGACTTCGAGCGCGGACTTCCCGCCGTAGAGCGGTTCGATGAGGGGCTGGAGGATCGTCGCCGTGCCATCGAAAGAGCGCGCGTCGGCCCAGGCCTCGAGCTCGTGCGCCTCGTTCACGTGCCACTGGCAGTACTGGCTCGTCTCGTCGTCGTGGAGGCCGAGGCGCGCCCGGAAGGCGACTTTTTGGAGCGCGTCGGTGAAGCCGAAGTCGGCAGGCGCGTCGAAGGCGGGATTTCCGCCCAGGATGAGGAGCGTGTCGACCTTTGCCGCCCTCATGTCGGTGACGAGCGACGCGAGCGAGGCGAGCTGGTCGACGGGATCCGCCTCGACGGGGTCCGTGAGGAGGACCGTCGCGCCGTGGCTGGAGAGCGCGCCGTTGAGGAGGTGCGCGATCGCGTGGACCTCGGCGGGCGCGTACTCTCCCGGGATCACGAGGCTGCGGCTCGCGTGCGCCTTCAGGTCGGCCGCGCACGCGGCGGTCCACGGGAAGCGCGGGTCCGCCGCCCCACCCGAGGCCGCGGCGAAGAGCGCGGCGGCGGCGGCGTGGAGCTCGGACGGCTTCAGGGAGATGCGGTGGTCGGCGAGAGCCCCGGAGCTCGTGGGCGTCGTCTCGATCGAGTAATAGCGCGGCGGCGCTCCGGCCCCGGTCGCGGCCTCGCGCCGGCGCCGCGCGAAGGCCCGGGCGTAGACGAGCGAGCCCGGCCCGAAGGCGAAGGGATCCGCGTCGAGAGAGACGATGACGTCGGCCCGGCTGAAGTCGTAGCGCGTCTCGACGTGCTGGCCGAATGCCATGCGGGCGCCGGCCCGGACGAGGTCGCGTCCCGCGGGCTCCCACTGGTGCCAGCGCGCCTTCGGGAGGATCGCGTTGAGCTCCCTGATCTTCTCCGCGAGTGCCGGCGACGTGACCGTCGGCGTCAGCAGGCGGAAGCCTTCGCCGCCGATCGCCCGGTGCGTCTTCACGCGGGCCTGAAGCTCCTCGGCGAAGGCCGGCCACGTGCGAATCTGGCCGAGCTTCGTGACCGTCTGCGAGCGGTCCGGATCGTAGAGCGAAAGCACCGACGCCTGCGCGAAGAGGTCCGTCGCGCCGAGGCTCGCGGGATGCTGCGGGTTGCCTTCCACCTTCGTGGGGCGGCCGGTGTGGCTTTCCACGAGGACCCCCGTGGCATAACCGCCGAGCGTGAAGGCGGTCGCAAAAAAGAGCGGGCGGCCCGGAACGACCTCCTCGGGCTGCCTGACGTAGGGCACGAGGCCCTCGCGCGGCTGCTTCACACAGGCGGTGAGGCCGGCAAGCGCGAGCGAAGCGCCCGAGAGCTCCAGGAAGCGACGGCGGCTCACGCCCTCGTCCCATTCGGAGGCGTACTGTGGGAATTCGCGAGAGAGCCGCTCGGCGAACTCGGGCGTGCCGGCGTATTCCTCGAGGCTGCGCCAGAAATCGGGACCGTCGAGTGTCTTCATCGATGGCACGTGCTGCAGTTCGTGAGCGCGACCGTCGACCGGAGATGGTTCTCTTTCGCGAGCGCTCTCCCGAGCGTCTCCTGATCGGCGGCGGCCCAGGCGAGGTCGAAGATCTTGTCTTTCGGGCGCAGGAATCTCTCCGGGTTGCGGTGGCACGCGAGGCACCACTCCATCTGGAGCGAGGGGAATTGCGACGTGAGGCGCATCTTGTCGATGCGGCCGTGGCACGAGGCGCACCCGACGCCCTTCGCCACGTGGATGCTGTGGTCGAAGTAGACGAAGTCGGGCAGGTCGTAGACCCTCCTCCAGTCCAGGGGCTTTCCGGTCCGGAAGCTCTCGCGGACGGGCTCGAGCATCGGGCTGTCGTTCCAGATCAGCTTGTGGCAGTTGATGCAGGTCGCGGTAGGCGGGATGCCGGCCGACGCGCTCTTCTCGACGAAGGAATGGCAGTAGCGGCAGTCGAGGCCGAGCCCCGCCACGTGGTGCTCGTGGCCGAACGGCACGGGCTGCTTCACCGTGACGCCCTGGTTCGTGTTGTAGGCGGAGCGGTTCAGGATGGAGGCGGCCCACCCCAGGCCGCCGAGGATGAACACCGCGCCCCAGATCGAAAGTCGGGCGATGGCATTCGTGCTCCGATTGAAGATCTGTGACATCTCGTTCGTGAGTCTCGGGGGCGGGAATGTACCAGATAAGGGAAGGGCCGCCGGTCGCCCGGCGGCCCTTCGAGGTCACGGGAAAACGCGCGCTATTTCGCGCAACAGGTCGGATCGCCGCCGCAGCCTCCGCCGCAGCACGAAGCGCTGGATGTGGCGGAGGCGACCGTCCCGAGCGCGGCGGCGAGAACGAACAGCAACGCGAACAATGTCTTCTTCATGGTTCTTCTCCTCGGAGCTTCCGCTCCGGTGTTTTTCGGGTTTTCGGAGATTCGGATTCGGAACTTCTTAGAAGTAAGGAAAAAGAAAGAACGACATGCTGTGGTCGCGTCGTCTCAGTTCCGAAAGGTCACGTTCAGGAGATGGAGAGGAGGGGAGGAGGAGAGGGAGGACAGGTGAAGAGAGGTCGCCGCGCGGCGGATTGCGGCGGCCGGGCGCGGCGCGAGAGCGGGGACATGCGCGAGACTCGCGCGCGGCGCGTCGCCATCGGCGGTCCTCTCCTTCAGAAGAAACGCGACGGTGCCGTCGCACGGACGGCACGTCGGACGCGCCGGCGCTTCGGGGCAGGCGTCGTTCCCCTGCTCCTGATCGCAGCACGCGTCTTGCCGCGGAGCGTCCGCCACCGGGCAGGATGCCGCCGCGCCCGCCGACAGGGACGAACAGAGTCCGGTCGCCGCAATCGCGAGCGAGACGGCGACGACGATCAGGAGCCGGGCGTGCCGCGTCACGGGGAAATGATACCCCTAGAATCCCCGTGTGGCTTCCCGCGCCCTCCGCGCGCGCATCACGGCGCCCGCCGCCGTGTTCGCGCTCGTCCTCGCGCTGCGCGCCGCCTCGCTCGCGTCGCTCGCCGCGACGCCGCTCGCGTCGTGGCACCTCTGGATGGAGACGGACGAGCACGCATACGTCGAGTGGTCGGCCCGCCTCGCGGCCGGGAACTGGGCCGACGTTCCCGCATACCGGGCGTACTTCAACTGGCAGAGGACCTACGGCCCTCCGGAAACGTGGGAGCGCTGGTATCAGAAGAACGCGTACTACGCGGGACCGCTGTACCCCTACTTTCTCGCGCTCGTGCGCCTCGTCTTCGGGTCGCCGTTCTTGCCGGCGCGGATCCTGCAGATGCTTCTCGCGTGCCTCGCCTCGGCGTGCGTGGCGATGGCGGTCGAGAGACTCGGAGAAGGCCGCGGCGCGTTCTGGTGCGCGCTGGCCGCGGGCAGCCTCTACGGGGCTTATGGACCGCTCGTCTTCCACGACTTCTTCCTCTACCGCGACGGCCCCGTCGCGCACGTCTCGACGCTCCTCGTCGCGTGGCCGCTGATCGCGAGGGTAAGGTCCGAAGAGGACGAGAAGATTTCTTTGAAAGGGGAAGAGCGGGCGGCGGAGCGCGCGCGATGGATGCGCGGCGGAGGGGGCGCCTTTGCTCTGGGGCTCCTCGGCGGCCTCGCCATCCTGCTCAAGCAGACAGTCGCGCCCCTGGCCCTCGTATCTCTTTATTGTCTTTCCTTCTCTTCACCTTCTAAGAAATCCCCGGGCGGCGGCGCAGGCCGCCGCTGTCTCGCTTTCGGAATTCTCGGCCTGGCGATCCCGGTCGGCGTTCTCGCCGCCCGCAACATTTCAGCGGGAGTGCCGCCGCTGACCTTCGACACGCGGCAGGCGATCGGCCTCGCGTGGGGCAACGGCCACGGTGCGAACGCGACGACGAACCCGCCGCCGGACATGAAGGAGATCCTCGAGGAAGCGGGCGGCTCGACGCTGAAGACCGCGAAGCTCGTTCTCGCGGGTTACCGGGAGGAGCCGATGGAGCTGCCGAAGCTGTTCCTCAAGAAGCTCGCGACGTTCTTCAACGTCTACGAGATCCCCGACAACGCGAACTTCTACTTCTTCCGCGACCGGCTGGAGATTCTGAGAGTGCTCCCGGTTTTTCCCTGTCTGCTCGGAGCCGGAATCGTCGGGCTGTTCGCCGCGCGGACGCGCGGCGTGCTTCGAAAGGGGGAATTCGCCCTCGCCGTCGTTGCGATCCTCACGCCTCTCGCCGCGTGCGTCCTCGTCCAGACGACTTCCCGTTATCGCGTGGCGATGGCCGGGCCGCTCGCGTTCGGCGCGGGGCTTTTCCTTCTCTTCACCCTCGAAGAAATGCGCGGTCACCGGACGCGAAAGGCCCTCCTGCTCGCTGCGATCGGGGGTGCGTTGTCCGTCGTTCCCCTGCTTCCTTCCGTCATCCCCGCGGAACGGCACCGCTTCTCGGACACGCTCGTCTACGCGACGATCGCCGAGGGGCTGGAAGGGCCGCCCGCGGCGGCGGTCGAGGTTCGCCGCTATCTAGAGGAGGGGGGCGACGACGCGCGGCGGCAGGTCGGCATCGCGGCCGTGAGGTACTGGGCCGAAAGCGGCGACCGCTCGAGCTCGCTCGTCGAGCCTTCCGGCATCGCGCCGCCGGAGCGGCGACTCGGAAAGAGAAGCGAAGATTCTCTTAGAAAGTGAACACGGGAAGGGGCTGGGCGTACATCACCCGCGCGGCCCTGCCCTTCGACCCTTTCTAAGAAAATCCCGGTCTTTCTCTCTTACTTATCTGTTCCCTCTGAAACCGCCGCCGCCGGGCCGTCCGCCTCTGAAGCCGCCTCCGCCGCCCGGACGCCGGTCACGGTCGAAATGCCGGGGTCTCTCGTCGCGGCCGCCGTTTCCCTCGCCCGCCGCCACCGCTGTGAGGCCGAGGCGCTCGACCTCGGCCGCGCTCTCCTCTTGGGTGAGAGCCTGGCGGCGCGAGAGCTTGATCTTCCCGTTCACGGGATCGATCGCGATGATCTTGACCTTGACCTTGTCGCCCATTTTCACGACGTCCGTCGTCTCGCGTACGCGGCCCGGTGCGAGCTCCGAGATGTGAACGAGCCCGTCCATGCCGGGGAGGATCTGCACGAAGCATCCGTAGGGCTCGATGCGCATGACCGTGCCGAGGTACTCGGTCCCGATCTCGGGCACCGTCGTGAGCTGGCGAATCGCCTCGAGGCACTTCTCGGCGGTCCCGAGGTCGCTCGAGGCCACCGTGACGGTGCCGTCGTCCTGCACGTCGATCTTGCAGGAGTACTCCTTCTGGAGCGCGCGGATCGTCTTGCCGCCGGAGCCGATGATGTCGCGGATCTTCTCCTCGGGCACGGTGATCGTGAGAAGGCGCGGCGCGAAGGAGGAGAGCTCGGGGCGCGCGGCGTGGAGCGTCTGCTCCATCCTGTCGAGGATGAAGAGGCGGCCGTGGCGGGCCTGTTCGAGCGCCTGCTCGAAGATCTGCGGGGTGATGCCGCCGATCTTGATGTCCATCTGCAGGGCGGTGATGCCCGTGCGGGTGCCGGCGACCTTGAAGTCCATGTCGCCGTAATGGTCCTCCTGGCCCGCGATGTCGGTCAGGACGGCGAACGCGTCGCCTTCCTTGACGAGGCCCATCGCGACGCCCGCGACCGCGCCCTTGACCGGGACGCCGGCGTCCATGAGCGCGATCGAGCCGCCGCAGATCGTCGCCATCGACGACGAGCCGTTCGACTCGAGGATGTCGGACACGACCCGAATCGTGTACGGGAAATCCTTCTCGTCGGGAAGGACGGCCTGAAGCGAGCGCCACGCGAGGCGGCCGTGGCCGATCTCGCGGCGGCCGGGGGAGCCGAACCGCTTCACCTCGCCGACGGAGAACGGCGGGAAGTTGTAGTGGAGGAGAAACGCGCGCTCGGACTCGCCCTCGAGGTCCTCGATGAGCTGCGTGTCGTCGGACGTGCCGAGCGTCACCGTGACGAGCGCCTGCGTCTCGCCGCGCGTGAACAGACACGAGCCGTGCGTGCGCGGGAGGACGCCGGCCTCGACCGTGATCGGGCGGATCTGGTCGAAGGCGCGGTCGTCGAGGCGCTTTCTCTTCTGGACGATGGTTTCCCGCGTGAGCGTCTCGACCAGCTCGGAGAGGGCGCGCTTGGCCTGCTTGCGCCTGTCGGGCTGGTCCTCGGGAATCAGCTCGACGCCGTAGTTCTTGACTTCCTTGATCTTCGCGTACGACTCGATCTTTCCAGGGTGCGTGAGGGCCTCCATCATCGGGCCCTCCCACTGGTTCCGGATGGCGGCGGCGAAGTCCGCGGGAACCGGCCCGGGCGACTTGAAAGGCGCCTTGACGACGCTCGTTCGCCCGGCCATCTGGGCGATGGCGGCGACGATCTTCCGGACCTGCTCGTGGCCGCGCAGGATGGCCTCGAGCATCACGGCCTCGGAGACTTCCTTCGCGCCTGCCTCGACCATCGAAACGGCGTCGTGCGTGCCGACGACGACGAGGTCGAGCTCGGACTCCTTGCGCTCCTTCGCGGTCGGGTTGAAGACGAAGCGGTTGCCGATCTTTCCGACGCGGACGGCGCCGAGGACGTGCTGGAAGGGGATCGTGTTGATCGCGAGCGCGGCGGCAGCGCCATTGATCGCGAGGATGTCCGGGTCGTTTTCGCCGTCGGCCGAGAGGACGAGGCCCACGATCTGCGTTTCGTGGTTGAAGCCGTCGGGAAAGAGCGGGCGGAACGGCCGGTCGATCATCCGGCACGTGAGGATCTCCTTCTCGGTCGGGCGCCCCTCGCGCTTGAAGAAGCCGCCCGGGATCCGGCCCGCCGCGTACTGGTACTCCTTGTATTCGACGGTGAGGGGGAGGAAGTCGATGTCCTTCGATTCCTTCGCGTAGCAGGCGGTCACGAGGACCACGGTGTCGCCGCACTTCACGACGGCGGCGCCGTCGGACTGCTTGGCGAGCTTGCCCGTCTCGATCGTGAGTGAACGGCCATCGAGATCGACGGTCAGGGTGTCGTGCATGGGAGATTCCTTTCGCGTGGCCCAGCCCGGCGGGAACGAGAACCCCAGGCCGCGGAATGCGGGCCGGGGCGTGCCGCCGTACGTGAGGGAAGAAGGACTACTTGCGCAGTCCGAGGCGCTCGATCAGGGCTCGGTACCGCTCCGAGTCACGCCTCTTCACGTAATCGAGCAGCCGGCGCCGCCGACCGACCATCTGGAGGAGACCCCTCCTCGAATGATGGTCCTTGGCGTGGGCCTTGAAGTGCTCGGTCAGCTCGGAGATGCGCTTGGAAAGAAGCGCGACCTGGACCTCGGGGGACCCGGTGTCGCTCTCGTGGAGCCGGTAGCTGGTGATCGTTTCCGCCTTCTTCGTGGTGAGCTGGGCCAATGTCGTTTTTTCCTTGAAGATCTCTTATTTTTCAGCCCGCGAAGTCTACCGGGACGGGTTCCGGGCGTCAAACGGGGTCCTCCCGGCCCCGGTCTGCTCTCGCCCGCCCCTTGATAAGCTTTCGCGCAGGGACGGCGCCTTCCCTTTCGCCGCACCCTGAGTCGGCGACGACGAGGACAAGCCCAGATGACACCGGAGGAGAAGAAGAGCGGCGTGAAGCGCCTCGGCCCGTGGTTTCATCGAATCGACCTGGGCGATGGCGTCATAACGAAAACGGAGAGCCTCTCCGGCGAGCCGGCCGATCATCCGCTCGGGCCGTGGCGGATCATCCGCGAGTGTCTCCCACCGGACCTTACGGGATTGCGGGTCCTGGATGTGGGCTGCAACGGCGGTTTCTTCGCCGTTGAGGCAAAGCGCCGCAATGCGGCCTACGTCCTCGGCGTCGACTCTCAGCGGCATCAGGTGAGGCAGGCGCAGTTCGTGAGGCGCGCTCTCGACCTCGACATCGAGTTTCGAAGGCTCTCCGTCTACGACCTGAGCCGGAAGGCGCTCGGCGAGTTCGATGTGACGCTGGCGCTGGGTCTCGTCTACCACTGCAAGCACCTCATTCTGGCGTTGGAGCGACTCTTCGACGTGACGCGGGAAATGCTGATCCTCGAAACAGCGGTTCTGCTTCCCGAGGTGTTTGCCGCGGCCCCCACTCCCTTTCCGGTGGGGTCCATCACCCGTACCCTTCACCCGCTCGGCTACTTCGAAAACACCCCGGACTCCAAGGAGTCGGTTTTCAACTGGTTCCTTCCCAGCACCTCGGCCATGGCGGCTCTCGTGCGCGACGTCGGTTTTTCGGAGGTCTCGCTCGTCGAGGTTCGGGGAGATCGAGGAACGTTTCTCTGCCGGAAGTTCGCGGGTGCAGCCGTGGCGATCTCGTTGGAGAGCTTCGCGGCGGCGCTCCGTGTGGAGAGCGGTCCCAGGGCGGCGCCGCGGGATTCGCACCTGACCTTTCGAGTACGAGCCGAGAACGTCGGTCTCGCGAGCTGGCGGGCGTCCGCGGATCGCGGAGCACAGAAGGGAGTCGTGAGTCTCGGCATGCGCCTTTTGCAAGGGGAGGAGGAGGTCGACTGGGACTTCGGCCGCGCGTCCCTGCCGCACGACCTGGCGCCCGGAGATGCCGAGATCCTGACGCTCCAGTTCCACGCCCCGAGCGAGCCGGGCGTGTACTTTCTCGAGTTCGACATGATCGCGGAGCAAATCTCGTGGTTCGAGGACTTCGGATCCGCCGTCGCTCGGCACACGCTCAGCGTCGAAGAGCTCGGAGACGGCATTCCGTGGTTTCGCCTCGAGGGTCTTCTGTACGGTCTCGAGAGCCGCGGTCTGAAGGTCCCGAGGGAGGCCTCGTGCCCGGAGCTGGTCGAGCTTGCCGCGCGGACGCTGGCGCAGCTTTCGGCCGTGGATCCGGCCGCGGTTGAGACGGCCTTCAGGTGGATTCTCGGTTTTCAGCCCGACGAGTCGACCTCGGCCGGGCTCCGGCTCCTCACCAGAGGGCAGAGCGAGCGCCTGCCCATCGTCGTTCGCCGCCTGCTCACTCGCGCGGATTCTCGTGAGGTCCCCGAGGCTCCTTCAGGCGAGTGTCTCGTGGCGCTCGGGAGGCGCATCGAGTGCGCGAAGGCGGAGCAGCGTCCCGTCGCGACGTGCGGATCCTTTCCGTTGGAGGCGGCCATGGCGAGGCTCCTCCTGGAGGAAGGCGGGGATCTCGACGACGAGAGGTTCGTGCGGCTTGCCTACAGACGTGTTCTGGGCCGGGAAGCCGACCCGGAAGGCGCGGGGAATGCCGTCGCGAAACTCTCGGTGGGCGAAACGAACCGGCCGCACTTTCTTCGGGATCTCTTTTGGAGCGAGGAGCTTCGCTCGATCCCCTAGTTCGCGAGGACGATCTTCGGGCGCGCGAGGGCGAGGACGCCTCTGCCGAGCGGCTCGAGGATGCCGAGGGCGAGGAGCTCGCCGTCCGAGACGAGTCGCACCATGGCGGCGCCCGCGGCTTCCGCCGGGACGCGCACGGGGACTCCGTGCCCGCTCTTGACCTTCGCCGCTTCGGCGGGCGTCAGGGGAACCGCCGGGAACGGGAGCGGGATCTCCGAGAGACCCAGCCAGAAGGGCTTCGTCAGCCGATCCGCGGGCTCGAGCGCCTCCAGATCGGGCAGCGTTCGCGCGTCCTCGAGGCGAAAGGGCCCGATCGAGGTGCGCCGGAGCGAAGCGAGGTGCGCGCCGAATCCAAGCGCCTTGCCCACGTCGTGCGCGAGCGACCTGACATACGTGCCCGACGTGCACGAGACGCGGAAGCTCGCCACGTCGCCCTCCAGCGAGAGGATCGTGAGCTCGCGCACGAGCACCGTCTTCGGGAGGTCGGGCACGGCCTCGCCCTGGCGCGCGAGCTCGTAGAACTTCTTCCCGGCGATCCTCTTCGCCGAAAAGGGCGGCGGCGACTGGCGGAGCTCACCGGTGAACGACCGGTAGACCTCTTCGAGGGCCGCGCGCTCCGGGCGAGGATCCGGGTGCGGCTCGCCGACGGGCGTCCCCTCCGTGTCGTAGGTGTCCGTCACGACGCCAAAGCGCATCGTGCCCACGTAGGTCTTCTCCCAGCTCGTGAGGAACGACTGCAAGCGCCCGGCGCGGCCGACACACAGCACGAGGAGGCCGGTCGCCGCGGGGTCGAGCGTCCCCGTGTGGCCGATGCGGCGCGTGCCGAGAAGCCGTCGCGCCACGTCCACGACGTCGTGCGACGTGAGCTTCGCGGGCTTGTCGACGAGGAGGAGTCCCGTGGGGCCGTCCGCGTGCGATGCGGGACCCGTCATTCGACCTCCGGGACGGTGGCGGCGACGGCCGCGGCCAGCTCGGGGACGAGCGTCGCCTTCGCCGAGGCGAGCGTACCGGGCATGCGGCAGCCCGAGGCGTTGGGATGCCCGCCTCCCTCGTGGAGCACGGCGACGCGCCGGATGTCGACGACGCCTTTGCTCCGCAGCGAGCAGCGGATTTCTCCGTCCTCGCCCTCCCGAAGAAGCGCGGCGGCGCGCACGCCCTCGATGCCGCGCGCGCGGTTCACCAGCCCCTCCGTGTCGGCCTCCTTCGCGCCGCTCTCGGCGAAGAACCGGCGTGGAAGCTCTACGATCGCCACGGCTCCTCCGGCGTGGAGCTCGAGCGTGCCCAGGACGAGAGCCTCGAGCCTGATCGAGGAAAGTGGCGCGGCCTCGAAGAGGAACTCGTTCACCGGCCCGGGCTGCGCGCCTTCGGCCACGAGGCGCGCCCCGAGAGCGAGCGCCTTCGGCGTGGTATTCGAGTACCGGAATGAGCCCGTGTCGGTCACCAGGGAAACCCAGAGGTTGGTCGCGATGTCGGCGGTCAACGGCCATCCGAGGAGGTCGAGCAGGTCGGCCACGATCTCGCCCGTGGCCGCGGCCGGAATGTCCACGAGATTGAGCGCGCCGTAGCGCGTGTTCCCCGGGTGGTGATCGATGTTCACGACCTTTCCCGCGAGGAGATTCGGCCAGCCCGCGCGCTCCGCCTCGGGGCACTCCATCGTGAAAAGGGCGTCCCAGCCCGATGGCCAGTCGCCGGGCAGGGTTTCCGCCACCTCCACCCGCCCGATGGCGGGCAGCTTCGAATACGCGGAGGACCACGTGTCGCGCATCACGACGCGCGCTTCCTTGCCCCTTGCCTCGAGAGCGAGCGCGAGACCCAGCGCCGAGCCGAGGGCGTCGCCGTCCGGGTTGCGGTGGCCGGTGAAGAGGAAGCGCCTTCCCGCCGCGAGGAGCTTCGCGATTTCTTCGTAGTCCGAGTCGAGAGCCGTGTCGCGCGGCGTCATGAGACGTCGGGCTCGTCCGGAGACTTCGGGATCGAGCGCAGCAGCTCCTCGACACGCGCGCCGCGTTCGAGCGTGTGGTCCTCGGCGAAATGGAGGTCCGGCGCCCAGCGCAGGGCGCAGTTTCTCCCGACGAGCGAACGCAAGCGTCCCCGGGCGTGGTTGAGAGCGTCCACCGTCTTCGTGAATTGGTCCTTCTCACCGAACACCGACACGTAAACGCGTGCCGAGCGCAGGTCGTCTGCCATGACGACGTCCGTGATGGTCGCGAAGCCGATGGCCGGGTCCCGCAGGTCCTCCCGGAGGAGGCGCGCGAGCTCGGCGCGGACCACGTCCCCGACCTTCTTCGGCCGCCTGCCCGGCGCGGCGCCGGAACGTCTCTGTGTCGCCATGGTCGTCACCTGCTTTCAGCCGAAGGTCCCGGCTCCGAATGAGCTTCCGGGCGCGCCGACATCCCCGAACCCCACGAGCTCGTGCCTTTCGTTCGCGATCTCAGCCCCTTGCTCCTCCGCATACGCCTCGATGAAACCGCGGATTCTCTGCAGCAGAGGCTCGAGGGCCTCGGGACCGGGTCCCACCGCGGCGATTCCGAGGCCCGCGCGCTGGAGGAGATCCTGGTGGGCGACTTCGGCGGCCGAGATTTCGAAGTCGCCGCGAAGGCGGGTCTTGAGAGGTCTCAGGAACGAGCGCTTCTCCTTGAGGCTCCGGCACCCGGGAAGATGGAACTCGTAAAGGGCGACGGCGACGACCACGCGCGCCTCAGGTCAGCGATCCCGCGAGCTCCTCGATGACGAAGGCCTCGATGACGTCCCCGATCTTCACCTCCTGGTAGCCCGCGATCCCGATGCCGCACTCGAAGCCCTGCTTCACCTCGGACGCGTCGTCCTTGAAGCGGCGGAGCGAGCCGATCTTGCCCTCGTAGATGACGCGGCTGTCGCGAATGAGCCGCACGGAAGCCGAGCGTGGAATGACGCCGTCGGTGACCATGCAACCCGAGACCGTCCCGATCTTGGGGACCTTGAACGTCTCGCGGACCTCGGCGTGCCCGCGCGTGACTTCCTTCTTGACCGTGTCGAGGAGTCCCGTCATGGCCTTCTTGATCTCGTCGGTCAGCGTGTAGATGACCGAGTAGAGGCGGATGTCGACGCCCTCGTGGTCGGCCAGCTCCTGGGCCTTCTTTTCGGGCTTCACGTTGAACCCGATGATGATGGCCTCGGAGGCCGACGCGAGCAGGACGTCGTTCACCGAGATGGCGCCGACGCCGGAGTGAAGGACGCTGACTTTCACCTTCTCGGTGGAGAGCTTGCCGAGGGTCTGGACGAGGACTTCCTCCGAGCCGTGGACGTCGGCCTTGACGATGAGCGCGAGATCCTTCATCTCGCCTTCCTTCATCCGGTTGAAGAGCGAGTCGAGGGACATGCGCGAGGACTTCACGAGCGATTCCTCGCGCTCCTTGAGAGAGCGGAACTGTGAGACCTGCCGCGCCTTGCCTTCGTCCTCCACGACCTGCAGCGTGTCGCCCGCGTTCGGGATGTCCTCGAAGCCCATGACCTCGACGGGCGTCGCGGGCGGCGCCTCGGTCACGCGCTGGGCGTGGTCGTCGAGCATGGCGCGGACACGGCCCACCGCCGTGCCGGCGAAGAAGACGTCGCCCACGTGGAGCGTTCCCTGCTGCACGAGAACCGTCGCGAGCGTGCCCTTCCCGGCCTCGCGCCGCGCCTCGAGCACCACGCCCCGGGCGGGTCCGGTCACGGCGGACTTCAGCTCGAGGAGGTCGGCCTGCAGCAGGATCATCTCGAGGAGCTGGTCGATTCCGATCTTCTTTTTCGCGGATATCTCGCAGGCCACGACGTCGCCGCCGAATTCCTCGACGAGGACGCCCTTTTCGGCGAGCTCCTGCTTGACGCGCTGCGGGTTCGCGTCGGGCTTGTCGATCTTGTTGATGGCCACGACGAGCGGCACCTTCGCGGCGCGCGCGTGGTCGATCGCTTCCTGCGTCTGCGGCATGACGCCGTCGTCGGCCGCGACCACGAGGACGACGATGTCCGTCGCCTTGGCGCCGCGCGAACGCATCAGGGTGAACGCCTCGTGGCCCGGCGTGTCGAGAAAGACGATGGGCTTGCCTTTCGCGACGACGCGATAGGCGCCGATGTGCTGCGTGATGCCGCCGGCCTCCCCCTCGGCGACGTGCTCCTTCCGGATCGCGTCGAGGAGCGACGTCTTGCCGTGGTCGACGTGTCCCATGACGGTGACGACGGGAG